>JBCDEC010000037.1:0-24517 GCA_039179965.1 Pseudomonadota bacterium
GTAGGGCGGGGTTTACCCCGCCGCGCCGATCCTGACTCTAAACTGGACTTAAGGCAGATGCAATCTGGACTTAGTCCGACTCGCCAGCCAGGCGCTCCAGCAAAGTCGCGGCACTGGCTTTGAAATCATAGCGCGGCGCCCAATCCCATTCCTCGCGCGCGGGTGTGCTGTCCATTTCGTCCGGGCCGCCGCCGACAAACCCCACCACAGTGGGGTTCGGATCGAAATCACAGGTGAAGCCCTGGATCCGCGCCTTGAGTTCTTTGGCAATCTCGTCCGCCGTCAGGCTGTAGGCATGCAGGTTGTAGCCCGGCGTTTTCAGCCGCGTTCCGTCCGCACGGGTCAGCTGCACAATCGAGGCCACCACATCATCGAGAAACAGGTTCGACATGCCGGTTTCGGGATGGACCGGGAATGTGAACGGACGGCCCTCAACCGCCGCCCGGAAGGCATGGCTGGGATAGGCTGTCATCGCTGCCGGCGGCGCGAAGGGCGAGAGCACCATTGGAAAGCGCAGGCACCGAAAGTCAAAGCCGTGCACCCGGCGCAGGTAATGGCCCATCCGCTCTACCGCGACCTTGGTCGCGCCATAGATCGTTTCCGGCCATTGCGGCGCGTCCACGGCCAGAGGCGACGGCAAACCGGGCCCGTAGGTCGCAACACTGGACGAAAACAGGAACGGTCCCTCCATCCTCTCGCGCGCCATCTGCATAAGCGCCACCGAGGCCGAGGCATTGATGTCCCAGGCCGCCTGCGGATTGGCCTCCGACGACCCCGACAGAAGGGAAGCCAGATGGATGATCGCATCGGGCTTGTGGGTCTCAAGCGTGGCGCTCAGCAGATCCGTATCGCGGATGTCGCCCTGCACCACGGCATGGCGGGGCGCACTGTGCGGGCCTTCGCTGCCCGGCAGATCAAAGCTTACCACCCGTGCGCCCAGATCCTCCAGCTGGCTGGCCACCAGCCGCCCGAGATTGCCGTTGCCGCCGGTGATCAGAATGGTGTCCGTCATGTCGTGCTCCTCCGTCCCGCCCAGTATGGGCAAGGTGTCGGGCGAGGGAAAGCCGTTACACCGGCAACGCCGTCGTCTTGAACACGGTTCGCAGCGCGAAGGAACTTTGCATTTGCGCCACGCCCGGCAGACGCGAGAGCGATTGGCGATGAATCCGGGCAAAATCCTCGGTGTCTTCTGCCACGACCTTCAGGATGTAGTCCGCGCTGCCCGCCATCAGATGACACTCCAGCACGTCGGGGATCCGCGCCACCGCCTTTTCAAAGGCATCAAGGAGATCCTCGGCCTGGCTCTGCAGGGTGATCTCGACAAAAACCGTCGTGGCCACACCGAGTTTGCGCGCATCCAGCAGCGCGACGTAGTCGCGTATGTAGCCCTCGCTGTCCAACCGCTGGACCCGGCGATGACAGGCCGAGGCCGACAGATTCACCTGCGCCGACAGATCCGCATTGGATATGCGACCCTTGCGCTGAAGGGTCGCAAGGATACGCCGGTCTATCGCATCTAGGCTCATTTGGGCAAAACTCTCCGGTCAAAGTGCGTGTTGATCGAAGATTATTCGAAAGCGCCCTGTGCTCCCAGAGGTGAATCCACGCTCCTTGCGCCTGATCTGTGGCAAACTGACACGCAGTGGAGAAGGAGAGCGCCATGATCATCGGATGCCCGAAAGAGATCAAACCTCAGGAGTATCGCGTGGGTCTGACCCCCAATGCCGTTCGCGAAGCCATCACGCGCGGGCATCGCGTGCTGATGGAGACCGGCGCCGGGGCCGGGGCCGGATTTCCCGATGCCGACTATATTGCCGTGGGCGCCGAGGTGGTCGACCGTGCGGAGGCCGTCTTTTCAGATGCCGAACTGATCGTGAAGGTCAAGGAACCGCAAGCGGTGGAACGCGCGCGGCTGAGCGCGGGGCAGGTGCTGTTTACCTATCTTCATCTCGCGCCCGATCCCGATCAGACCTACGAATTGCTGGGCTCGGGCTGCACGGCCATTGCCTATGAGACGGTGACTGATGATGCCGGCGGGCTGCCGCTTCTGGCGCCCATGTCCGAGGTCGCAGGCCGTCTGGCGCCGCAGGTGGGCGCATGGTGTCTGCAAAAGGTGAATGGCGGGCGCGGCGTTCTGATGGGCGGCATCCCCGGTGTCGGCCCCGCGAAGGTCGTGGTGATCGGAGGCGGCGTCGTCGGCACCCATGCGGCCCGCGTTGCCGCCGGGATGGGTGCAGAGGTGACCGTCCTCGACCGGTCGCTGGCCCGGATGCGGTACCTCGATGACGTCTTCGCGGGGGTCTTTTCGACCCAGTTTGCAAGCTCGGGCGCCACGGCTGAGCTGGTCCGCAGCGCCGATCTGGTCATTGGTGCGGTTCTGATCCCCGGCGCAGCGGCGCCCAAGCTGGTCAGCCGGGCGCAATTGTCCGAGATGAAGCCCGGTGCGGCCGTGGTGGACGTGGCCATCGACCAGGGCGGATGTTTTGAGACCTCGCGGGCGACAACCCATGAAGACCCGATCTATGACGTGGACGGGATCGTGCACTACTGCGTGGCCAACATGCCGGGCGCAGTCGCGCGCACCTCGACGATCGGACTTGGCAACGCCACAATGCCCTTTGTGCTCGCCCTCGCGGACAAGGGCTGGCGCACCGCATGTGAGGAGGATCCTCACTTGCTGGCCGGGCTCAATGTCCACGCAGGGCAATTGACGCACTACGCCGTGGGCAAGGCTTTGGGCATTGATGTCATCGCCCAGCATCTGGCTTTGCGCAGCTAGGCGGCCGGACGCCGACCAAAGCAAAGCGCCGGGTCACGCAGGTGGCCCGGCGCTACGCCATCTTGGCACTGGCCAAGAGAGTCTCAGGTCAGGCGGATTTCTGGATTTCCACCGAATGCGGGTAGGGGATCGAAATGCCGTTCTGGTCAAACGCTTCCTTCACCGCCTTGGTGAAATCAAATTTGAGCGCCCAGTAGTCGGACGCCTGACACCAAAGCCGCGCCGTGAGATCCACCGAACTGTCGCCCAGATTGGTCAGCCGGACCCAGGGTTCCGGATCGTCCATGACCCGTTCGTCGCCCTGTGCGAGATCCAGAATGATCTGCATAGCCTGATCCGCATTGTCGCCGTAGTCGATGCCAAACGTCAGATCGCAGCGGCGCGTCTCGTGGGCAGAGAAATTGGTGATCACCTGGCCCCAGGCTTTGCTGTTGGGCAGGATGATCTGTACGTTGTCGGGTGTCACCAGCTCGGTCACGAAGAGGTTTAGATCCTTCACGGTGCCCGAGGTGCCCGAGACATCCACGAAGTCCCCCAGCTTGTAGGGGCGGAACAGGATCAGCATCACGCCGGCCGCCAGATCGCTCAATGTGCCCTGCAGGGCCAATCCGATGGCCAGGGACGCGGCACCCAGGACAGCGACAAGGCTGGTGGCTTGAATACCAAAGATGCCGAGCACCGCGATGAAGACCACCAGAAGGATGGCCCACCGCATCAGGCTGGCGAAGAAATTGCCTAGGGTCGGATCAATCTGCGGTGTTTTGGCCAGACGCCGCCGGATGGCACCGCCCGCCGCGCTGGCTATTATCCAACCAAGGATCAATACAACCAGCGCCTTGATTGCGTTCAAAATCGTTGGCCCGAAAGCAGAAACCGCCTCTGTGATCTCCATGTGGACCCCTCCTGTTTAAGAAAAACGTCCGGGCAGTCTCTCCAGTTTGACCATGGCGCGCAATAGCTGTTCGCCAGTGCACACGTCGCGATGTGGAAATGGCAGCTTGTGCGACCTAGGTCGATCGCATCGACCTATCAGGAGCCAGATCCGTGACCGACCTTTCTGCCTTTCCCATCACCGAAAAATGGCCTGCAAAAAACCCCGACGTCATTCAGCTGTATGCCTTTCCGACACCGAACGGGGTGAAGGCCTCGATCGCGCTTGAGGAAATGCAGCTCGACTACGAGCCGCATCTCGTGCGCCTTTCGGATGAGGAAGTGAAAAGTCCGGCTTACCTGTCGCTCAATCCCAACAACAAGATCCCCGCGATCATCGACCCCAATGGACCGGACGGCACGCCCATAGGACTGTTCGAAAGCGGCGCGATCCTGATTTACCTGGGCGAGAAATCCGGCAAGCTGATCGGGTCGACCGCGACGGAGAAAGCCCATATCATCCAGTGGCTTATGTTCCAGATGGGTGGTGTCGGTCCGATGTTTGGCCAACTGGGCTTTTTCCACCGGTTTGCCGGGAAGGACATCGAGGACCCTCGACCCAGAGAGCGCTATGTCAACGAAGCCAAACGCCTGCTGGGCGTGGTCGAAGGCGCGCTTGAGGGTCAGGACTGGATCGCCGGTCCCTACTCCATTGCCGATATTGCGCTGGCGCCCTGGCTGGCTGCGCTGGCGTTCTACGACGCCAAGGAAATCGTGGGCTGGGAGAACCACCCAAACACGATAGCTTATGTCGAGCGGTTCATGGCGCGACCGGCGGTTCAGAAGGGACGGGGGATTCCGTCCCGGGACTGAACTGTGCGGGGTGCCGGGCGGGTCAGCCCGGCAAAGCGCCGGTGAGCACGTAGCGCAGGATCTCCACCACCTGCGCCGGCTCTTCGGCTACGGCAAGAGCGGCGGCATCGACCTCCTTCAACGCGTGGGCATGTTGCGGTCCGTGAAGGATGATGAGCGATTTGCCCAGGGCGGCGGCATAGCCCGCGTCAAACGCCGCGTTCCACTGCTTGTACTGATCGCCAAAGCGCACCACCACGATATCCGCATCCGCCAGACCTTTGCGGGTACGGATCGCGTTGACCTGCGCGCCCTTTCGGTCATGCCAGAACGTGTTGGGCTCCGCACCCAGGATCGCCACGCCGCAATCGTCGCTGGCCGCATGATCGGTCACGGGGCCGGCGAAGGTGATATCAAGCGCCTCTGCTCCCGCGACGATCTGTTCGCGCCAGTCGGTGTGAATTTCTCCGGACAAGTATACGGTCAGGCTCATGGGCTGGGGTCTCCTGTTTGGCGCTGCATTTAGCCTGTTTCGCGCTGGTGGGAAATCCCGGCCATGCGCGGCAGTGCCGTTCAGGCGCGCCGGACCCTTCGGACAGGGCCCGGACGGCGCATTGCGCGTCTTTCCGAAGAGACCGTCTTATTGCACCGGCTCATTGGCCTTGGCTTCCATGGCGTTGCGCAACCGCCCCAGATCAGGGGCTTTACCAGTGAGCAGGTGAAATTCCCTGAGCGTGCGAAACACCGTCAGGCACACGGCGTTGATGGCAAGGCCTCCCACGGCGCGGGTGGCCCGGATCAACGTTGTCTCGAAGGGATCGTCGTGCACATCGGCCACCCAGTGGCCCGGTCGAATGGTGTCGAAGGGGATCGGGCTTGCGCTCATCGGACTGCGCCCGAGCGGTGTCGCGTTGACGATGCCATCGGCCTCAGCCAGCGCCTGCGGCAGATTGGTCACCGCCTGTGCCGTCACAGTGCTGTCCTCTCTGGCATTGACATGCGCAACCAATCGCGCGGCGCGTTCGGGGATGAGATCGTAGATGTCGAGCGCCTGGACCTTCAGATCGCACAGCGCGCTGGCCAGGCTTGCACCCGTGGCACCTGCACCCAGAAGGATCACCCGCCCGGGGTCGCGTTTTCCAAGCGCATGGCGCAGATGTTGCCGCGCCGCCCAGGTCAACGCGTTGTAGCCGGTCAACTCGCCGTCTTTGACCACCACGGTGGTCACGGCGCCCGAGGCCTCGGTCGACAGCGAACGCACGTCGACGAGACGTGCGGCCGACCATTTGTACGGCGATGCAATCAGCGCACCCGCGTAGCCGGTCTGCACCAGCATATCGAGCATCTGCGCCAGATTGGGGGCCGCGCGAACAAGCTTGGTCGGATCAAGCCGGTCGATCTCCAGATCCAGCCCCATTGCTTGCGCTTCCGTCGTCAGCAGTTGCGGGCAAAGCCATCTGTCGAGAGAATGGCCGATGCAGGCCAGGCAGATCGGCGTGCTCCTGCGCACTGGCTGGAGCCTGGTCGCAGCCCGGTAACGTTTCAGATGAATGACCTGTGGACCGCGGTTCGTCATATGTTCCTCAGAGACAATTGCCCCGTTTCCGGAGCCTTATCCAACGCTGCCACTAGGAAACATTAGAAATTGCGCGGGTGTCAACGCGATTGAAATATAATTACGCAACTCTGGTGGGCTTTTCGCGTTCGCAGCATGCCAACCGGGCCGTGCCAGCTACACCCGCCACCGGTCTTCGAGCGCGGGTTCGTACGTTCTGCTGCACCGCAACAAGAGGTCCCAAGATCCCGGCTGGTCGCCCTCATCGCCACGCATACGCGCTGCAATTGTTCCTCTGTATACAATCTTGTAGCGGGAGATGATGCCCTCGAATCGCAAGTCGCGACTGTCGTCAGTAGCTCTGTGCACGCCGCAGCCGGGTTTGTCGGTGAGCAGCCTCAATGGCGTCTTGCAAGGTGACAACACCCGCTTCTTTGAGCATCGCAATGAGAAGCGCAAAAGCCTCTGCCGTGGCCATGGCATCGCCGAGAGCAGAGTGCCGCGCCGTCTCGGGGATGGAAATCCCCAGCCGTGCGCAAAGCCCGTCGAGGCTGTGATCCGCGCTTGCATCGAACACCACGGCCGAAAGAAGCACCGTGCAGAGCACCGGATGATCGAAGTTCTCCACCACGCCGCTTTCGGGATGGCTGAGAAAAGCCATGTCAAACGGAGCGTTATGGGCGACCAGCACGGCGTCTTGGCAAAAGGTGTGGAACCGCGTGGAGACGTTCCCCATCGGGTCAGCCTGCGCAACCATGTCATCGGTGATCCGGTGCACCAGGCTCGACTGCGGGGGGATCGGCCGGTTGGGATTGACCAATGTGTCAAAAACCTCTGCCGGGCGCACGCGACCGTTGACGATCCGCACACCGGCGATCTGTACGATCCGGTCACCATCACGGGGCGACAGGCCGGTGGTTTCGGTGTCAAAGACCACAAAGGTCAACCGGTCGAGCGGTGTCTGGGCAAGATCCTCTGCAAAACCACTGGCGGGTCGATCCATCAGATCAAGTTCATAGAAATGGGACCACGGCGCGGGCGGCTGACGGGTCACGGCGATGGCCGCCGGCAAAGGCATGATCAGATGCGGGCGGTCGGTATCCGTCGCTGCCCAGACATCCGTGCGGTGGGCGGACAGCGCATCCTTGCCCGAGGTCCGGCCATATCCCTCGGCCAGGGGTGTCGTGAGAAAGTTCTGCAAGGTGCCATCCAGAACATGCGGCCCGTCCCAGCCAAGCCTGATCCAAAGCTCGCGGTCGCGCAGATCCGCCTTGAGCGACAAATTGGTCCGATCGCCGTCGGTTCGCAAATGCGCAATGAGATTGCTCAACAGCGCCGCCACCGCAAATGGGTCACAGCGCAACCAGTCGTCGCCGGGCTCAGTGGTGACCGCCGTGCCAGCCCGGGCCTGAACTGCGTCGAACAAATCACTCGCCGCCAGATCCACCATCGGCCAGGCCCGGGCAGACAGGGCCTCGTACTGCGCTTCTGTTTCGCGCAGACAGGTGGTCAGCCGTTCCAGTTCTTCACTTTGCGACTCGGTGAAGGTGCTGTGCGTTTCAGGGTCAAGATCCGGGACCGTGCGCAGCACTTCAAGCGTTGCCCCGATTGCGGAAGCAGGCCGCCGGATCCCTTCCATCAGGGCGCCAAACAGCGCGTCATGATCGGCATGCGCCCGCAGATCAGAGGTGGCATCCTGAAGGATGATCACATGGCCTTCGGGCAAATCCGGTCCGTGAATGGCCGAGATGTGACCGAGCAGAAACCGGCTGCCGTCGGTGCTGGTGGTCAAAAAGGTCTCTGACCCTGTTTCGCCGCGCGCATGGCGGAGTTTCAGCCGGTCGAGCGCCTGTTGCAGGGGATCAGGGCGCACCAGAGCCGAAAGCGGACGATCCAGACCAAGACCTGTCAGCAGTCCGGAGGCGGCGCGGTTGAACAACATGACGCGCAGGCCGGGCGTGCTCAGGATCACACCTTCGGTGAGATCGCGCACCAGAGCCTCAAAGAGGTGTTTTTCGCGCTGCAACTGCCTGGTTTGCGCAGCAATGGCCTTGGCCTGGGCGGCGCGCGCGTCGCTCAGCGCCAGATTGATCGCGTTGGCGGCGGGCGCCAGAGCCCCCAGATAGCGCGCAGGTGCTTCGTCAATGGCGCGCCCGCCAATGTCTGCTGCCGCCCGGGCCGACAGATCTGCGGCCAGCGCCAGTATCGGCCGGGCAACATTTTCGTCGAACAACAGCCCGACCCAGGCGCAGAGGCCACAAAAGCCCAGCCCGCCGACAATACCGGCCACCCAATAGCCTTCGATGCTGGGGCCAAAGCGCTGCGCGCTGAACCACAGACCCAGGCCGAGCAACGCGATGCCGCCCGAGCCCAGCGCAGCAAAGAAGAGTGCAATGCGCAGCCGGAGATCAAGCTGTTCAGGCATGGGCGCCCGGGTCCAGAAGCCCGGCGATCTTTGCGGTCAGCTCCGCATTCGCGAAGGGCTTGATGAGAAAGTCATCCGCGCCCAGAGCCATCCCTTTTCGTTTTTCGACCTCGCCGCCCCGGGCTGTCATCATCAGAACCTTGACGTCCTTGAGGTCGGGTCGGGTTCGGATGACCTGACAGACTTCGTAGCCTGACGTCCGGGGCAGCATGATATCAAGGAGCACCGCATCGATGGGTTCTCTGTCCAGCGCCTCCAGCGCCTGCGCGCCATCACCCACCCGCGTCAGCCGATGCCCCATGCGCCCGATCAGAACCTGGAGGGCGGCGGCGATGTTGTCTTCGTCTTCGACCAGCAGGATATGTTTCTGGGGCATTTCGATCTCCTTTTGGCGCGGGTCTGCCTCTGCCTACGCCGGGCTCATGCACAGACCGCCGTGATCAGCGGGTCCACGTCGCCGAGCGGCAACCATGTGGCCGCCGCATGATCGGACAGGGCATCGTCGGTCACGTCCGCGCGTGCGGCATTGGGGCAATCGATAAGTTGCGGGATCAGGGCGGTCTCGCGCCAGCGCGCAAAAAGGTAGAGGTCGACAAGAAAGACGCCCGGCGCCGCATCCTTCGACTGGATGTTGCTGGTGTCCACGGCCAGCACGCGGGTGGTCTGCGGGTAGGCATAGGTCCAGGGTTTCCAGGGATAGGTGTCCGCGCGGGTCTCGATCACTTCGACACCCATGGGCAGCCCATCAGTGGTACGCGTCTCCCAGGAATATTCACTCCAAATGGTGAACAGGATCATCGCCAAACCGCCCACCGCGGGGACAAGCCAGCGGGGCATCGCTTTCCACATCAGGCTTAGGACCATCATGGCCCCGGCTGCGCCAATCCCGGCGAAAAAGGTTGCGATCAATTCCAAAAACATCAGCCGAGCATCCCTGTATTCTGTCCTGCGGCCGATTGCAGGGTCTTCACCACCATGAAAGCGTCACGCAAGTGGTTGCGTTCCAGATCCGACAGCTGCCCCGGCGCCATAAAGTTATCGGGTGCTTCGCCACGTCGGATCCGGGCCGCCTGATGCTGCAGGCGGATTTCGGCAATCAGGTCATAGGCATCCAAAAGCTCTGCCTGACCGGAGGGCGATAGAACACCGGCCTCCCCTGCCGCTTCGATCCGGTCGCGGGTCGACACCACGTCCAAGGCGCCTTTTAGCGCATAAACGCGGCCCAGATCGACCACCGGAACGACACCAGAGTGTTTTAGATCCACCTGGTTCTTGTGTTCGCCGGACCGGATCAGCGCGAATCCGCGGAAAAGCGAGATCGGCGGCGTGTGTTTGAGCGAATTGGAGACCATGTGCGCCACAAAAATCGAGTTGGCGCGCGCGGCGGCCAGGGTTTCGGCCCGCAGGTCGTCCAAGAGCGCGCGCGCGCCGGCGATGGGGCGCAGGTCGAACATGACCGAAGCCAGCATCTGCGCCTCCGGGTCGGGCCGGTCAATCCAGTTCTGGAAGTAACCGCGCCAGACCCGGCGCGGCTGGCGCCAGCGCGGATTGGTGGCCATCATATCGCCCGGACAATAGACGAAACCGCAGGTGTTCAGACCGTCGCTGACAAACCGGGCCAGGTCGGCAAAGTAGCGATCGTGGTCTGGCTGCATCGTGTCGTCGATGATCAGGCAATTGTCCTGATCCGACACGCCGGTCTGCTCGCGCCGCCCCTGGCTGCCGCAGGCGGCCCACAGGAAGGGAACAGGCGGCGGGCCGATCTTTTGCTCTGCCAGGATCAGCAGCCGGCGCGTGACCGCATCGGTCACGTCCGTCAGCCTGCGGCAAATCGCATGCGGGCTCACTCCAGCGGCCACAAGCTGGCTCAGCAGATCCGGCGTGCGCGCCACCACAAGGGCCATGTCCTGAGCATCTGCGCAGTCAACGATCTCGGCGATCATATGCGACGCCGTCGCCGCCTGATGGCGGAAGAGATCGGTCTTGCCGATCATGCCGATAATCCGACCGCCCTGTGACACGGGAAGATGGCTGATCCCGTGATCAGCAAGTGTCACCAGAGCGTCGAGACCCAGATCGCCCGGCGCAATGGTCACCGGATGTGGCGTCATCACCTGCGCGACAGGAATTTCTCCGCTCAGGCCCTCCGCCAGAACTTTCCCGGTCAGGTCCCGGGCGGTGACGATCCCGGCGAGATCCGCGCCTTGGGTCACCAGAACCGAGGTAATGTGGTGGTCGCGCATCAGCCGGGCGGCCTGGGTCACCGGTGTCTCGGGGGTGCATGTGATCGGGCCCGGATGCATCAGATCCACAACCCGCAGAGCGGTCAGACCGGTCGCATAGGCCCCGTCGCCGCCGGGCGTTCCGCCGCGATCAAACCAGGCGCCCACCGGCGTATGCTGCTCCACCAGGGTGCGGAACAGCGCAGGCGGGATAACAAAGACTTCGGTGTCTTCGGTGGCCCGAGCGGTCACCCGGGCGCGCCCGTCGCCCAATGTGCCGCGCTCGCCCAGAAGATCCCCGCTCGCGCGGCGCGAAACGACCTGTCCGTCCACGCCTTCGGACTGGGTGGCCCCGGTTTCGATCACGTAGACTCCGTCCAGCGGAGCGCCCTGTTCGAACAGGATCTCGCCGGCCGCAAACTGGCGGCGCAGGATCTGGCCATCAAGCTCGGCCGCCATGTCCGGCGGCAGCGCGTCAAAGGGCGGATGGCGCAGAAAGGCGTCGATTGTCAGGTGATCCAACACGGATGCTCCGCAAAGCTGAAAAAGGTCCAAAAAGGCCCCCGGGGGAAGGTCCACCTGAAATATGTGGTCGGGGGAGTTGGGGAGGAAGGACGGGGGCCTGTCAGCCCCCGCCCCGGGAACGCCTAGTGCGCCTGAGCCGTGCCGGCGCCGCGTGGCACGCGCACGCTTTCCACCAGCTCGACGATCTCTTGCGGGGTTTCCTTGGTCATGCCCGACACCGTGTAGGCCACCGCGAAGTTGATGATCGCTCCGATCGCGCCGAACGAGGTCGACTTGATGGTAAAGAGGAGCGGATCCGCATCGGTGAAGCTGTTGGTGCCCGGGATGAAGAACCAGCCTTTGTGCAGGAAGATATAGACCAGGGTCACAACCAGACCGGCGGTCATGCCTGCCACGGCACCCACGTTGTTGATGCGGGTCGAGAAGATACCCATCATCAGTGCCGGGAAGATCGAAGCCGCCGCGAGACCGAAGGCCAGAGCCACGGTTTGCGCCGCAAAACCCGGAGGGTTGAGGCCCAGATAGGTGGCGACAACAATGGCCGCGGCCATGGCGATCCGCGCCGAGAGCAGTTCGCCTTTCTCAGAGATATTGGGGTTGATCGCACCCTTGATCAGGTCGTGGCTGACGGCCGAAGAAATGGCCAGCAACAGGCCTGCTGCCGTTGACAGCGCCGCGGCAAGGCCACCCGCGGCCACCAGCCCGATCACCCAACCCGGCAGGTTGGCAATCTCGGGATTGGCGAGCACCAGGATGTCGCGGTTGAAATTGGTGAGTTCGTTGCCAACCCAGCCGTTTTCTTCCGCCTTTGCCTGCATGTCGGCCGATTTGTCGTTGTAGTACTGGATCTTGCCGTCGCCATTCTTGTCTTCCCAGCCCAGCAGACCGGTCTTTTGCCAGGTCAGCATCCAGTTGTAATCCGGGTCGCTCTCGATGGTTTGTACCGCGACAGCTTCTCCGTCGGTGCCGTTGGGCCAGAACATCTCTGTGATGTTCAGACGCGCCATTGCGCCCACGGCCGGCGCCGTCAGATAGAGCAGCGCGATGAAGACCAGAGCCCAGCCGGCGGACCAGCGCGCATCCGAGACCTTCGGCACGGTGAAGAAGCGCATGATGACGTGGGGCAGACCGGCTGTTCCGATCATCAACGACAGCGTGAAGAGCACCATGTTGAAGGTGTCGCCGTGATGGGCCGTGTATTCGTTGAAGCCCAGGTCCTTGACGATCTGGTCCAGCGTGGCAAGCAGCGGTTCACCGGTCGCGGCATCCGTGCTGAAAAGACCCAGACCCGGGATCGGGTTGCCGGTCAGTTGCAGCGAGATAAAGATCGCCGGGATCGTATAGGCCAGGATCAACACGACGTATTGGGCCACCTGCGTATAGGTCACGCCTTTCATCCCGCCGAACACCGCATAGGCAAAGACAACGCAGGCACCGATCAGAAGGCCGGTGGTGTTGGACACCTCAAGAAAGCGGCCAAAGGCCACGCCCACGCCCGTCATCTGACCGATCACATAGGTCACCGAGGCCACGATCAGACAGATCACGGCCACCAGCCGGGCGGTGGGACTGTAGAAGCGGTCTCCGATGAATTCCGAGACGGTAAACTTGCCGAATTTGCGCAAGTAGGGCGCGAGCAGCAGGGCAAGCAGCACGTAACCGCCTGTCCAACCCATCAGGAAGGACGAATTGTCATAGCCGGTGAAAGCGATGAGGCCCGCCATCGAGATGAACGACGCCGCCGACATCCAGTCCGCGGCAGTGGCCATCCCGTTGGTGACCGGGTGGACGCCGCGGCCTGCGGCGTAAAATTCCGATGTGGTGCCCGCGCGGGCCCAGATCGCGATGCCGATGTAAAGCGCAAAGGACGCGCCAACAAACAGCAGGTTGATGACAAACTGGCTCATCTTGTGCGGTCCTTATTGCTCGTCGACGCCGAACTGGCGGTCGAGTTTGTTCATGCGAAAGGCGTAGAAGAAGATCAGCGCCAGGAAGACCAGGATCGATCCCTGCTGGGCAAACCAGAAACCCAGGTCTGTCCCGCCAACGGATATTCCTTTCAAAAGGGGGCGCAAAATGATCCCGAATCCAAAGGAGACAAGGGCCCAGATGGCCAGGCTCCATAAGATGAGGCGCACATTCGCCTGCCAGTATGCATTGTTGTCGTCGGACATGTCTTACTCCCTCGGTCCGTTCCGGATCTATGCCGCCGGAGCGACGCCGGATGTGGGGCCTGACCCAGTGGTCAAGCGGTCTGCGACGTGCGACGGAAGAGCATGGCTTTGGACAAGCCGAATGGGTCCGGGGCGGACCTCGGTTGGCCGGTCGGGCAGGTCGCCGGACAGACCTTTCCCGGTCAGGGGATGCGCTGTTGCACGCCCCGGCATGGGGGAAACTTGGTATGCTCCTCCGTGCGAACAGGTCGGATGTTGTCGGCCCGTTGCACCTGCACCCGTTATACGGACATTCTGAAAAGAATCGTTCAACTAAATGAAAAAGAACAGAAGTTTTGTGAATCCATTCTCAAATCCTGCGCGTCGAATTGATAATAAGTTTTCAAACGACGTGTATCGTCATAGGAACCAAACACTTTTGTTCAAACGTTATCGTCGCGACCGGGGCCACAGGCGGGCCGTGTGAGCGCCAACAGGATCGTGCCGATGACCCCAGGCCCAGGGCGCCGATTGTCGCGCACCGGTTCCGTGCACTGGGAGATGGGGCTGGGAGATGGGACCGGGGGATGAGATCGGGAGATGAGACGGAATCAGGCGCTAGGCTTCCCAGGTCACGGCGCCGCCGCAGAGAGTCAGCCGCGCGCGAGCCTGATCCAGGGTCTCGACCGGCGCGGCCTCAAGGTCGCGGTCCATGATCACCAGATCGGCGAGCATGCCCGGTGCCAGCCGTCCGAACCGGTGATCGTCATGACCCGCATAGGCGCCGGCCGCAGAATAGGCATATAGCGCCTCCATCAGGCTCATCCGGTTGTCCGGATCGCTGGCCTGCCACTTGGGGCGCGTCATGGCGGCTTTGACACTGCGCATCGGGTTCAGGTCGGCCACCGGCCAGTCGGAGGCAAAACAGATGGTCACATCCGCGTCTTTCAACGCGGTGATCGGAAAGCTCCAGGGCCACCGCGCCTCCCCGACCCGGCTGACCCAGGGTTCCAGCGAAAAGTCCATTGCCGCGGGCGGATGTGACGGCTGCATCGAGGCGATCACACCCAACTCGCCAAACCTGGGCAGATCGTCAGGGTGCAACACTTCCACATGTTCGATCCGGTGCCGGCTGTCGCGCGCGCCATTTGCGGCCCGGGCAGCCGCATACCCGTCGAGCACCCGGCGCACAGCCCCGTCGCCTATGGCATGGACCGAAATTTGCAGCCCCCGCCGGTCGGCTTCTATCGCTGCGGCCTTGAACCTGTCTTCGGAATGCAGCGGGTCCCCGCGCCACCCCGGCTGGTCGGCGTAGTCTTCCACCAACACCGCGGTTGCGCTATCGATCACCCCGTCCATGAACATCTTAATGCGACCGGACTTAAGCCGCTCGGTCGCGAAGTCGGCGGTCAACTGACTGGCCTCTTCAAGACTGGAGATCGGCTTTTCTGGCGTCAGATGGAATGGCACCTCCGTACGGCACAGCAACTCTCCCTGCGACTCCAGCGCCGACAGCAGGTCAAGCTGGTAGCGGTTGCCGTCCATATTGTGCAGCGCGGTGAAGCCGTAGGAGGCGCAGAGCTGCAGGCCTTCGCGCAGGACGGCCATATCCTCGGCGCGCTCTTGCGGGCTCAAAGGCCCGGGCTCGACCCCGTTTAGCCCCAGCTTCTCGCGCCCGCCGGAGGAGCGCAGGGCCATCACCGGGTCCGAGGCCGCGGATTCGCGCAACTCTCCGGCGGCGGTGCCGTCGCTGGCCATGACGATCTCGTTGCCCGGTGGTAAGGCACGGCCCTGCAGGATATCGGCGCGCTCCAAGGCAACCGTATTGGCCCAAGCCGTATGGTAATCTGAGGCGTAGAGGATCAACGGCCGGTCGGGCAGGGCCGCATCGAGCATCTGACGGGTGGTCATCACGCTCTCGCCAAAGAGGTTGTAGTCGGCAGCCTGGCAGATCAGCAAAGCCTCATCGGGATTGGCCGCCGCATAGGGCGCGAGTTCGGCGCGCAAAGCGTCCACGCCCTGAACGCCCTCAAGCGACAGGAACCGCATTCCGAAGGCGCCCCCAAAGAGATGCAGATGCGCTTCAACGAGCCCCGGCATGACGGTCGCGCCGCCTGCGTCGATCCGGCGGGTGCCCGGCCCGATCAGATCCTGGGCAGCCGCGCGTGGGCCCACGGCCATCAGCCTCGCGCCCGAGATCGCGACCGCTTCGGCGCGCGGCCGCGCGGGGTCCATCGTCAGGACACGGGCATTTTCGATGACAATATCGGCGCTTGGCATAAGGTTCCCTTTTGGCGACTGTGCCCGCATCCCCGGGCGCCTGCCGATTTTTCCGCCGTTCGGTGATGGCGTCCAGCCCTGTAATTGGCTGACCGCAAAAATGTATTGACGGCGAAAACACCCAGGAGCGACCTTGAAGCTGGTGCCGCTGGGTGGGCCACCGCGTCCGAGAGACAGATGCGGGCAGGGACAACGCTGATGAATATGATCCAAACGGACAGTGAGACCAAGGACGTCTCGATCGATGTGGATCGGGTGTCCAAGGTCTTTCCGGGCGAGGATGAGGTCCGCGCGCTCGATGATGTCTCGGTCGCTATTCGCCGCAACGAGTTCTTTACCCTGCTGGGCCCCTCGGGCTGCGGCAAGACGACATTGTTGCGCATCATCGCCGGGTTTGAGCCGCCAACCATGGGCGCCTTGCGTCTGGACGGTCAGGATATCTCGCGTTTGCCGCCGGACAAACGCCCGATCAACACTGTGTTTCAGAACTATGCGCTGTTTCCGCATATGAGTGTGGCCCGCAACATCGGGTTCGGTCTGGAGATGCAGGGCAAGTCGAAGGCGGACGTCGCCCGGACAGTCGATGATATGCTCAAGCTCGTGCAGATGGAGGCTTTGAAGGGACGCAAGACCTCGGCCCTGTCGGGCGGGCAGCAACAGCGCGTGGCCCTTGCGCGGGCGCTCGCGCCGCATCCCAAGGTGCTCTTGCTGGACGAGCCGCTCTCTGCCCTTGATCTGAAGCTGCGCAAGGAAATGCAGATCGAGCTGAAACGGCTTCAGCACGAAACCGGCATTACCTTTGTCTTTGTGACCCACGATCAGGAAGAGGCGCTGACGATGTCGGATCGGGTTGCCGTGATGCGATCGGGCAAGATCCTGCAGATCGGCAGCCCACGCGACATCTACCAACGCCCCGCCGAGCGTTTTGTGGCGAATTTCATTGGCGAATCGAATTTTCTGGACGCCACCCTGGGCGGCGGTCAGGTCCGGCTGCGGGCCGGTGGTGACCCGATGCCCGTAAGCGCCCCGCCCGGTGTGGCCGATGGTGCCGTGAGCGTTCTGATCCGGCCAGAGCATGCCGCGATCCGCGCCGGTGAGGCGGGCGAGGGCGAGATTTCGGCCAGCGTACGCAATGTGGTTTATTCCGGGGATGCCACGACCCTGCACGTGACCCTCGCCTCGGGCGAAGCGTTCAAAGCCAAGATGTCCAACATGGCGGGCAACGACACCGCTTTGCCGGACGAGGGCGCGCCGGCCGTACTGAGCATCGCGCCCGGCGGCATCTCGGTTTTGAGAGACTAAGCCATGAGCGACGCCTATGCCTCCGGATCTCTCGAACGCGACGCGCTTGGCGAAGACAACCGGCGGCGCTGGCTCCTGTCGCTTCCGGCCGTCCTCATCATCGTGTTCTGCGCCGCCGGACCGCTCCTGGTCATGGGGGTCTATTCCTTCCTCGAACCCGGCGACTACGGCAACGTCAAATGGGCGTTTTCGCCAGAGGGCTGGGTCTCGGTCATTCTGGAACGGGATATCTTTGACGGCACGCTGGGTTGGGCGGATGCGCATCTTTCGATCTTCTGGCGTTCGCTGTCGCTGTCGCTGATCACCACGCTGGTCACGCTCGTTGTCGGTGTTCCGACCGCGTGGTTCATCGCCACGCAACCGTCCGGCAAACGCGAGTTCTGGCTCTTTCTGATCACCGTGCCCTTCTGGACCAACCTTCTGGTGCGCACCATTGCGATACAGGAACTGATCCGCGCCGAGGGTGTGATCAACCTGATCCTGCTCAAGATCGGGCTGATCCAGGAGCCGATCCAGATGATGTTCACCAATTTCGCCATCGGCTTCGGGATGAGCTATGTCTATCTGCCGCTGATGGTGCTGCCGGTCTATGCCGCGGTCGAGAAGATGGATTTCCGTCTGGTCGAAGCTGCGCATGATCTCTACGCCACCCGGTGGCGGGCCTTCTGGCATGTGATCCTGCCGCTGATCAAACCGGGCGTGATCGCGGGTTCCATCCTGGTCTTCATTCCATCGCTAGGCGCTTACGTGACGCCGCGCGTACTGGGTGGTGGCAAAAACCTGATGTTTGGCAACCTTATCGAGCTGCAATTCGGGCAGGGACGGAACTGGCCCCTGGGCGCGGCGTTGTCGCTGACGCTCATGGTCGCGGTGATGGTGGCACTGATTTTCTATGTGCGCGCCACCTCGCGGGAGGATGGCCGTGGCTGACATGACCTCCACCGCCACGCTTGCACAGGAAAAGGCCGCCGTGCCGCGTGGGCGGGCCTATTCCGCCCGCCGCCTTCCCGGCTTTGCCGCCATTGCAATTTTCGCCTTCATCGTCATTTACGCGCCGATTCTGATCCTGGTGATCTATTCCTTCAACGCCGGGACGTCGCTGGCGATTTGGGAGGGCTTCTCGCTGCGCTGGTACGCCCAGGCCGCGGCCAACGAACAAGTGCAATCCGCCGCTATCCGCTCGCTCTATCTGGCGGGGATCGCGGCAACGATTGCCACGACGGCAGCCACGATGGCCGCGCTCGCGACGACCCGCACGCGGCGCTTTCCGGGCAAGACGATGATCTATGCGCTGATCAACCAGCCCTTGATGGTGCCCGAGATCGTCACCGCCGTGGCGCTCTTGATCGTGTTTGCCTGGGTCAAGGTGGCCACCGGTCATGTTTCCATGATCTACCTCATCGCCGCGCACACGGCCTTTTGCATCCCCTTTGCCTATCTGCCAATCCGGGCGCGGCTGGAAACGATGGATCTGACGCTCGAAACCGCGGCGTCAGACCTCTATGCCTCTAGGATGCAGGTCTTCACCAAGATCACCCTGCCGCTTTTGATGCCCGGAATAATTGCCGGGTTCATGCTGGCTTTTGTGATCTCGCTCGATGATGTGGTGATCACTGAATTCGTGAAGTCCGCCGGGCAGGACACCCTGCCGACCTATATGCTGGGTCAGCTCCGCCGTGTCGTCACGCCCGAAGTCAACGCCATCTCGACCGTCATTCTGCTGGCTGGCGCGATCCTTGTGTCGCTGTTCTTCTGGTTCAGCCGAGGGCGAACGTGATCGGGTCTCAAGCCAGTCCCCAGAACTGGCGGATCCAAAACTATCAACAAGGAGAAACGATATGAAACTCACTATCGCGGCCACGTCCGCTCTGGCCCTCTTGGGTGGCGCGGCTGCCGCGCAAGAGCTCAACATCTACAATTGGGGCAACTACACGAACCCCGCGCTGATCGAGAAGTTTGAGGCCGAAACCGGCATCAAGGTCACGATTACCGATTACGACAGCAACGACACTGCGCTGGCCAAGGTGAAGGCCGGGGGACACGGGTTCGACATCGTGGTGCCGTCAAATTCCTACATCCCGATCTGGATCGGTGAAGGGTTGCTGCTGGAATCGCGTCCCGACGAGATGGAGAACTTCAAGAATGTGGATGCCGCCTGGGTCGACGTCGACTGGGACCCGGGTCGTCACTATACCGTGCCATGGCAGTGGGGCTCGACCGGTGTGGTCGTGAACACCAAGTATTATGACGGGGATATCGACACGTCTGCGATCTTCATGGACCCCCCGGATGAGCTTGTTGGCAAGATCAACGTGGTGCCGGAAATGGGCGACGTGATGGGTCTGGCTGTCATGTATTACGGCGGCGAGCCCTGCACCGACGATCTGGAATTGCTCAAGAAAGTTCGCGACGGGCTGGTAGAGGCCAAGAAGAAGTGGCTGGGCATGGACTACGGCAACATCGAGAAATTCGCCAAAGAGGATCTTTGGGCCGGGGTGAACTGGAACGGCTCGACCTTCCGGATGCGGTTGGCCAACGACAGCATCGCCTATGGGTATCCAAAGGAAGGCTACGTGCTTTGGATGGACAGCGTGGCTGTGCTGAAAGACGCGCAGAATGTGGATGAGGCCAAGGCATTCCAGAACTTCATCATGGAGCCGGAAAACGCCGCGTTGATTTCGGATTTCGCGCGGTACGCCAATGGGATCAAGGGCTCGGAAGCCTTCATGCCGGACGATATGAAGACCGCGCGCGAGATCATCATTCCCGAAGATCTGAAGGACAAGGGCGCGTTCCTGCCAACCTGCGCACCTGAAACCCAGGCGCTCTACACGCGGATCTGGACGGATCTGCAAAAGTAGGCGGCCTTCCAATATGGTGCGGCGCATGGGTGTAAGCCTGCCGCACCATCCACGGGCCGCGCGTGCGGGCGGTCGATTTGCGGGGCTCTGACGCAAAGAGCTTTGCCGGCGCCGCCCGTGAAACGGCACCCCGGTTCCGTGATTTGAGGATCGCCCAGACCCGTATCATCAAGACCGGACTTTTAGGTTCGGGGCGTTCCGCAGGGGGCCGCAGGGGGCGTCCGGTCTGTGGTGTCGGGCCGGTCTAGGCCCATTTGGCCCGCAGCGCGGGCAGACGCCAGATGACCCAGAGCGACAGGATCGACGAGGCAATGATGTAGTAGACGGGAGCGAAGTCGTCGGATGTTCGGCTCACCAGATAGGTGGCGATGATGGGGGTCGTGCCGCCAAAGAGCGCCATGCAGGTGTTGTAGCCCAAGGCAAACGTGCTGCATTTCAGCCCCGGCGGCGAGATCATCGTCAGGGTCGAAATGGCCAGAGCCCAGCCCACCGTGTTCAAAAGCGCGAGTCCCAACTGACCGAAGAAGATCATGGCGGTGGAGGTGTGGTGCATCATCCCCCAAAGCGGCCAGGCCAGCACGATGACGCCCAGCGTCGAGGCCAGAAACACCGTTCTGATCCCGATCCGACCGGCCAAAATCCCGATCAGCGGCGCGGCCAGCGCCATGATCAGGAGATTGACGGTGGTTATGTCCAGGGCGCGCGCGGAGGAGACATGCATTTCCTCCGTCAGGTAGGACGCCGCGTAGACAAAAATCATGAAATAGATCACGGCCGTCGGGATCAGCAGAATGACAATCTGAACCAGAAGACCAAAGTGATGCCGCAGGGTTTCGAGCACGGGCGAGACGTCCGTCGACCCCTCTTCTGTCGGCTCCAGGGTCTCATCCAGATCCCGGCGAAGGATGACGCTCAGAACCGCAATGAACGACCCGAAGAAGAATGGCAGGCGCCAGCCCCATGCCTGAACCTGGTCATCGGTCAGAACCGTGCTCATCAACCCGGGCACGGCGGCGCCGAGCGTGCAGCCGAACAGCATCGCGCTGATGACAAAGGCGCCGTTTCGCGCCCGATGCTCCGGCGCGGATTGCTCAATTGTCATGACGCCGGAGGCTGTGAATTCTCCGGCGACCGACAGGCCCTGGATCACTCGGATCGCCACGAGCAGAATGGCGGCGGTGATCCCGATTTGCTCGTATGTCGGCAAGAGACCGATGGCCAGCGACCCAAAACCCATCACGGTGACAGAGATCAACAGCGCCGGCTTTCGGCCCATCTTGTCGCCGATGTGGCCGAAGATCACGCTGCCAATGGGGCGGACCGCGTAGCCAACCGCGAGGACGGCGAAAGCGGACAGGATCGCCGCGAGCCGGTCGCTTTCAGGAAAGAAGATGTGGCCTATGATCGGGGCCAGAAATCCATAGACGGTAAAGTCATACCATTCCAGGACGTTACCACTGGTCGTGGCGACAACGGATCGGCGCGACAAGGTTTTGGCCAAGATTTCAGGTCCTTTGATCTGGTGCTATTGGACGTCCTCCCTGATGCGAAACGCACCAAGAGGCAAGCCGGGCGGCCGTTTGGGCCGCTCATTGTTCAAGAAAGATGTCGCTCGGGCGCTTCAGCGCCGCGCGTTTTGGCAGCAAGCGTCCGTGCGGGCTAGGGGATCTGGGCCCGGGTGTTCCGGAGTGATCCTGGAATCGGGGATACTCTGTGGTCGGGGAAGCTTGGCAAAGG
Source organism: Pseudomonadota bacterium (assembly GCA_039179965.1). Classification (GTDB taxonomy): domain Bacteria; phylum Pseudomonadota; class Alphaproteobacteria; order Rhodobacterales; family Rhodobacteraceae; genus Marinibacterium. The sequence goes on from JBCDEC010000037.1 coordinate 21,562, forward strand.
GTGCTTCAAGGCTCCATCGGCGATGAGATAACCCGCCAGATTGCCCTTGTATGTTCTGGCGCAAAAACGTGCCGCTACTCACACCAACAACCGGCCACATGCAGTTGAGCATCTGGCCGGTTGCTAACAGCGTCAAAAGATCTCCCGGTCAGCCGGGAGGCGCAATCAGGTGCGTCTGCGCCGCCGGACGGCTGCCAATGCGCCGAGACCCGTCAGCAGCAAGACCGCGCCGGCTGGCACCGGCATAGTCGATATTCGAGTGTCGTAGAGCGCATCGTACTGGTTCAGACCATCGATCTTGAGCGTGTAGGTTCCGGCGCTTTGCACACCGAAGATGGTGCTGTCGCCACTGATGATGTTCGTCGAAAAATCGTTACCGGTGGACGCCACGTTGTTCAGATAAATCGCCGTAACGGATCCGTTCGCAGTCGCGGGGCGCGCGACAAATCCCGAGATCGTATTGTCGTCGCCACGGACCTTGTCATCGAACGGATTATCATCTTCGAGCGCGTATCCGTCAAAGATCCAGTCGATGCGAAACGCGGAATTGGCCGTAAAGGTGTAGACGTCGACCGCCGTCACGATCCGGCCGTGAATGTCGATCGTATCACCGGAATTGAGGTCGGCGGTGATAAAGCCCGGCGCGGTGCTGGGCACATCCGGGTTGGTGATATGTGTGCTCCCCTCGACCGTGTGGCGTTTGCCTTCGGTGTAAGAGACAGTGGCCGCCGTCGCGGCCGAGCCCAAGAAAAGTGCGGACAGTGCCGCTGCGATAAAGGTCTTCATGAAAATAAGTCCGTTTCAAAAAAGGCAGTCGCGCCAAAACAGGCGTAGAGTCAAATCTAGCAATGGACGGTATACGGATTTTCTGCCGGCTGAAAGGCCTGACACAATTCTGACACAAACTGTTTCCCGCCCTGCAACAGTGCCTCTCAGCCGTGGCCCCTGTCTTCGATGACAATCCGCAATCGACAAACCAACCCGATTGTGTCGTCAGGACCCGATCAAGGTGTCGATTGTGTTCAACAGTTTGGTGCGTTTCACCGGTTTCACCAGCCAGACTGTGCGGCGCATGTCCTGGGGGGCTTCGAAGTCGGAATAGCCGGAAATGAATATGATTGGAATTCCCGGGGACTTGCGGCGGCAATGCGCGGCGAAGTCCGTCCCCTGAATGGCGCCCGGCATCACCGCATCTGTCACCACCAGATCAAACGACCGGTCAGTGTCAAAGAGCTGTATCGCCGTCTGCCCCGAGAGCGCCGTCGCGACCTCATGCCCTGCATGGCGCAGGTTGCGTTCAACGACGCTTAGCACTTCGGGCTCGTCTTCCACCACGAGGATGCGCAGCGGGCCGTGTTCGTTTGTGCCGACGTCTTCATCCGGATGCAACAGGATGTCCGCCGTCTCCATCGCCTTGAAATAGAGCTCGACTTTTGTGCCCTCGCCTTCGTGGGAGGTGATCGAGACCGCTCCGCCTGATTGTTCCATGAAGCCCATGACCATCGACAAGCCCAGCCCGGTCCCGCTGCCCGGGGGTTTCGTAGTGAAAAAGGGCTCAAACACCGCGTTTTCCTTGTTGGATGGAATGCCGCAGCCGGTGTCTTCGATGGTGGCTTTCACATAGCGCCCGGCGCTCAGTCCACTGACCCCGACATAGGCGGCTTTGGTCGGGCACAGGATCACGTTCTGCGTTTCCAGCTTGAGATGCCCGCCTCCGGGCATCGCGTCCTTGGCGTTCAGTATGATGTTCAAGAGCGCTGTGGTGGCCTGGTTTTCATCGACCAGAACCGGATGTACGGGGTCCTGTAGCTGTGTCTTGACCTGAATGGTCGCGGGCAGGGTGTTGAGTGACCAGGCTTCCATATCGCGCACCAGCTTGTTGAGATCCAAACGGACCGGGGTCAACCGCGCCTTGCGCGCAAAGCTGAGCATGGACTGGGTGAGTTTGGACCCCCGCAGCGCGGCCTTGACACTCGCCTCGATCAATTCGCGCTGCTCGCCCGAGACCGTGGTTTCGCGCAGCAGTTCCATATTGCCCATGACGACCGTCAGAAGGTTGTTGAAGTCATGCGCCACACCGCCTGTCAACTGTCCCACGGCCTCCATCTTCTGCGCCTGGCGCAACCGGTCTTCCGCCTGGGCACGCTCGGTGATGTCCTGGATCGTTCCGACAAGTCGCCGGGTCGCGCCATTGGCGTCGACCGTTGGTTCGGCACGAGACAGAATGCGGCGCTGTTCGCCCGAAGGCAGATCGATCGAGAATTCCTCCTGATAGGATTTTGCCTCTTTCCAGGCCTGCCGCGCGGCCTGGCTCACACGCGCCGCCTCCAGGGGCGTGCATCGGGCGAGAAATGTATCCATGCTGCCATCAAATTTATCCGCGTCGACCTGGAAGATTTCGAACACCTCCGCCGAGACGTCCAGGACGTCCTTGTCGTCAACTTCCCAATTGCCGATCTTGGCCATCTTCTGGGCTTCACGCAGGCGGGCCTCGCTCTTCATAAGAGACGTTTCGGACAAGGAGGCGCGCTTGTTGATTTGCACCAATTCGACCTGGCGGTTCGAGGCCACCCGCAACGCGCGGGAACTGGTGATAACGGCGACGACCAGAAGGATCAGAACGGTAATCAGCAGCAGAGCCAGCAGAAAGACGACAAAGGCCAGCCGGTTGCGTTCTTCGGTGGTCATCTTGGCCCAGTTGTCCATTGTCGTGAGGTTCATGAGGCGCAGGTTCTGCAACGCCACGTCGCTGAGCTGGGCAAGTTCGATCAGGCTTGCGCGCAGCTCTGCGTCGCTCTGATCAATGTAGACGACGCTTTCGTCAACGATGCTGCGCAGGGAGGTGAGTTCGGTCGCAAAGGCCGGGAGCTGTCTGAGGACGGTGGCGAGCCGACCGGATTCGATGGCTTCCAGCCGGCTGTAGAAGACATCAAACGTCAGTCTGACCTGCGACAAC
>JBCDEC010000038.1:0-24314 GCA_039179965.1 Pseudomonadota bacterium
GACATATTCGATACCTGAGAACTTCGCGAATGTGCCGCCCGAAGAACTTGGCCAATTGAAGGGTCTTTTTGGCGCGTATATCGGTGCCCTGAAAGAGGCGGGCATTCTCGTTGCCACAGACTGGCTGCAACCGGTGAGCGCGGCCACGACCGTGTCAGACGGCGGCAACCGCATTCAGGACGGACCCTTTGCAGAATCCAAAGAGACGTTGGGCGGCTACATGACGATCGAGGTGCCCGATCTGGACACGGCAATTTCCTGGGCCAAGACGTGCCCCATGGCAAAGTACGGCGCTGTCGAAATTCGCCCGACGGCGATGGAGACCTAATGACCGCTGACGCGCGCGTGACGGATGTCATGCGCGCCTCATACGGACGTCTGCTGGCGATCCTGTCCAGCCGCACGCGAGACATCTTGCTGGCCGAAGATGCCCTGTCGGACGCCTTTGCCAAGGCGCTCATGCGCTGGCCCGATGAGATGCCCAATAACCCGGAGGCGTGGCTGCTGACCGTGGCGCGAAACCGGCTGACAGATATGGCACGCCGCGACGCGCGCATGGACTTCAGGGATGACCTCCCTGAGGTTGGCGAACCGGCGGAGGCCACAAACGGTTTTCCTGACGAGCGCCTGAAGCTCATGTTCGTGTGCGCGCATCCGGCCATCGATCCGGGAATACATACCCCCTTGATGCTTCAAACGGTCCTGGGGCTGGACGCAGACGCAATCGCCAGGGCTTTTCTTCTGCCACAGGCCACCATGGCCAAGCGCTTGGTGCGGGCAAAACGCAAGATTCGTGACGCGGCCATCGCCTTTCGGATCCCCGAACCCGAGGATCTGCCACCACGCGTGTCGGCTGTGCTGGAGGCTGTTTACGGCGCGTTTTCCTGGGACTGGCTCAGCGCAGGCGGGCTTGCGGAAGAGGCGTTCTTTCTGGCTTCGTTGTTGGCTGACCTGATGCCGCAGGACGCCGAGGTTCTGGGGCTCGCCGCCTTGATTGCCTATACGCTGTCGCGCGAAGGCGCCCGCGTGCAGGACGGCGTATTTGTGCCGCTCGAAGAGCAGGACCCGACACTGTGGGACAGAGAGCTGCTCTATGTTGCGCGCGACTATCTGGAGCGGGCCCAAGCGCAGGGTTCCTTTGGCCGCTTTCAGCTTGAGGCCGCGATCCAGGCGGTACATGCGGATCGCCTCAACACAGGTGACACCAACTGGGACGCGCTTGTTCAGCTTCACCTCGGCCTGTCGCGGATCGCGCCAACAATTGGGGCCACGGTCAGCTACGCCGCCGCCCTGGGCAAAGCTGCTGGACCAAAGGAAGGGCTCGAGGCGCTCTGTTCAGTTGATGCGGGGGTGCGCGCGACCTTTGCGCCCGCTGAGGCGACCAGAGCGTATTTGCTGAGTGAATTGGGACGCCAACAAGAGGCCGCCGCAGCCTATGAACAGGCCATTGCCCTAACCATCGAGCCGCCTTTGCGCCAATATCTGCACTCCAAGCGCGCTGCGGTCCTCAGCACGCCGTCCTAGCGCGCAAACGGGCCGCAAAGGCATCGGGGCATCCCGACCTGACCCCCAGAAACCGTCAACCGCCGCTGCGAAAGAGGGTGGGCCGAAGCCCGCCCTCGTTTTGGTGTTTGTGTGCATGCAGGCCTTCAAAACGGTCCGGCTCACTTGACCCAATACGGGCTGGCCATGGCGAAACCGGGCTCACCGTCCAGAAGCGGACCGGCCTCGGCCATATAGGCTGAAAACCAGGTCGAACTGGAGTTGGCCTGAAAGGCGGCTTGCGTGGAATAGACCTCGGTAATATGGACGGTGTCGGGATCGCCCATATCGAGCGCGAACACATAACTCACGTGCGCCTCGTTTTCTGCCGCGCGGGACTTGAGATGTTGATCCCAAAGGGCGACCAGCGCATCGCGCTGTCCTGGCTGTGTCTTGATGGTCAGGAACAGCGCGACCTCGCTGGCGGGCGATTCCTCGGCCCGAACGGGTGTCAGGGCGAAGGTCAGAGCGGTTGCCAGGACTGCGGCTTTGAGTGCGGATGTCATCATTGGTATCTCTCCTGTGGTGGATGAAGGGCGTCTGTGCCGCTTCATCCACATGACGGGCGAGAGGCGGGCGAATGGACATCCGCACGCAAAAAACTGACAGGTCGTGGTGTTTTTGCCTGCGACCCACAAGGCAGGCAGTGTCCCTAGCGACGCACACCCGGGGGCGGAGGTCCGCGTGGCAAACCCGTTTTGAGTGGTTCGTGGGGAGAATGTTTCGGCGCGCCATCTCAGAATCGCTCAGGCGATGCGCGGATGACCAACCTTCGATCTGTGAGGACCCTGCGAACAGTCGGGGTCGTTGTTCCCAGCGGGGGGTCCGATCCCTTGAGGCGCAAGACGTCCCGGCCCCTTGCAAGGTTTCCATCTACAAGAGAAAGCCGGATCGCCAGGTCAGACATGCCAATCACAAAGCCAACGGGTTCGATGCAGTGTCTGCGCATACAATGCAAAGGCTGGGTGCGCCGCAAGCGACACCCATTCGGCAGCCTGAATTGCCCATGACGGGCGATATGTTGCCTGTGGTCGACGCGGGGGCGGGTACAGCCTTTGCCATTCGACCCGTTCATCGAAGCTGTGGAGATGACGCGCCCGATGTCAGGCGCGGGGCGCGCGAAGGCGGCATGTGAGCCGCGCTCCCCAGATCACTGATTTCAATAGAAAAACCCGCCAGCCCTTCGAGCCTCTTGCGCGACACTCGGCAGGTCTTGTCCTTGACTGCGTGCCGGGACGCGCGCCCATATCACCCGGTAACGGCGTGCCGGGACGCGCGCCCATATCACCCGGTTTGACTTATGGCAAAGAGGGCGCGCGGGCTATCAATCGCAGGAGATATCAAAGCTGACCATGCGGTCGCCGTCGCCGTTGGGGGCGCGCATTTCCACCGACCCGTGAGCCCCCCGGAAAACGCCGGTGCCACCGACGACGACCGAGCCGATCTGATCGGGTTGGACGTTGATATCAACGGCATCGGGATGTGCGATCATGCCGACACCGACCAATGTACCATCCTGCAGTGTCCAGGTGCGGGTGACGTTCAGGATCGTCTCTCCATTTTCCTGCACCTCCACGACCGTGGCCGCATAGGTGTAAAGCCCGACACCTTCGCCGGACTCGTCGTGAAGCCGCCGCGTCCCGGCCCGCTTCGTCCCGACAACCGCTTCGCCATCAGGATAAACGCCGCGCTTCCAGTCCTTTGCAAATACCTCAAAAGGTGCGCATTCCTGCGCCAGCGCCGCATTTGGCAGCGCGCTGGCGCCCACTGCGCCGATCGATCCGATCACCATGGCCTGAATAAAACGTCTTTTCGTTTTCATCGTTTTCTACTCCGGATTAACGGGTGCAGCGTGGCACAGCTCCATGGGCAATAAAAGAGCGTCAGTCCGGATCGCGCCACATCCCGGCGCGCGCGCCTTCTGTCAGGGCAAGCACGAGATGATAGTGCAAGCGGCTCAGCGCATCCGGCCAGAGCGGCGCGCCCGTTGCATCCAATTGGTTTGCAAAGACCCTCCGCCCGGCGAAGTAGTAACGGAACATCAATTGCGCCAGGTCCCGCCCGCGCTTTGCGAAATCCCCACGCCCGGCCCTTATGGCGTGAGCCTTGATCGCCTCGGTCTGCGGCCAAAGCAGGAATGTCGGTTCGCTCCAACTGCCATCCGCCGCCACCGCGTCAAAAGCGGCGCCGGCCAGAGGCGCATCGGTGGCAAATCCGAACCGGTCGGCAAAGTTCAGCAGGCGCTCCGCCGTGTCCCGCAGCGCGGGATCGCCGCCCAGTTGCACCTCGCGCGCCAAGAGCCAGGCCCATTCGCACTGATGACCGACTTCGCGGCGTTGCCCGTCGCGACCGGGCAAGAGCGACAGGTCCGGTGCCCGAAATTCCATGATCGAACCGCTCTCGGCATCCCAGAAATGCGCGAGCGCCTTGGCGCGCAGAGCGCCCGCGCGATCCAGCCAGGCCCGGTCACCCGTCATCTCACAGGCCTGAAGCGCGGCTTCGTAGAGATGCATATGCGGGTTCTGGGCGCGCGGCGGCGCGGTCGGCTCCGCCGGGTTTTTCAGCCCGTCATGCTCCAGCAGCAAGCCGGTTGCAGGGTCCACCAGATTGGAGTCGATCGCCTCCCAGCAGGCGTCGGTGGCAGCGGCCGACTCGGTATCCTGCGCCAGATCCGCCCAGGTGATCAGACCCAGAATGACAAAGCTCTGATCGTAGCTCGTGGCCAGCGCATCAGGCGCTTGATCGGTCGGATCGCCGTTTGCCTGACGCGCGCGCGCATAAAGTCCGTTGGATTTCCGAAAGGCAGGGAGGGCATCAAAGGCGCGCCGCGCGGCCGCGCGATAGACCGGGCGGTCACTGATCCGTGCCAGGTGCGCGAACGTGTAAAGCAAACGGGCCTGGGCGAGAACACTTCGCCGCTGGGGCTCCTGGGGTTGGCCATCCGGACCCAGCGCGTCGACAAAGCCTTGCCCGGCCGGGTCCATCGCGTGCTCAACCCATGCGGGCAGAAGATCGGACCAGTACCAGGTCACCCAGGTCTCGGCCGAAGCATGGATCCCGGGTTGCCTGCCCGCAATGGAAAGCGCCGTCAAAACAGCCCCTCGGTGCTTTCAAAATAGTCCGGATAGGCGGCAATGATCCGGGGCAGATCATTGTTGATCTCGCGCAGATGCTCGCGCAATGCGGCCTCGGCGGCGTCAATATCGCGCCGGCGCAGGCCGTCCACGATGGCGGCGTGCTGGGTCACCAGTTTCTGGGGGGAGAACTCGCGCGCGCTGATGTTGCGCACTCTGTTCATTTCCACATTAAGATCAGATAGATATTCTGATACGGACGGCGCATCCGCATAGGTGGCCAGCGACGCGTGAAAGGCTTCGTCCATCTGCATGAACACGGCCGGATCGTCGGCCTGGGCCGCGGTCGTCTGCTGCGCGATCTGAGCATCCAATTCGGCGATGATTTCCGGTGTGATACGGTCGACCATGCGCCGCAGCAGATCGACCTCGATTGCCTCACGCACGAAGCGCGCGGTCAGCGCGGCGCGCAGGGAAATGCGCTGGATATAGGTGCCGCGCTGCGGGCGAATGCTGACCAGTTTTTTCTCGGCGAGCTTGATGAACGCTTCGCGCACAGGTTGACGCGACACCTGGTAGGCCTCGGCGATTTCCGTCTCCGAAATTCGCTGCCCCGGCGACAAATCGCACGACACTATGCGCGCGCGCAAACGGTCGTGCAGTTGAGGAACCACAGGATCCTCAAGAGACAATGGTATCGCTTTTCCGGTGCCCAAACACGCCTCCCTTGGTTCGGTTCCTATCGTACTCTCCATACTTGTCAACTTGTATGGAAGTATGGCAAGCTCTGGTCCGGGGGGAAGCATAATGCCGCAAGTCTGGTGCTGGAGTGACGGAAGCGAGCCGGTTCTGACCGCGGATCTGCTGCCATGTTTGCAGGGTGGTCGGTCGCAGGTTTCACCGCGACACGACACGCGGTGCGGGACCAGGCGCGGGCAGGCCAAAGGTGATTGGGTCGGGCAGGGCGGTCGTTTGAACCGCAGGGCCGGTTTTGCTCAAAGCCGCGGTGTTGCCGATGTGATCCCGGCCATCGCCGCTGACGACGGCCCTGTCACAGTTGAAGGCGCGCAGCGTACCGACACGCCCGACGCATCATCGATCCCTTACGTGAGGGCCGCCGCCAGTCCGGCGCATCCCTGTGACACGCCCTGTCTGGCGCGGCTCCCGCGCCGCCGGGGCGACCCTGCCAAGGTCCGCAAGGAGCCGCCCCCACCCGACACGACGTGAAACCGCCACATCCCGACCCGGCATCGCCGCAGGGTCCGGGCCGTCTCTTGTGAGACATCAACACTCGCCAGCTCTACTGCCACGGAGGAAAACATGAGCTTTTTGAAATCTACGATTGCTGCTGCAAAGGGTGTCGCTTTTGGCGCTGCCTTTGCCGCACTGACGGCCACGACCGTATCCGCGCAAGTGACATTGCGTGGGGCAAGCCTGTTTGACGAGACCCATGCCTATACGCAGACACTGATGAAGTTTGCGGAACTGGTGAACGAATATTCCGACGAAGAAGTCACTTTTGAAATTCGTCTGAACAGCGAACTGGGCACCGAACCGGACTATGTGAACTTTCTGACCCAGGGCGTGGCCATCGACTTCGCCATTATCGCACCGTCCAATCTGGCGCGCTTCGCGGATTCCCTGCCGCTGATGGATATGCCCTTTGTCTTCCGTGACCTCGATCACTGGAACACCGTCCTGTCGAGCGACGTCTTTGAGCCGCTGGTCAGCGAACTGCGCGACAAGGCCGACCTGGTCATCGTCGGATATGCCGGTGGCGGCACGCGCAACCTGATCTCGAACAAGAAGATCTCGAATATGGACGAGCTTGCCGGCCACAAGATGCGTGTGATGGGTGCGCCTATTCAGGCCAAGGTGTTTGACGCGCTGACCGCAAGCCCGTCGGCCATTGCCTATGCCGAGGTCTACAACGCCATTCAGACCGGCGTCGTGGACGGGCTGGAAAATGAATCCGCCAGCCTCGCGCAGTACAAGTTCTACGAAGTGGCGCCGCATGTGACGCTGACCAAGCATTCCATCACCGTGCGTCCCATCGTGTTCTCGGGCAAATCCTTCGACAAGCTCTCGCCAGAGCTGCAAGACGTGGTTCTGCGGGCCGGCCAGGAAGCCGGTGACTTTGGCCGCGCGCTGGAAACCCAGCAGGATGCCGAAAAGCTGCAAGAGATGCTCAGTGCCGGCAACATCGAGGTGCATGAGTTCGACGGCCGCGACGCCCTGCTTGACCTGGTGATCCCGGTTCAGGACGATTACGCCTCTGAGCTGGGTGCCCAGGACCTGCTTCAGGCCATTCGCTCCAAGTAACACCAACGCCATACCATTTGCCTGGGCGGTTCCTCCGCCCGGGCGTTCACTTTCGGACTTTTTTGAACCATGAAGACCATTGACCGGGCACTGTCGCTGTTCTGCGACCTTCTCAGGATCGTGATCGGCGTTCTCGTCGGTGCCCTGATCATTCCGGTCGGCATGCAGGTGCTGGCCCGCTACACCGGCATCATTCCGGTCTTTCTTTGGACCGAAGAACTCGCGACCTTCATATTTGTCTGGATCGTCATGCTGGGCTCTATGCTGGCAGTCTGGGACCGCACCCATTTTGACGTCCATGTGATCCCGGAGGCCACCACGCCGCTCGGCCGGCTGCTGCAACAGGGGTTTGTGCATGTCGCGATCACAACCTTCGCCGTTCTCTTCATCTGGTACGGGATCGGGTACACACAATTCGGCGCCATTCAGACCTCGGTGATGCTGCGGATGAACCTGGCTTTCACCTACGTCACCATCCCGATTGCCGGGATGGGCTGGGCGCTCTTTTCGATCCGCCATATCGGAGTCGAGATCGACCGGTACCGCCAGCAGATGCGGAGCACATAATGATCCTGACCACTGGCACCGCCTGCGCCCTTCTTGTGGGCTGTTTTCTTTTGCTGGTCATTCTGCGCGTCCCGGTGGCCTTTGCCCTTGGCCTCGCCACAATCCCGGTCGTGATGCTGGATCTGCGGCTGACGTCCTTCTTGATCATGGACCGGATGTTCCAGTCCTATAACTCGTTCATCCTGCTTGCCGTGCCATTCTTTCTGCTGGCCGCGAACCTGATGAACTCCGGAAAGATCACCGACCGGCTGATTGAACTGGCCCGCGTTCTGACCGGGTGGATGCCCGGCGGGCTCGGCCATGTGAATGTGGCCGTCTCGATGTTGTTTGCCGGGATCTCCGGTTCTTCGACGGCCGATGCTGCGGGATGTGGCAAGATCCTGATTCCGGCGATGACCAAACAGGGCTATGACGCGCGCTTTGCCGTTGCGGTGACCGCCTGTTCTTCGGTCATGGGCGTGATCATCCCGCCATCGATCCTGATGATCGTGTGGGGCGGTGTCATGTCGGTCTCGGTGGGGGCGCTGTTTCTGGCCGGAGCGATCCCGGGCGTCATGATCGCCGTGGCACTGATGGCGACCGTCTTTGTCTATGCCAAGATCTATGACTACCCGACGGCCGGGACACCCACGCTCTGCGATATGTGGGCTGCGTTCAAGGGCGCCGGACTGGCGCTACTCACCCCGATCTTTGTCATCGGCGGCATCGTTGGCGGCATTGTCACGCCGACCGAAAGCGCCATCATCGCCGCGATTTACTCGCTGATCCTGGGCATGTTCGTCTATAGGACCATCAGCCCGCGGGATCTGGGCCATGTGCTTTATGACACCGGGCGGTTCGCCTCCATTTCGCTTTTTGCCATCGGCACGGCATCGATTTTTGGCTGGCTTCTCGCCTTTTATGACGTGCCCCGTCTGATCGTCGACACACTGACGGCCTTCAACCTGGGTCCCTTTGCGATCAAATTGGTGATTGCGTTGCTGTTCCTGTTCTTCGGCCTGTTCATTGATGCGATCCCGGCGATCATCATCCTGGGCACGGTGCTCTTTCCGGTGGCCTCGGCCGCAGACGTGCACCCCGTGGCCTTTGCCATCATCGGGATCATTTCCCTGGCCTTCGGCCTCGTGACGCCGCCTTATGGTCTGTGTCTTTTGATCTCGGCCGCGATTGCGGAGTTGAACGTGGTGAGCGTGCTGAAGGACGTGGCGATCATTCTTGTGCCGATGCTGGCAATATTGCTGTTGATCATCACCTTTCCCGATATTGCCCTGTGGCTGCCGTCCGTTCTGATGCCCAATGCCATCCAATAGGCAAAGGTCCCGGACCGCATTGAAACGCCCTGTGCTCTTGCGGGCCGCGCCCGGACAGTTAGGGTGCGGCAGAGCTGCGCAACAGGGGGAGAGCCAATGCGGATCTTGTTCACCGGAGGCGCCGGCAAGGCCGGACGCCACGCCATTGCCTATCTGATGGCCCAGGGCCATCGGGTGCTCAACCTCGACCTTTTGCCGCTGACCTTGGACGGGGTGGAGAATCGGATTGCCGATATCACTGACGCCGGGCAGGTCTTTGATGTCATGGCAAGCTACGTTGGATTTGACGAACTGGTGCCGGGCACGGGCGTGCCGAAATTCGACGCGGTCGTGCATTTTGCCGCAATCCCGCGGATCCTGGTGACGTCGGACAATGAATGCTACCGCATCAATACGCTGGGCACGTATAATGTGATCGATGCGGCAGTGAAGTTCGGGATCCGCAAGATCATCTTTGCCTCGTCCGAAACCACCTATGGGGTCTGTTTCGCCGATGGCGAGCGAAAGCCGGAGTATCTGCCCGTCGACGAAGACCACCCGACCGTTCCCGAAGACAGCTATGCCATGTCAAAGGTCGTCAATGAGATCACCGCGCGGAGCTTTCAGGCCCGCAGCGGCTTTGACATCTACGGGTTGCGCATCAATAACGTCATTGAACCGCATGAATACGAAGAGAATTTTCCGGCCTATATGGAGGCGCCGGGGCTTCGGCTGCGTAATATCTTTGCCTATATCGATGCACGCGATCTGGGCCAGATGGTTGACTGCTGCCTCAAGACGGACGGATTGGGATATCAGATCTTCAACGTCTCAAACGACAACCATTCCGTGAAAACCCCAACCTCCGAACTGATGGCGACCTACTACGCAGGTGTCCCGGTCCGCCGGGACATGGGCGAAGAAGAGACGTTTTACACCAACGCCAAAGCCAGGGACCTGGTCGGGTTCAATCCCGCTCACAACTGGCGGGATTACCTGTCGGGGTGATTACAAAGGCTGCTGAAAGCCTGGGCACCGGTCGATTGTTGAGGGCAAGAATTTTAGCCTGACTAAAATTCCCTTGACAGATCGCCCAATCCAGCGACGATTTTAGTCATGCTAAAATCGCCCGATACACTGGTCAAACCCGTTCTTGGCGAGGCGCTGCGTCTGCGGCGCAAGGAACTCAAGCTCTCGATGCAGACCGTGGCCGATCGGGCCGGTCTGTCTGTCGGGTTCATCAGCCAGGTGGAGCGCAGCCTGACCGCGCCCTCACTGGCCTCGCTGGTGTCAATCACGCGGGTGCTGGATATTCCGCTGAGCAGCCTTCTGGATCAGCCCTCCGACGGGGCAGAGATGACCCGGCAGACGGGGCGTCCGACCTATACCGTGCCCGGGGCCGAGATGGCATACGAGCGGCTCTCGGCCACCTTCCCGCATTCCCAACTGCATTCGGTGATCGTGCACGAGCCGCCGGGCTATCGGTCCGAACCCATCAGCCATGAAGGCGAAGAGATGTTTTACGTGCTGGCCGGTGCGATCACCGTGGAAATCGAAGGCGCGGTCCGGGTGCTGAACACCGGCGACTCGATCCATTTTGACAGCCGCCGTACCCATGCCACCTGGAACCATTCCGCCGAGCCGGCCTCCATCTTGTGGTGCGGCACGATGGATGTCTTCCGCGACGCGCCAGCCCCCATTCATAAATCGCCGCTGGATCAACCAGCGCGCACTGCTCCAACAGAAAAGGGACCCGACGAATGAAACAGAGACTTTTTGCGGCCGCCCTCGCGGCCTCTACGGCGCTCAGCGGCGCTGTGTTTGCTGAAACGGTGTTGCGCCTGGATGAGGTGGCCGTCGGCGAACTCGACCCGGCCAAGGCCTCGGACTACGCCGACAGCATCCTGATGTTCAACGTCTATGACACGTTGATCCTGCCAAATCAGGGCGGGCCAGGGCATTCCGGGCATCTGGCCGAAAGCTGGTCCGCAGATGGCACCACCTACACCTTCAAGCTGCGCGATGGCGTGACGTTTCAGTCGGGCAATCCTTTGCGCGGCGAAGACGTGGTCTATTCGCTTGAACGGATGCAGGCCCTCGGTTCGGGGCTGAGCTACCTCTTTGGCGGGGTCAGCGCCGAGGCGACGGATGACGGCACGGTCGTCTTCACCCTCGCGGAGCCCTATGCGCCTTTTGTCGCCTCTCTGGTCCGCCTGCCGATCATCGACAAAGCGCTTGTGGAGACCAACGCGGAGGATGAATGGGGCGAAACCTTCCTGAGCGCCAACAGCGCCGGGACGGGGGCCTATTCGGTGGTCAGCCACAACCCGCAGGAAGAGACCGTCATGGGCAAATGGGACGGGTATTTCCTTGGCGTGCCGGAGGCGGCGCCGGATACGGTGCGATTGCGCTACGGGCTGGAGGCCGCAACGGTGCGCACGCTGATCGCCCAGGGCGAACATGACATCGCCAGCCAATGGTTGCCACCGGAAGTGGTCAAGGCCCTGGCCGACGACGACGCGCAATTGCTGACCGAAAGCGGAACCGGTGCGTTTTACTTCAAGATGAACACGACGAAGGCCCCCCTGGATGACGTCAATTGCCGCAAGGCGCTGGCGGCGGCGTTTGACTATGGCACGGCCGTTCAGATGATCGCCATCAACGAAGCGATCTCGGCAGGGTCTCCGGCCACCGGCGCGATCCCGGTGGGCATGTACGGCGCAAATCCCGCCGATCAGACGCTGAGCCAGGACATGGATGGGGCCAAGGCCTATCTGGAGGCCTGTGCCTATGATCCCGCCGACATCGACATCGAGATCTCGTGGATCGCGGAGGTGCCGCTGGAAGAACGCTTTGCGCTCTTGATGCAGTCAAACTTCACGCAGTTGGGCATCAAGTCGCACATCACCAAACTGCCCTGGGCGCTGTTTGCCGAACAGGTGTCCAAGCCGGAAAACACGCCCCATATCAGCCAGTTGTTCGTCAATGCGGTGACGGGCGACCCGGATACGCTGCTCTACGGGATGTATCATTCCACGACACCCGGGACCTGGCAGTCCCCGGAGTATCTCAATGATGCCGCCGTCGATGCGGCGTTGGAGGCCGGACGGTCAGCGGCCGACGACGCGGCACGCGAAGAAGCCTACGCGGCGCTAAATGCGCGGCTGATGGAGATTGTGCCGACGATCTACGGCTTTGATCGCCAGTCGGTATTTGCCGCCTCCAATCGGGTGAGTGTGCCGGCACTGAGCGATCCGTCAATGGCCTTTGGGCTGGACGGTCTGGGCTTTTCCTTCCGGCTGATGGAAATGCAGGAGTGATACAAGGCGCGGCGGGGTAAACCCCGCCCTACACAGACAGCCCATATATGTCGCCTGTTTTACGCCTGCTTGCCAAGCGGCTTGGGGTTTCGGTCATTGTCCTGATCGGGGTCTCTATGCTGATCTTTGCCATCGCCCGGATTATTCCGGGCGATCCGGCACGTATTGCTCTGGGGCCCAATGCCACCACGGAGCAGATCGCCAAGCTGCGCGCAGAGATGCATCTGGACGACAGCCTGCCGGTTCAGTACGGGTTTTTCGTCTCCGATGTTCTGCGCGGCGACCTGGGGACGTCACTTTACACCAACCGGCCGGTGACGCTGGACATCGCCCAATTCCTGCCCGCGACGCTGGAGTTGGTGTTTCTCGCCGGGATCATCATGGTCGCCGCCGGCTTGCCCCTGGGGATCCTGGCGGCACGCTACAGGGACCGCTGGCCGGATCATCTGGTGCGTGTGCTTTCCTTGCTGACCGTCTCGGCGCCTAGCTTTGTCTGGGCGGTTGCCTTGATGCTGGTCTTTGCCTTCTACCTGCCGCTCTTTCCGATCGCGGGGCGGCTGTCGGACATCTACGACATCCCGCGGGTGACCGGTTTTCTGACCGTCGATACCTTGCTGGCGGGCAATGTCCCGGCGTTCTTCGATGCCTGGCATCATCTGGTGCTGCCCGCGGTGGCGCTGTCTCTTTCAGGTATCGGTCAGGCCGCGCGGCTGACGCGCGCCAACATGGTGGAGACCTATGAGAAACCCTATATCGAGATGGCCCAGGCCTACGGGTTCTTCCCCTCGCGCATTGCGCGGGTCTATGCGTTCAAACCCTCGCTGATCCCCTCGCTGACGATCATCGGACTCGATTTCGCCGCCATGCTGGGCAATGCCTTTCTGGTGGAGGCGGTGTTCGCCTGGCCGGGGCTGTCGCGCTATGGGGTCAACGTGATCCTGCGCAAGGATCTCAACGCGATCATGGGGACCGTGCTGATCATCGCACTGACGTTTCTGATCGTGAACATCATTGTCGATCTGCTGATCGCCTTTCTCAACCCGCGCATTCGCCACTCCGCGAGGGCCCAGGCATGATGCGCGCGCTGCTGATCCTGACGCGCAATCCGCTGAGCCTTCTGGGGCTGATCCTGGTGACCGTGGTGATCCTTGCCGCGCTGTTCGCGCCCTGGATCGCGCCCTATCCCGATCACAATGGCGCGGTGGTGGATTTTCTGAACAACAACCGCCCGCCCTCGGCGCGCAATTGGATGGGGACGGATCTGGTCGGGCGCGATATCTTCAGCCGGATCCTCTATGCCTATCAGATCTCTTTGGTGCTGGGCGTGGTCGTATTGTCGATTGCCACGCCGATTGGCACATGTGTTGGCCTTCTGGCGGGGTATCTGGGCGGCTGGGCCGAGGGCATAATGATGCGCGTGGTCGATGTCTTCCTGTCGATCCCGCCACTGGTTCTGGCCATTGCCATGATGGGGGTGCTGGAGCCGACGCTGACCAACGCCATGCTCGCGGTGACCGCGATGTGGTGGCCCTGGTATGCGCGGCTGGTGTACTCCATCGCGCGGGCAGAGCGGGAGGAGGGCTATGTCCTTGCCGCCGACGTGATCGGCGCAAGTACAACCCATATTGCCTTCCGCGAGATCCTGCCCAATTGCCTGCCCGCGATCATCACCAAGATGACGCTGGATATGGGCTTTGTGATCATCATCGCGTCGTCCCTGTCCTTCCTCGGGCTGGGCGTGCAGCCGCCGACGCCGGATCTGGGGTCCATGGTGGCCGAAGGCGCGCGCTACCTGCCGGACAGCTGGTGGTTGACGGTCTTTCCGGGGCTGGCGATCCTCATCGTCGTCTTTGGGTTCAACTTGCTGGGAGACGGGCTGGGTGAGATCCTGGAGGTGGACGCATGAGCCTCCTTGAGATCCAAGATTTACATCTGTCTTTCAAAGGCCTGCGCGGGCTGACGGAGGTTCTGCACGGGATCTCGCTGCGGATCGCACGGGGAGAGAAGGTGGCACTGGTCGGTGAAAGCGGGTCGGGCAAGTCGGTGACGGCGCGCATCATTCTGGGTCTGTTGCAAGAAACCCGAACCGCGCGGCTCTCGGGGCAGATCCGCTTTGACGGGCAGGATCTGGAG
This sequence comes from Pseudomonadota bacterium, assembly GCA_039179965.1. GTDB lineage: Bacteria > Pseudomonadota > Alphaproteobacteria > Rhodobacterales > Rhodobacteraceae > Marinibacterium. Next base: position 14,248 of record JBCDEC010000038.1, read on the forward strand.
GCGATACCGCCCAAGGCGCGCAGGGCCCTGCGCGGCACCGAGATGTCGATGATCTTTCAGGATCCGACGTCGTCGCTCAATCCAACCTTTCCGATCGGGCGGCTGTTTCACGATGTCCTGCGGCGACGGGATCCGCACCTCACCCGCCACATGTCGGACGAACGGGCTGCGCATATGCTGGCGGAAACGGCCATACATGACCCCGAACGCGTCCTGCAGAGCTATGCGTTTCAACTGTCCGGCGGCATGAACCAGCGCGTGATGATCGCCATGGCCTTGGCGAACCGCCCGAAACTGCTTCTGGCGGATGAGCCGGGCACCGCGCTTGATGTCACGGTGCAGGCCCAGACCCTGCACCTGATGCGGCGGCTGACCGAAGATCATGGGGCTGCGGTGCTCTTTATCTCGCACAATCTTGGAGTGGTGCGCGAGTTTGCCGACCGGATCTATGTCATCTATCGGGGCCGCATTGCCGAGGACGGCCCGACCGAGGCGCTCTTTGCCGATCCGCGCCACGCTTATACACGCGCCTTGCTGGATGCCGTGCCCCGGATCACCGGGACCGGCCTGCCGGAGGTGCCGGAGGCGGCCGAGGCGTTCCTGGCGCCCCAGATCAGTCATGGAGGCGCGTCATGAGCCTGCTCAGCGTCCAGGCGCTTGGCAAGACCTTCGCGACGCCCAGTGGCCCGGTTCAGGCGGTGCGCAATGTCAGCTTTGCCGTGTCACCGGGTGAATGTCTGGCCATCGTGGGCGAAAGCGGATCGGGTAAGTCGACGATTGCCAATATGATCCTCGGGCTTGTCCGCCCGTCTGGCGGTCAGATCCACTTTGACGGTCAGCCCTTGCCGTTGCGCCGGCAGCCGACGCATCGCCAGGCGATCCAACTGGTCCAGCAAAACCCGCTGTCCGCGCTGAACCCCAAGCGGTCGGTCGGGGCGTCCGTCCGCCTGGGCCTGGACACCTACGGGATGGGCGCGCGGTCCGATCGCTGGGCGCAGGTGGACGCGGCGCTTGAAGCGGTGGGCCTGCCGGCCGAGATGCGCCACCGTCCGCCGTCGGCACTGTCTGGCGGGCAGCGCCAGCGGGTCGGGATTGCGCGGGCCCTGGCGGTGGAACCCCGGCTCATTGTGCTGGACGAACCGACCTCGGCACTTGATGTTCTGGTGCAGGCACGGGTTTTGCGCTTGCTCAACGACCTGCGGCGGGACCGGGGGCTCACCTATGTGTTCATCACCCATGACCTTGCCGTGGTGCGCAATGTGGCAGACCGCGTGGCGGTGTTTCAGGCCGGTCAGATGGTCGAGCTTGGAGCCACGGATCAGATCTTTCACGCACCGGCCACAGCCTACACCCGGGCTTTGATCGGCGCCGTCCCGGTGGTGGACGCCGAGGAATTGGCGCTGCGTCAGAGCCTTGCAGGAGCACAGACATGACCATGATCGAGGCGCTGGCCCGTCCCGACCAGCCGACCGCCACATTCGCCGCGCTGGAGGCCTGCGTCGACGCGGCCATCGGCGTGCGGCTGTTCACCTTGATGACGCTAGATCACGAGGCGGGGCTGGCGCGGCGGTGCTATTCCAACAGGCCCGAGGCCTATCCCGTCAGCGGGGCCAAACCGATGATCGAAGACGCCTGGAGCGCCCGGGTCATTGGCCAACACGAGATGTTTGTGGCTAATACGATCGAGGAGATTGCCGCCGTCTTTGGCGATCACGCGCTGATCCAGTCCTTGGGGTGCGAAAGCTGCCTCAACATTCCCGTCACCGTGGCCGGTCAGGTCATCGGGACGCTCAATTGTCTGCACACCGCCGGGCATTACACGCCCGAGCGGGTCGCGCAGGCGGACGCGCTCAAGACACCCGGCGCCCTGGCGTTGCTGCTTGCACTCGCTTGGAAGGAGAAACCATGACCAAAACCCTGCGCGTCGCCACCGATGTCGGCGGGACCTTCACTGACCTTGTGGCCTTTGAAACCGGGCCGGACGGAATCCAGATCACGACCGCGAAATCCGACACCACACCACCGGATTTTGAAACCGGCGTGCTCAACGTCCTTGAAAAGGGCGGGATCGCGGCGGCGGAGGTCGACTTCATGGCCCATGGCACCACAGTGGTGATCAATGCGCTGACCGAGCGCAAAGGGGTCAAGGTCGGGCTGATCTCCACCGAAGGGTTCCGCGACACACTTGAGATTGCGCGCGGCAACCGTCCGGATTTCTTCAACCTGCACTATGAAAAGCCCGCCCCCTTCGTGCCCCGCTACCTGCGCGCGGAGGTGCCGGGGCGGATGACTTATCAGGGCCGCGAACGCGCGCCGCTCGATCTGGCGGGCGTCCCGGCCATCCTTGACGGGTTCAGGAGCGAAGGCGTAACAGCCGTGGCCATCTGCCTGATCCACGCCTACGCCAATGCCAGCCACGAAGAGGCGCTCATGGCCGAGGTCAAAAGCCTCTGGCCCGATGTTTCGGTTGTGGCCAGCCACCAGATCACGCGGGAATGGCGGGAATACGAGCGGTCCAGCACCACGGTGCTGTCGGCTTATGTCCAGCCGGTGGCCGCGCGTTATCTGGGCCAGCTCGATCAGGCGCTCAAGGCACAAGGCGCGCGCCAGAGCCCCTACATCATGCAATCAAACTGCGGCGTCGACAGTCTCGCCGCCACATCCGCCATTCCGATCACCATGGTCGAGAGTGGGCCGGCGTCGGGCTTCTGGGGCGCCGCCGAACTGGGCAAGCTGATCGGCGAGCCCAATATTCTCGCGCTCGACATCGGCGGAACCACGGCCAAATGCTCGCTGATCGAAGGCGGCGAAGTGCAGATCATGACGGACTACTGGATCGAGCGCAGCCGCACATCCGCAGGCTATCCGATTATGGTTCCGGTGGTGGATCTGGTCGAAATCGGCAATGGCGGCGGTTCGATTGCCTGGGTCAACGACTTTGGTAAACTCCATGTCGGTCCCCAATCGGCGGGCGCCGTGCCGGGTCCGGCAGCTTATGGCAAAGGCGGGCAGGCGGCGACCGCCACCGATGCCAACCTCTGGCTGGGGCGGATCAACCGCGACTATTTCTGCGGCGGAGAGATCGACGCGGATATGACTGCCGCCGAGACCGCTCTGGCCGCAGTTGGCGCCGAACTGGGTGTGTCGACCACGCAGGCCGCACAAGGCATCGTTCGCATTGCAAACAACAACATGGTCAATGCACTGAAGCTGGTCAGCCTCAATCGCGGACATGACACCCGCGACTTCACGCTGCTGGCCTTTGGTGGCGGCGGGGCCATGCATGCCGTGGCCCTTGGGCAGGAATTGCAGGTCAGGAAGGTAGTCGTGCCCGCCGCCGCCAGCGTCTTTTCCGCCTGGGGGATGATGATGTCGGATTTGCGCCGGGACTACTTTGCCACCCAGCTCATGGATCTGACGGACGGGGCGGGGGCGCGCGTCGAGGCGGCCTTTGCCCGCGCAGAGGCCGAAGCGCGCAAGACCTTTGCCGACGAGGGCGTCGACACCGCCAAACTCAGTTTTCTGCGCTACGGCAAGTTCCGTTACCAAAATCAGGAACATACGACCGAAGTCCCATTGAGCGGACCGATCAGCGACGCGGCCCTGACCCGGATTGCCGAAGATTTCCACACGGCCTACGAAAAGGAATACACCTATCGACTGGCCGCGCCGGTCGAGATGGTCGGCATCCACCTCGTCGCCCGCGCCGAAGTCGGCAAGCTCACCATGGCGCCGGCCGACCTTGGTGCCCCCGATGCCTCCGGCGCGCTCAAGGGCCAGCGGGTGGTCGACTTTGCGCTGGAAGGCACGCATGAGTCGGCAATCTATGACGGCGACAAGCTGAGGCCCGGCATGGCCTTCACCGGCCCTGCCATCGTGGAAGACAGCGGCACCACCATCGTCGTGCATCCGGGCAATCAGGTTTCCGTCGACGCCTATCGCAACATCCATATCGAGATCGGAGGCTGAGGCTCATGCAAAACGATCCCATCACGCTGGAGATCATCCAGAATTCCCTGCAAGCGGCGGCGGATGAGATGTTTGCGGCGATGCGCAAAACCGCCATGTCCTCGATCATCTATGAGGTGCTCGACATGGGCACCGGGATAACCGACGCCGAGGGGCGCATTGCCTCCTCCGGCGCGGGGATCCCTGCCTTTATCGGCGTTCTCGACAAGTCTGTGCAGTTTATCCTGTCAAAACATAGCGATATCCGACGAGGCGATGTGTTTATCACCAACGATCCCTGGCACGGCGGGGTCACCCATCTCAACGATCTGGTCCTGGCCATGCCGGTGTTCGCGGGCGCAGAGCTGATCGCCTGGACAGCCAACATCGCGCATAACTCGGATGTTGGCGGTATGGCGCCGGGCTCGCTGTCGGGCGAGGCGACCGAGATCTTTCAGGAAGGGCTGCGCCTGCCGGCCGTCAAGCTGATCAACGAAGGCGATACCGATCAGGCGGTGATGGACATCATAACCTGCAACAGCCGGATGCCCGATTTTCTGCTGGGCGATGTCTGGGCGGCCATTGCCTCTGTCCGCGTGGGGGCCAAACGGCTGGAAGACCTGGCCGCGAAGTACGGGACCCAGACCTTTACCGCAGCCATGGAAAGCTTCATGGCGTTTGGCGAACGCTCCGCCAAGGCCGAGCTCGCCAAGCTCCCGTCAGGGGTGTTTGAACTGAGCGAAGAGCAGGACGACGGGCGGATCTACAACGTCAAGATCACCATCGGCGCCGATGAACTCGTGGTCGATCTGCGCGACAATCCCGATCAGGACCCGGCCTGCACCAACACCTCGCGCGATGGCACCGTGGTCTGTGCGCAGATGGTGTTCAAATCACTGACCGATCCCGAAACGCCCGCCAATGACGGTTCGTTTCGACCGCTCAAGGTGCTCACGCGCGAAGGCTCGGTCTTTCACGCGCAGGAGCCGGCGGCGATTGGCTTTTACTTCGAGACCGAAGTGCGGGTCTATGACTTGATCTGGCGCTGCCTCGCGCCGCATGTGCCCCATAAGCTGCCCGCCGGGCATTTCTCGTCGATTTGCGGGACCTTCGTGGGCGGCATTCACCCGGACACCGGACGCCAGTACACGATCATCGAGCCACAAATCGGGGGCTGGGGCGCCTGGGAAGGCCGCGACGGAAACCCCTGCATTTTCAGCGGGTTCCACGGCGAAACCTACAACACGCCTGCCGAGATTTCGGAGGCGCGCAACGGGCTGTTTGTCGACCGCATGGAACTCAACACCGAGCCGGGCGGCGAAGGGCAATGGAGCGGCGGACGCGGGCTCGTACTGGAATACCGCATCCGGACGGAAACCGGCTTTCTGACCGCCGGGTTCACTCGGTCGCGGATCAAACCCTGGGCGTTGGACGGCGGCGAAGAGGGCTCCGGCAACTACGTCGACGTGATCAAACCAGCGGGCACGCAACGCTATTCCTTCGTTTCCGGTCTCGATGTAACCACCGACGACGTGATCCGCATCGTCACCTCCTGCGGCGCAGGCTATGGCGATCCCAAGGCGCGGGACCCGGAAGCGGTACAGGCAGATATCAAAAACGGGCTCCTCACCGAGGCGCGCGCTAGGGAGGTACACGGACAATGAGACGGTTGGAACGACTGCGGGACCAGATGGCGCAAGAGAGCGTGGATCTGGTGGCCCTGGCGCCCGGCGCGCATATGAGCTGGCTGCTGGGCGTCGAACCCCATGGCGATGAACGGCCCTTGCTGTTTTGTGTGACCTCCGAGGGCGAGGGTTTCTTGATGCCCGCGCTGGAGGTCAACAGCGCGCGCGAACAGACCGATCTGCCCTTTTTCGAATGGGCCGATGCGGATGGACCGGCAGAGGCTCTGGAGACGCTGCTGCAGGCCATCGGCGGTGGCAGCGCGCGTTCGGTGGCCCTGGATGAATGCATGCGCGCCGATCACGCAGGGCTCGTGCAGGACCGGCTCTTGAACGCCAGGCGGCAGTTTTCCGAAACCACCATCGGCGCATTGCGGATGCGCAAGACAGAAGAGGAATACGGCGCTCTGAAAGCCAATGCCCGAACGGCGGATCAGGCCATGCACGCCGCCTGGGCAGCCATGCAGCCGGGCATGAGCGAACGCGACGTGGCCGCGATCGTGCGGGATAGCTTTGCACATCAGGGCGCAAAGCCGCTCTTTTCGATCATCGGAACGGGGCGCAACGGTGCCTTTCCGCACCACCACACCGGCGAAGCGGTGCTGCAGGACGGCGATGCCGTGGTGATGGATATTGGCGGGCGCATGGATGGCTATTCCAGCGACATCACGCGAATGGCGATCCTGGGGACAGGACCCAAGGGCTATGCAGAGGTCCACGCCGTGGTCAACGCCGCTGTGGAGGCCGCCCTGGCGGCCGCGCGCCCGGGCGTCAAGGCACATGTGATCGATGATGCCGCCCGCGCGGTGATAACGGACGCCGGGTATGGTGCGTATTTTGTGCATCGGACCGGACATGGACTGGGCACCGAAGTACATGAACCGCCCTATATAAGCGCCTCATCCCAAACAATTATGGATGAGGGTATGGTCTTTTCCATCGAGCCGGGGATCTACCTGCCAGAGCGCTTCGGCCTGCGCCTGGAGGAGATTGTGATCCTGCGCGCGGACGGGCCGGAGATCTTCTCGGACGTGCCGCGCGATGTCCGCGTCATCGCTTGATCCTTTCACCGGCGCGGTGATCCAGGCGGGCCTTGAGGCAGCCGCTCTGGAGATGTTTGACACGCTGCGCAAAACCGCGATGAGCCCGATCATCTATGAGGTGCTCGATGTGGGAACCGGGGTCCTGGACGCCAAAGGGGCGCTGGTGGCTTCAGGTGCCGGCATTCCGGGCTTTATAGGTGTGCTCGACAAATCAGTCGCGGCGATCCTGGCCCGGGAGACATCGCCAATTGTCGACGGGGACGTTTTTGTCCTGAACGATCCCAACGCGGGCGGCGTGACGCATCTCAATGATGTGGTGGTGGCCGAACCGGTCTTTCACGATGGAACATGCGTCGCCTGGGTCGCTTCGATTGCCCACTGGGGCGACATTGGCGGCAAGACACCGGGGTCGATGGCGGTCGATGTCTCGGAAATAGTCCAGGAGGGCCTGCGCCTGCCACCGGTGCGGCTGTATCGCGGCGGAACACCCAATCCGGCAGTTCAGGACATTATCGCCGCGAATTCCCGCCTGCCGGAGTTCGTGCGCGGCGATCTGGCCGCACAACTGGCCGCCGGGCGGCGCGGGCGCGAAACGATCTCCGACCTGTACCGCCGCTACGGCGCACAGGCCATGTCTGCGGCCATGGCGCAGGGCTTTGCCGAAGGCCGCGCCCGGGCCAATGCGGGGTTGGACAACCTGCCCAAGGGCCGTTTCGAGATCCGCGCCGAACAAGATGATGGCGCGATCTGGCCGGTCAGCATCGACATTCGCGACGACCGTTTCACGATTGATCTGCGGGACGCACCGGATGCCGTGCCCGCGCCGCACAACACCAGCCGGGACGGAGCATTGGTGGTCTGCCAGATGCTGTTCAAGGCGCTGACGGATCCGGCGCGCTTTGCCAATGCCGGATCCTTTGCCCCTCTGGAGGTCCTGACCCGCCAGGGCTCTATCTTTGAGGCCGGACCGGGCGATCCTCAGGGCTACTATTTCGAAACCCGCATCCGGCTTTTCGATGTGCTCTGGCGGGTGATGGCCGACGCGATGCCGGGCCGTCTGCCCTCGGGCCACTTCGCGACAATCTTTGGAACGGTCGTTGCCGGCACGCACCCGGACACCGGGCGGCGCTACACGATGGTTGAACCCCAGATGGGCGGCTGGGGCGCGACCTGTGACCGGCCGGGCACCGGGCCGCTTTTCTCGTCAAGCCATGGCGATACGTTCAATTGCCCGGTCGAGATCGCCGAGGCGCGTTATGGTCTTGAGGTCGTCGAAAAGCGTCTGAACCCGGCGAAACCGCAGGCCGGGGCACACGGCGGCGGACCCGGTGTGGTGACCCGTTACCGACTGCGCGCGCCTGCAACCTTGTCAGCGGGTTTGTCGCACGGGACACACCCTGTCTGGGCGCAGGGCGGCGCTTCGGAGAAGGGGGTGAACCGCCTCTCCGTCACGACCCCTGCCGGGCAGGCCCGGAGCTGGCAGTTTGTCAGCGGTCATGTGCTGGCGCCGGGCGATCTCATCACGGTTGAGACCGCGCCTGGCGGGGGATTTGCGGCATCAGAGCCTTAGGGACACGCGCCAGCCAACACGCGCTGTTATCCCGAACCCGCCGCGATGGATGACCCGACCCAATCGGGCCCAGTCGACCATCTCCTACGGGCCTCTGTCGGGCCTCAGGCCGCCTTGCGGCGACTGCGCCGGCGCCGCGCCATGCCGCCGGGCTTTCCATTTCCGCTGGATGGCTGACCTTGCGGCTTTCCGCCGCGACGGCGCGGCCCGCGACCGCGCGATCCCGGCGCACCGGCGCTCTCGCCGGACTGCGGGCCCCAAGGGGTGCCGCTGGCCACCGGAATGTCCAGTTTCATCAGCTTCTGGATCTGGCGCAGATAATCCGATTCATCAGGCGCACAGAAGGCAATGGCCTCGCCTTCACGACCGGCGCGCGCGGTGCGTCCGATCCGGTGGATGTAGTTGTCCGGCACCTCAGGGAGATCAAAGTTGATCACATAGGCCACGCCGGGGATGTCGATCCCACGCGCCGCCACATCGGTCGCCACCAACACCTTGATCGCACCCGAGCGGAACGCCTTGATCGCGCGGTCGCGCTGGCCCTGGCTCTTGTTGCCATGGATCGATGCGGCGTCAAACCCATCGGCCACAAGGCCTTTCATCAGCCGTTCGGCGCCGTGCTTGGTGCGCGCAAAGACCAGGGTCAGAGCGTCCATATCCTGCGCCAGAATCTCGCGCAGCTTGGCCGGTTTCTCCGCTTTTTCAAGGAAGTGCACCGATTGTGTAACCTTGTCCGCCGCCTTGCCCGGAGGCGACACCTGTACCCGTTTGGGATTGGTGAGGTAGGCAGCGCTGATCTCTTCCATCTGCTTTGGCATGGTGGCCGAAAACAGCATCGTCTGGCGCGGCGTGCCAAGCATCGGGGCAATCTTGCGCAGGGCGTGGATAAAGCCCAGGTCCAGCATCTGGTCGGCCTCGTCCAGCACCAGATGTCGCACCTGACCCAGGTGCACGGCCCGGCGGTCCATCAAATCGATCAGACGGCCCGGCGTGGCGACCAGAATGTCGGTGCCGCGCGCCAGCGTCTGGATCTGCCGGTTGATCGACTGGCCGCCGACAACGGTGGCGACGCGGATCCTGGTATCTCCGGTCAGGGTCCGCATGGTCTCGGCGATCTGGTTCACCAGTTCACGGGTCGGCGCGAGGATCAGCGCTTTTGCGGTCTTGGGGTCGGGTTTGCCGGGCTTGGCCAGCAATTGATTGATCAGGGGCAGGCCAAACGCCAGCGTCTTGCCGGTGCCTGTCTGCGCAAGCCCCAAAACATCATGACCATCCATCACCAAAGGGATGGCCTGGTTCTGAATCGGGGTGGGCTGCGAGAACCCGATGCGCTCAAGCGCATCATTCAACTCAGGCGCAAGGCCGAGCATATCAAAGTCAAACACGAAATAGTCCTTATCTGTCCGCCGCGCCCATCATAGGCGCCGTCGCGGCCGGCCGCGGCAACGCCGCAACACACATCGGTTCAGCGAGAGGATCAAACGGGCAGCGCGCCGCCGCGGTCGATCATCGCCATGAGAACCCTGCGTGATGGGGCATCGGAGGCTTGCGTCGCTGATGGGCCCGTCTCGGCCCGGCTTGCTCACGCGGCAGCGCAGCGACGTCTGCCATGTGGGCCACGCGGGCTCAACTGTCAAGGCCTACGTTGTTTTTCAACCCGAAAGCCGGGACCGGCTATTGGCCAATCCAGCGCCGTGCGACCGGCACAGACCTTCTCACAGCGAGTCTTGGGGGCAAGGACCCGCGCCGCGTTTGAACCAGAGCGAATAGACCTTTATCAAGGCAGGACAACGATCCGTCATCAACCCGGCCAGATGGAGAGAC
>JBCDEC010000039.1:0-24084 GCA_039179965.1 Pseudomonadota bacterium
CCCGATACCGGCAAAGGCCAGCGCGCGGGTGGTCGACCAGTCCATGCCCGTGTTGAGCGGTTCGAGCTGGCCTGACACGATCGGCACCCCGATTTTGTCGGACCAGCCGGACTGGAAGCTGCGCTGCGCATCCGCGTGGCCGATCGCCAGAACCGCCTGGGCGCGGGGCAGACCGGCAGACAACGGTTCGCGCAAAGGGCCCGCCGGCAGACAGCGTCCATTTCCGAACCCTGTTTCGGCATCTACGACGATGAGGGAGAGATCCTTTTTGAGATCCGGGTTTTGAAACCCGTCGTCCATCACAACCACCGTTGCGCCGGATGCTTCGGACAGTTGACCTCCGGCGGCGCGGTCCGGTGCAACAACCACATCGGCAAAGGCCGACAACAGGAGCGCTTCATCGCCCACCCGGTCAGCGCTGTGAATTGCCGCGTCCACGCGGAGCGGCCGGGTTTCGCTGCCGCCATGACCGCGCGTGACAACAAAGGGCCGGTGATGCAACGCGGCCAGAGCTTCGATCAGCCAGATGACGGTCGGAGTTTTGCCTGTTCCGCCGACATTGAGATTGCCGACGCATATCACCGGAATGGACAGCGACGCCTTGGGGGGTCGGGCAACGCGGCGCGCTGTTGCCCCAGCATAGACCTGACCAAGGGGGGACAGGAGGCGCGCGGCCATGCCCGGGCGCTCCGGCGGATTGCGCCAGAAGTCAGGTGGTCGCATCGCGCATCTCTGCGGCGTCGCAGAAGTCCTGGATCAACTCGCACAGGCGGTCGATCAGCCAGGCGCCTTCGGTCACCACATCCCAGCCGGCCAGGGCCATGCGCGCGGAGTCCTCGGGCTGGATGAGGCGCAAGACGACCTCGCCCAGGTGACTTGACCCTTGCACGATCTGCGCGCCGCCAGCCTGCGCGAGCCGGTCGTAGGCGTCGCTATGCGGGCTGGTCTGCGAGCCATGCAGCACGGCGGAGCCCAGAGCGGCCGGGATGAAAGGATGGATCGACGGTTCCTCCTCTGGTCCCAGCGTGCCTCCCATCAAACTGATGGGTGCGAGGCGAAACCACAAGGCCGGGCTGTCCGGTTCGCGGGCCACCAGGACCTGAACGAATTCGTCGATCGGATCGCCCGGTTCCCAGTCCAGATACCGCAGCCCGGCGCCGTCCAGCAGGGCCTGAAGTTTGCTCGCATCGAAGCTGGCACTCGGAGAAATGACCAGAAGAAGCCGGTGGGACAGGCGCACGGCCTGGCGATGGGCGGTCAGCACGCCCACGGCCTCCGAGGCGCAAAGACCGGCGGCAAACCAGACCGGGCGGCCAGTCAGCATCTCGCCGGTCTCGCTGAGGTCCTCTTCGGCGGCGGGTGGCGGGGCGAGGCTGTCCTGCAGGCGCGGTGCGACCTGCAGATTCTGCGGCGGAATTCCGGCGCGTTGCAATCGCGAAAAGGTGGCAATATCGAGCGCAAAGGCGCGCCGGAACGTGCGCAGGACGGCGCGTTCGGGATCTGGCAGCCAGGGCAGGCCCTCGCGCCTGAGACCCGCCTCATCGATATCGGTCAGGATCAGCGGCACGTCGCGGGCCTGGGCCGATGCCAGCAGGTTCGGCATAAGCGCGCCGCCCGCCCAGAGGCCGACCATCGGGCGCCAGTGATGCACAAAGACCTCTGCCGCACCGGGGTGATCGCCGTCCAGCGGGATCTCATAGAGATGTCCGTCGTGGCGCGCGGGCCGGGGCCCGGTCACCAGACGTCGATCAAAGGTCAAAAGGACCGGCGTTGACGGGCGATGTGCCGAAAGCCGATCGGCCAGATCCAGCAGAGCGGCGATGCGCTGATCCGAGGTGGCATGAAACCAGACCACCGGGCGCTCCGGCCGTGGGCCGGTCACCGCGATGCCGCTGGGTGCCTTGCGCGACGAAAAGGCGCGGTAGGCCGTCAGGCTGAGCGGTCGGGCCAAATTCTAGCCAAATGCCTCCGTGGTGGATCCGGCGGTCTCTTCATCCCGCAACCGGTGCAGATGGGCGATGAAATACCGCATATGGGCATTGTCCACCGTTTTTTGTGCCTCGGCCTTCCACGCATCATAAGCGCTTTGATAATCGGGAAAGATACCAACGACATGGATGTCATCGACATCCCGGAAGGCGGTTTTGGACGGATCGACGAGTTCTCCGCCAAAGACCAGATGCAGACGCTGGACCATTGTGCGGTCTCCTGTTGATGTGAGCTTGCGCGCGAGCGTAGCCATGCGGGCGGGCGCGTCAAGCGCCGGCAAGGGCTCCGATAAGCTGCGTATGCAGCGACTGGCCGCCGGCCACGACGCCGTTCACGGCCGGATGGGGATTGTTGAACTCCAGCTGCTGGCCGACCCGGTCGGTGACCCGGGCCCCAGCCTCGCGCAGGATCAGATCGCCGGCAGCGACATCCCATTCCCAACAGCTTCGCAGCGTCAGGATCGCGTCAAACCGGCCTTCGGCGACTGCGGCCATGCGATAGGCCAGCGAGGGTCGGTAGGCACGTTCGACGCGCGGGGCATCGTTTTTCCAGTTCTTCGGGCTGAGTGCCAGTTTGGAGGTCAGGACCCTGGACCCGTCCATCTCAGCCCGGTCGGTGGGCGCTATTGGCACCCCGTTGAGCGTGGCGCCCTCACCCGCGGCGGCCGCAAACAACTGATCGCGCATGGGCAGGAACACAACCGCCGCCGTGACCACGCCGGCCTCGGCTATGGCCAGAGAATGCGCCCAGTAGTCTGAGCCCTGCATGAACCCCTGCGTGCCGTCGATCGGATCAACAATGAAGACCCGGCTGGCAGAGAGGCGATCCGTTGTGTCAGGGGTTTCTTCGGACAGCCAGCCGTAGGCCGGGCGTGCCTTCGGCAGCATTTCTTCGAGGCAGGCATTCACGGCGAGATCCGCCTCTGTTACCGGTCCGGCGCCATCGGGCTTGTCCCAGGACTGCGCCGAGGTCCCGGTAAAGCCGCTTGCCACCTGGCCTGCGGCACGCGCGGCGTCGATCAACAAAGAAAGGTCAGTTGCCGGCAAGGGTCATCCCATCGATCAAAAGCGAGGGCACCACCCGGCTGAGATGCGACCTGGCATCGTTGGCCGGCTCGATCCTGCGCAAGATGTCTCGCAGATTGCCGGCAATCGTGCATTCGTTCACGGGATAGGTAATCTCCCCGTTCTCGACCCAAAAGCCGGACGCGCCCCGGCTGTAGTCTCCGGTATTGGGATTGATCGTCGAGCCAATCATCGAGGTTACCAGTAGTCCTGTGCCCATCTGGGATATCAGATCGTCGCGGCTGCGCTGGCCCTGCGTCAAGGCGATACTCGTCGTCGAGGGGCTTGGCGGCGAGGATACCCCGCGCGTCGCGCTGCCGGTGGAGGACATGCCCAATTGACGCGCGCTCGCCAGATCCAGTGTCCAGCCGGTCAGCACACCATCCTGCACAATCGCGCGTGACGATGTCGGCAGACCTTCGGCGTCAAACGGGCGAGAGGCGCTGATCCGGGCGCGGCAGGGGTCTTCGATGATCGAGAGGTTTTCAGGCAGGACCTGTTCTCCCAATGCCTCCATCAGCCAGGACGATCCCCGCGCCACGGATGCACCGTTGGCGGCCGACAGCAGATGGCCGATGAGCGAGCTGGAAACCCGTTCGTCAAAGAGCACGGGATAGGTCCCGGTCGCGGGCTGGCGCGCGTTCAAAGCGGCCACCGCGCGATCGCCGGCTTCCCGCCCGATCTCGTCCGCCGGCCGAAGATCCGCGGCATAGGTGCGGCTGTCGTAGTCGTAGTCACGCTCCATGCCGGTGCCTTCGCCAGCAATGGCGACGCAGGAGCGGGAATGAACCGTGCGCGCATAGCCCGCGGAAAACCCGTTTGTCGCCGCCAGGTGAAATTCGGTCTGGCTGACATGGCTGCTCGCCGATTGCACCTGACTGACACCGGACACGGCGCGGGCGGCGGCCTCGGACTCCAACGCGGCAGATTGCAGCCATTCGGCCGCGGGTTCCGGCGCCGGATCGACCAGATCCAGTCCGGTCGCATCCGGCGTCTGGCACAGCTCGTCCGGGGTGGCCAGACCGATGTAGGGATCATCCGGGGCTTCCCGCGCCATCGCCACGGCGCGTTCGGCCATCATCGTCAATGTCTCCGGTCGGGTGTCTGACACCGACACGATGGCCTGTTTTTGACCCAGAAGGACCCGAAGCCCAAGATCGATGGCTTCCGCGCGTTCGGCATGTTCCAGAACGCCCTCGCGCACCTCGATGGAAACTGAGCGTCCTTGATACGCCAAAACATCGGCGCTTTGCGCGCCCGCGGCTTTGGCGGCGTCAAGAGCGGCATGAGCAAGGGAAGACAGGTCTTGGGACATGGTGCCTCGGGGCTGACTAACTTGTCAGGCACCTAATCCGTCCGACCCGCTACCGCAATGCCAAGCGCCCGAGCACCCGCGCGAAGCCGGATGTGGGGCGGGCCGGAAGGGATCCGACCCGCCCCAGTTCACCCGCGCTGGCGCGGCTTACTGGATGCGCTGTCCATTGGCGATGATGTGGCCCTGATCATTGATCTCAAGCGTGGAGTTCAGTGTGTCGGGCGCCTCTCCCGGCACGGCCAGCAGACCCATCATCATGCGCGCGCTACCGGCTTCCTGCTCCCCGATCAGACCCATCTGCGTGAGTTTGTCGATCAGCCCGTTGCCGCCGGCCAGTTGCAGATCGAGGGCGCCCACCGGGCGGGGCATGCCGCCGAAGGTTGCCAGATCGGTATTGTCAAAGGTGAACGCGCCGGTGCCGTTCAGTTCCGCGCCCACCAGTTTGAGTTCCAGCGCCTTGATGTCCAGCGCGTCAAGCTGGCCCGGTGCTTCGCCCGTGGTTTCCAGCGCCGCGGTCTGCGTCGGGTCCATCAGGTTGATAAAGACCGTGGCCTTGCCGGCGAGATCAACAAGAAGCGTCGCCGGGTCGCGCGGCAGAATGCTCTGCGGATCAAACAACGACCAGATCATGTCGGACATCTGAAAGGCCTGCAGGTTGACCAGCAACGAGAAATCCGACGGCGTCTCGCTTTCGGTCAACGGCAGCAGGAAGCCGAGGTCGATGCCATCGGCCTCCATCGACACCGGGAAGGGCAAATCGGGCAGGGTCGCGCTCAGCGACGATCCGATCTGGCTGATCTTGTAGCCCACCGAAGTGCCGGTCATCGTCACATCGAAGACGCCGCTGTCCGATTGAGACTGATAGGCAAAGGCGGTGCTGTCGTCCTCGCCAGATACCGTCAGGCCGCCGCCATTGTGTTTGAAGCTGCCGTCAAAGGTGTAGCCATCCGCGATGAGCTGCGCCATGTCGCCGCCTTCGGACTGCGTGGGCAAGGTCGCCGTGCCCTCAAAGGTCAGGCCGCTCATCTGCCCCGAAGCCATGCCCTGGGCTTCTCCGGGGACGGCCACATTGGTGCTGAACTCGATTGACTCCGCAGTGGCGGTCATCTCTGCCGGTCGCGGATCTTCCTGACCCTTCACGGTCGTCGACGAGCTCAGCCCGGTCATCTTCATGGACACCGAATAGGCATCGGGCGGCAGGCTCTCGGGCGCGCCATCAACAGAAATCAGGGCGACTTCAACGGTTGCGGCGTCATAGGCCTGCGTCCAGTTCTCCGGGCTGCCGGAGATCAGCAGCTTGGCATCGCTTTGCAGCACATCAAGCTGAAGCGTGACAGGTGTGTCCTGGTCGGGAACGGCAAACTGGGAGATGACCGGCATCACCTCGGGCATGTCCACCGAGACGGTGCCGTCGCCATTTTCCGAAAAGCGCAGGGTGCCCATATCAATGGAGGTGGTCGATTGATCGTCAATCGTGATCGAGAACACCGCATCGCTGACGACCAGATCGCTGCCGTCGCGGCTCTCGGTCCCGGCGGACGTATAGCCGGATCCGGTCATCATGTCGCGCAGCGTGCCCCAGGCGTCCTCAGCGCTGATATCCGCGGCAGCGGGCATAGCAAGAGCGGCCGCAAGCAGCGCAGACAGAGCCGTCTTGGTGTGAAAATGTCTCATTAGAAAAGCACCCCTTCCTCTTTTGCAACGCAGGTCCGGCCACCGCAAGGCGCGGGTCAACCGGCCGGATCGATCATGAATATGGCTGGAACCAAAACATGACAGGCAAATGTCTAGCGGATCGGAGCGCCTCTCGGCCAGATGAAAAAGCGGTCAAGCCCCGCGCTTGCGGCCACGCTGGGCGAGGGCTTGCCAGCCGGCGGGTGACTGGTAATCCTGCGCAGCACAGATAGTCGGAGCCAGGTCGGTCAGAGGATCATGATCAGAAACGAAACCGAAGACGGCGTATGTATCGTCACGATCGATCGCCCCGAAAAGGCCGGCGCATTGAGCGCGATGATGCTGCAGGACCTTGTGGCCGCGATGGAGGCCGCGCAGTCGGCCGATGCCGTCATCCTGACGGGATCCGGTCAGACCTTCTCCGCCGGTGCCGATCTCGGCGAAACCCGGTCCGGGCTGATCACGTCACCGCTTTGGGAGGAGGTGTCCAGTGCCATCGCAGCCTTGCCCAGCCTGAGCATTGCCGCCCTCAACGGCACCGTGGCCGGAGGCGCAATGGGGATGATTCTGGCCTGCGATCTGCGTATTGCCGATCCCGCTGCCACCTTCTTCTATCCGGTGATGAAGCTGGGATTTCTGCCGCAACCCTCGGATCCGGGCCGGCTGAGAGCCCTGATCGGTCCGGCGCGGACCAAGCTGTTGCTGATGGCGGGACAAAAGCTCTCGGCGCAGGACGCCCTTGATTACGGCCTGGTAGACCGCCTCGTTGCGTCACAGGATCTGCTGGACACGGCCTGCGCGCTCGCCAGGGACAGCCGATCCGCCGACCCCGGACTGCGCGCAGCCATCAAGTCGATCTGCACCCCCTGAGTCTCACACTGGGCCCCGCGCCGACCTCCGGCACGGATCGTCCACCCGCCCAAACCCGAGGCCGCGCCCACCCGCCCACCCCGCGCCTCGGCTCCGGCCGGGCGGACGATCCTGCTTCTTTCTTTTTTCAAATACCCCAGCATGACCGGCCCACAAGGTGCGCCCTCACCGCTTTCTGCGCCGCCCCGGCACCTTGGAATGATACCCGGGCGGGCGCTTTTGCACCCATGAGATGAACCGGGCAAGCCGCGGGTGGGCTTGCAAAGCCGCGATGGTCTTGTAGTCCCGTGCCAGCTCCGCCTCCGTCAGCGTTGCATGGATCTCCAGGTGGCAGATATGGTGCAAACGCACCACAGGCCCGCCTTTGCCGCCCTTCAACTTGGGGATCAAATGATGCAGGCTGTGCTTGGCGCCAGCCGGGATCGGGCGGCCACAGAGCGGACAGATCGGATCTTCCTGTGTCATTTCTCCTGCACCCTCCAAAGCCTTCTCTTCGCCTGTGTTACATGCGCCACGCTGCCCGGCTGGCAAGGCCA
Organism: Pseudomonadota bacterium; assembly: GCA_039179965.1. Taxonomy (GTDB): domain Bacteria; phylum Pseudomonadota; class Alphaproteobacteria; order Rhodobacterales; family Rhodobacteraceae; genus Marinibacterium. The sequence goes on from JBCDEC010000039.1 coordinate 7,449, forward strand.
TGACCGCACCCGTGGCCTGTGTGATCGGCGGCGGACCGGCCGGCCTGATGGCTGCGGAGATCCTGAGTGGCGCGGGTGTAGAGGTGACGGTCTGTGACGCCAAACCTTCGCTCGGGCGCAAGTTCCTGATGGCCGGAAAGTCCGGTCTGAACCTGACCATGGCAGCGCCGGAGGATCAGATCCTCGCCGCCTACGGGGATGCCGCCCCCTGGCTGACGCCCATGGTCTCAGCCTTTGGCCCGAGCGAGGTCATGTCCTGGGCCGAGGGGTTGGGTCAACCGCTCTTTCAGGGCTCAACCGGTCGCGTGTTTCCCCAAACCATGAAAGCCTCACCGCTTCTGCGCGCCTGGCTGGCCCGGCTGTCACAGGCGGGTGTCCGCCTTCACACCCGGTGGACATGGCGGGGGTGGCAGGGATCTCAGCTCCAGTTTGAGACTCCCGACGGCCCCAGGTCGAAACACGCAGACGTCACGGTTCTGGCCCTTGGAGGCGCAAGCTGGGCGCGTCTTGGATCTGACGGGCTCTGGGCACCGGTTCTGGCCGCCGAAGGCGCTGATGTCACACCGTTTGCCCCGTCAAATGCGGCGCTCAAGGTGGATTGGTCGCCGCATATGGCGCCGCTTTTCGGAGAGCCGATCAAAGCTGTATCCTGGTCGGCAGGCCCGCACCATGGGCGCGGGGAGGCCATCCTGACCAAAACCGGTCTTGAAGGCGGCGGCATCTACGCCATCAGCCACGCCTTGCGCGCGGGCGCGCCCTTGCGGGTTGATCTGACACCGGATCTGTCGCGGGCGGAGGTGGCTCAGAGGCTGGCGCGCAGGCGGGGCAAAACCAGCCTCTCCAACCACATCCGCAAGGTCTTGAACCTCGCCCCGATCAAGCGGGCGTTGCTGATGGAATGTGCACGCCCGCTGCCCGCCGACCCCAACGCACTGGCCGACACAATCAAGGCCCTGGCGATCCCGGTAAAAGGGCTGGCTCTTATGGATGAGGCGATTTCCACCGCCGGAGGCGTTTGCAGGTCGGCGCTGGATTCACGCCTGATGCTGACGGCCCGGCCCGGCACGTTTGTTGCCGGAGAGATGCTCGATTGGGAGGCGCCCACCGGCGGTTACCTTCTGACCGCCTGCCTTGCCACCGGCCGCTGGGCAGGGCTTGGTGCGCTGGACTGGGTCGAACGACACCGCTAGGACCGGCACGCCCGCGCCGCCGGACCTGCGCGGTCACTTTCAAGGCCCCGGCAGGCCACGGCGGGCCGCCGGCAAAGCCAACGCAACCCGACCTGGATCACTTGGGTGCGCGGGCCGCCTTATAGGCCGGACGGTCGCGGAGCCGCTTGAAATAGGGCTTCATGACATGCTCCTCGATGGGAAACTCCATGACCATGCCCCATCCCAGACAATGGCCCAGCAATATGTCGGCAATCGTCATCTGTTCGCCCATGAGAAACGGGCCGTCGAAGGCTTTCGCGAGGCGCGCCAGATTGCGGCCGAACTCGGCGCTGGCGGACGGCACGATCTCAGGCACCCGCTTCTTCTCCGGCAACAGGTTGGCATGGCGGGTGGCGATCCAGAGCGGCGAATCAAATTCATCGTTCACCCGTTCGGTGAAGCCGTCCTGCCGGGCCCGGTCCAGGCTGCCGGCGGGATAGGTCAATTGACCGTGCCGGTCGGCCAGAAAGGTCATGATGGCCACAGAATCGGTCAGGTAAGTTCCATCGACCTCCAGAACCGGGATCTTGCCCAGCGACGAGACCTCACGGATCGCATCACTCTGCGGGCTGCTTTCGATCAGGGTGTAGTCAAGGCCCATCTCTTCCAGGGCCCACAAGACGCGGAAGGCGCGCGTGGCCACTTTGCCATAGACTTTGTACATGGTGCTTTCTCCTTCCGTGTGACATCCGGGGTGACAGGAACTTTCGCCCCTTCGCCAGTCTCCCCCGTCTCAAGGTCCGCCTATCTCGACCGCGACAACATTGCCAGCCGGATCAGCGCGCGCTCCAAAACCGCCATGGCGGGTGCTGTCTGCCCTGCGGAACGAAGCGCCAGATCGGTATCCGTCAAAAGTGTCAGCGCGGTTTCCAGACGCTCCGGCCCCCAGGATTGTGCCTGGCGTACCACCTTGTCCCGGCGCGGGCCGTACAGCGGGGGGCGCAGCTTGCCGACCCCGGCCGCCGCCCCGCCCGGGTCGGACGCTGCCGTGTAGAGCAAGCGGAAATGGCGCATCGCGGCAATGCAGATCGCCACGGCATTGACGCCCTGACCCTGAAGCCGGCGCAGGAGCGGCGCGATCTCGGCGCCGTTGCCGTGCGCAACCACATCTATCAGCCCGTCGGTGCCAGCCTCTGTTGACAGGGGCGCAGAGGCCTCGATGTCGCCAAGCGACAGGGGCGCCGGGTCGCCCAGCTTGTAGAGCGCGATTTTCTCGACCGTTTGGGCAAAGTCGCCGGGACTCAGCTCCTGCGCAAGGCTGCTCAGAGCGCCGGCGCTGTCGGTGGGGATGTCGCGCAGTCCGGCCTCGCCCAAAACGCGCTCGATCTCGGCCCGGCTGGGCGGAGCATCGTAGATCGCGGCAACAACCGCCCGGCGATGACCTTCGAAGAGCTTGCGCAGTTTTGAGGTCGGTTTCAAAGCCCCGGCAGTGACCAGAACAAACGCATCCCCGGGCACCCAGGCGTCGAGCGCCTGTGCCACGGCACTGTGGGCCCCGTCCGGTGTGTCTTCGACGAACACGGCCCGCGGACCCGGGAAGAACCCGGTGGCCTTGACCGCGTCAAGCAGCGCAGCAGGGTCCTTGCGCAGCTCTGCGCCCGGCAGACGGGCCAGTCGCATGTCTTCTTCGGCGCCCGGGCCCAGCAGGACTTTTAGGACCTGCTGGCGTTTCAGAGCGACGCGCATTGCGTCCTGCCCATAGATCAAAAGCCCGCCGCGTTCGGCATCCGGGCGGGCGAAAAATGCCTCTGCATCCCGGGTCGAAAGCTTCACGGGCTCAGGCTCGCGGACTCGAGGCTCGCGGACTCGAGGCTCGCGGGATCGAGGGTCGAATAGAGCTCGGCCACCAGTTGATCGCCCAGAATAACCATGAGCCGGCGCAGGGCGTCGCGTTCGGCCGACAGCGTGTCCACGGTCGATCCGGAGGCGGAATAGCTGGTGAAGTTCTGGACATCGCCCGTCGTCATCAGTGTTTCGTCGGTGCGCCGGATCAGATCATAGCGCACGGTCCCGATCAGATTGTACCGCGTGATATCGCCGGTCGTTGTGATCGCCTGGCTCTCTTCGCGCGTGAAGATCCTGTAGCGCAGAAGAAAGGCCGGGTCGGAGGATCGGCCCAGCACCTCTTCGAGGCGGCGCACCAGAAGGTAGTCTTCTTCGCTGTTTGGCTCATCGGCCAGAATGCGGCCATCAAGCGCCGTACCGATGCCTTCTGGCCCGTAGACCGGCGAAAAGCCGCAACTGGCCAGAACCAGCAGGGCAATCGACAGGATACTGCGTCTAGACCACCACATTCACGATCCGGCCTGGCACGACGATGACTTTCTTGGGTTGCCCGCCCTCAAGCGCCTTTTGCACAGCTTCCTGGGCAAGGGCCATCGCCTCGACCTCCGCCTTGTCGGCTTCCTTGGCGATCTCGATCTCTGCGCGGCGCTTGCCGTTGACCTGAACGGGCAGGGTGACCGTATCCTCAACGAGGTAGGCTTCGTCGGCCACCGGCCAGGGCGCCGTGACCAGAAGGCCGTCGCCGTCCTGTGCTTCCCAGATCGCTTCCGACAGATGAGGGGTCATCGGCGCCATGAGTTGCGCCAGCGTCCTGACTGCAAACCGCTGCGCGGCGCGGCCGGCCTTGGATTTAGCCAGCGTCGAGGTGAAGCCGTAAAGCTTCGCAATCGCGGCATTGAACCCAAAGCTTTCAATACCTTGGGTGACGTCAAAGATCGCCTTGTGCGTGGCGCGCATCAAGCCGTCGTCGTCCTGGCCCGGGCCCTCGTTCATCTCGGCGATCTTCACCGACAGGGCCCAGACCCGCGCGAGGTGCTTGTGCGCGGCTTCGGCGCCGGCCTCGGTCCATTCGACGTCGCGCTCGGGCGGGCTGTCAGAGAGCACATACCACCGCGCTGTATCGGCGCCGAATTCCGAAATGATCGACAAGGGGTCGACCACGTTGTTCTTCGACTTCGACATCTTGGCCGACGGGATGATCTGCACCTCCTTGCCACCGTCTTTCAGGAAGGCCTTGCCGTCGTGCAGTTCGATCTCTTCGGGATAGTGATAGACCGGTCGTCCGTTTTCTCCCGGGCTTTGATAGATCGCATGGGTCACCATGCCCTGGGTGAAGAGCGCGTCAAACGGTTCGCTTGCGCTGGCTGGCAAATGGCCAGTGATCTTCATCGCGCGGGCAAAGAAACGCGAGTAGAGCAGGTGGAGGATCGCATGCTCGATCCCGCCGATGTACTGGTCGACGTTCATCCAATAGTCAGCGTCCGCCATATCGGTCGGCGTCGCGGCCTGCGGCGCGGTGAAACGCGCGTAATACCAAGAGCTGTCCACGAACGTGTCCATTGTGTCCGTTTCCCGCCGCGCCGGAGCGCCGCATTTCGGACAGTCTGTCTCACGCCAGTTGGGATGGCGATCAAGCGGATTGCCGGGGATCGAAAAGTCGATCGGTTTCCCGTTGCCGTCATCATAGGGCAACTGCACCGGCAGGTTTTCCTTTTTCTCCGGCACCACACCGCAGGTATCGCAATGGACCACCGGGATCGGACAGCCCCAATAGCGCTGCCGCGAGAGGCCCCAGTCGCGCAGGCGGAACTGGACCTTGCCCTGGCCGAGGCCCTTTTCTTCCATATAATCGATGGACGCGTCGATGCCGTCCTGGCTGGTGCAGGCGGTGATCCCGGCGAAGTGATCGATGTAGATGACCGGCTCGGTTTTGGCGGGCACAAGCGCCTCGTCCGTGACCTCTTGCTCGGCGCCCGGCATGTAGAAGGCATTCCGAGTCGGCAGCCCGTATTTCCGGGCAAAATCAAGGTCGCGCTGGTCATGCGCCGGACAGCCATAGATGGCGCCCGTGCCGTAATCCATCAACACGAAATTGCCGATCCAGACGGGCAGTTCCTCGCCCGGATAGACCGGGTGCGCCACCCGGAGACCGGTGTCCACACCCTTTTTCTCGGCCTTTTCCATCGCCGCTTCGGTGGTGTCCATCTTGCGGCATTCATCAATGAAGGCAGCGAGATCGGGATGGGTCTCTTCGAATTCCCTGGCCAAAGGGTGATCGGGGGCGACCGCCACGAAGGAGGCGCCGCGCAATGTGTCAGGCCGGGTGGAATAGCAGAGAATCGGCGCGCCGCCGTCGGTCCGGTGAAACGGGACCTCGATCCCGCGTGACTTGCCGATCCAGTTCTCCTGCATCAGACGCACCTTGGCGGGCCAATCGTCGAGGCCGTCAAGCGCCTCCAGAAGCTCTTCGGCCATGTCGGAGATCTTGAAGAACCACTGGGTCAACTCGCGCTTTTCGACCTCGGCACCCGAGCGCCAGCCCTTGCCCTCGATGACCTGCTCATTGGCAAGCACTGTCATGTCGACCGGGTCCCAGTTGACCACTGCGTTCTTGCGATCGACAAGACCGGCTTCGAGAAAATCGAGAAACAGCGCCTGTTGCTGGCCGTAGTACTCCGGATCGCAGGTGGCAAACTCACGCGACCAGTCGATAGAAAGGCCCAGAGGCTTCATCTGTTCCTTCATCGTGGCGATATTGGCGTAGGTCCAGTCCTTGGGGTGACCGCCGCTGGCCATGGCCGCGTTTTCGGCGGGCATGCCAAAGGCGTCCCAGCCCATCGGGTGCAGCACCGAATGCCCCGTCGCGATCTTGTAGCGCGCGATCACGTCACCCATCGTGTAGTTGCGCACATGCCCCATATGGATGCGCCCAGAGGGGTAGGGGAACATCTCAAGCACGTAGTATTTGGGTTTGTCTTCCTGGCGAACGGCTTTGAAGACGTCCGCCTTGTCCCAGGCCTCTTGCCACTTGGCCTCTTTGTGTGCTGCGGAGTATCGCGACATTGTGTCTATGTCCTTGGACTGCGTCGAGCGCCGGGGGTCAGGCCCAAACCGACGCTAGAAAGAAGTGGTAAGCTGCGGCGCGGCTGGCGGGTCAGAGCCGACCGTCTTCTAGGCGCAATTGACGGGCGCGCGATAGGATCGCGTCCTCAATGGCCCGCGTTGTCGCCGCATTCACAGGACCGCCCCGCGTTTGCAGCGAGACCGCCAGCGACCGCGCATCAAGGGCGGGGTCGGACACATGGACCGTGGCCCGATAAGACGTGCCGCCGCCGGGCGGCGTGCCAAACCCGGTGACAATCAGACCGGTGAACGGATCGACCGTTTGGATGGGCAGGAAGTTCAGGATGTCCAGGGACGCCGACCAGAGGTAGCGATTGACCTGCACGACGGCCTCGTTGTCGGGGCGGTCGAACAACTCCCAGATCGTGCTGCCGGTATCATTGCGCAATTCATCGCTGTCGGTGATCGGCTGCGGTTCGGCCACAGTCCGATTGCTTGCAGTGTTTGCGCACCCTGCCACCAACGCCACCAAGGCGAGACTTCCTATGATCTTGTACCAGCTCATCTTGACCGTCTTTCGCATGCCGCCTGCCAGATCCGTTTCAAAATACCTCTAGAGAAGGCCGGACGACACAACAAGTCCCCTCGCGGATTGCACGCCGGATTGCGCTGTCGGCGTTGCCATTTCAAGATGCACGTCCTGATTGTGTTTCAGCGCATTTGTGCATCTGTTGCAATTTTTTTGCTTTGTTGTCGCAGAAGTTTCATGCGGTAAGCGGACAAACTGGTGCCATATCCAGCCGTGACCTATGGCTCCGATCAATTGAAACTGAAACGGAAGTGGGACGAATGAGAACTCTATTGATCTCGACGGCTTTGATCCTGAACGCAGGGATGTCTGCGGCGCAGGTGGAGTTCGATGGCTACGGCCGGTTTGGTCTTGGCTACAACGAAGGCCGGGGCGGAAACGACAATCTGGGCGACCCGTTCGACTCGGAGTTGGCGCTGGTGTCGCGCTTCCGTCTGAACATCGAAGGAAAGACCAACACAGACAGCGGTGTACAGTTTTCCGCAAGGGTCAGATTGCAGGCCGACGATTCGCCTAATGAGAACGAACAGCGCAGCGCCACGCTTAACGGTGCGCGGTACCAGGTGCGGTATGAGTCGTTTCGCATGTTCGTCGGCAATACCGGCGGGGCCATCGATGCGGGGCAATTTGACGGCTTCGAACCGGGCCTTGAGGAATTCACCGGGCAATACTCAGGTATTGAATACGACTATCTCAACGACTCAAGCACCGGAGCGGGGTCAAATGCGGTCTTGGCGGAGTACATCGGCAGCCGCCTGGGAGTCGCGGCCTCATATGATCCGGATGTCGAGAATGGCAACGACCGCTGGGATGTCAGTGTCGAATACGACTTTGACGGCCCATTTGGCGTCTGGGCGGCCTATGGCGAAAACGAAGACGATCAAAGCCTGCTGGTCGGTGTCCTGACTGCAGAATTTGACCGGCTTGCCGTCAATGTCCTGCTGGGCAAAGAAGATCTCAATCTCGCGCCGGGTGTGCCGGAAATCGATGGCGTGGTATACGGTCTCTCCGGCCGTTATGAGATTGGCGCCGCGACAAACCTGCTCTTTTCTTATGGCAGTGGCGAGGGCTCGTCCGATTTCGAAGCCTATGCCATCGGCTTTATCCACGATCTCGGAGGCGGCGTGTCGCTGCGCGGGGGGATCGGCAGCGAAGGTCCCAAGGATGGCGAGAGCGAGGTTACCGGCGACCTCGGTGTGTGGTTCAACTTCTAGCTCGACGTCACATCCAATCCCGTTTGGGTAACGCCGCTTCACGGTCACGTTGGCCCGGACATCCGGGCGCGTGGTCTGACCAGACCCGTCATTCCCAAACCGTGCGGCGCACCTCAAACACGTGGCCTGATCGCTGGTCAGGGCGATTCTGTCGCTCTGAGATGCGCCGTTTTCAGGTGTGGCAAAGAGGGATCAAAGCCGGGTTCAGGCCCCCGTTCCTTGACGGGATACATCGCGCGGCTACCCTCAGAACCGCGTGGATTTGTTGGACTTAGGCCGATTCCGCGCGTGGTCCGGGTGGCAGACGACATCACTGTGGCATCCTTGCACCAATTTCAGGGGGATTGGCGCGGGCCCGGCCACCCGACCTTGTGCTAGCCCCCCCAAAAGAGCGACACGGTGTTCATACCCAAGCTGATGCTGTCCGTATTCGTTTGGGCCGCGTAATCTAAACCCGAGGGAACATCATGAAAAAGACCCTTATCACCTCGACTGCCCTGGTCCTCATCGGAGGCATGGCAGCAGCACAGGTGTCCTTCAGCGGTTACGGCCGCTTTGGTCTGGGCTATAACGAAGGCCGCACCGGCACCGACGCAAACGGAAACTCCGTTGACAGCGAATTGGCACTGGTCTCGCGTTTTCGCCTGAACATCGACGGTAAAGCCGTCACAGACGGCGGCGTCGAGTTCTCGGCACGTGTTCGTTTGCAAGCTGACGACAACCCAAGCCTGAACGAGCAGAACGCTGCGACCCTGAACGGCGCACGTTTCACCTCGCAGTACGGCGGCTTCCGCCTTGACGTGGGTAACGTCGGTGGCGCCATCGACAACCTGGCGAACTACTACGGTTTCGAGCCTGGCTTGGAAGCCTTCACCGGCCAGTACGTCGGTGTTGACTATGGCTTCCTCGGCTACTCCTCGACCGGCTCCGGTGCAAACGCGATCTACGCGTCCTACACCGCTGGCGGCTTCACGGGTGGCGCATCGTACAACCCCGATGAATTCAACAACAACGACAGCTGGGATATCGGCGTGTCGTATGCGTTCAACAACTTCACCGGTGCTATCGCTTACGGTGAGAACGAAAACGATCAAAGCCTGACTGTCCTGACCTTGGGCGCCGACTTCGATCGCTTCTCGGGCACGTTGTTCATCGGTGACGAAGACATGGGCTCCGGTGCCACCAACGACGGCACTGTCTACGGTGCATCGCTCTCCTTCGACGTGGGCGCAGCGACATCGATCATCGCATCCTACGGTTCGGGTGAAGGTGATGACGACACCGAAGGTTACGGCGTGGCCTTCATCCACGACCTCGGCGGCGGCGTTTCGCTCCGCGGCGGTATTGGCCAGCAGGCCGTCAAGTCGGCCGACAGCAACGTCGTCGGCGACCTGGGTATCCTCTTCAACTTCTAAGAGTTGAAGGAGACCTACAGATTTGGGCGCGCTCCTGCGAGCGCGCCCTTTTCATTTTTGGCGGATGGGTGTTTGGTCCCTGCGATCTTTGAGCGGGAGTGAGCGATGCCATTGCAGGACATAGGAGATCGGATCGCGCAGGCAGAATTGGCGGCCGGGCGTGCGCCGGGAAGCGTCAAGCTGATCGCAGTGTCCAAAGTGCAACCGCTGGAGCGCATCGAAGCGGTTCTCAAGGCAGGTCATCGTGTTTTCGGGGAAAACAAGGTGCAGGAAGCGGCAGGCAAATGGCCCGCGTTTCGCACGCAATACGACGCGGTCGAATTGCACCTCATCGGACCTTTACAAACAAACAAGACCCGGCAGGCGATGGAGATAGCAGATGCGATCCATGCCGTGGACCGCCCGAAACTGGCGAAGACCATTGCGCGTATCGCGCAGGAAAACGGCTCCTGTCCCGACCTGTTCGTGCAGGTGAATACGGGCGAAGAGGACCAAAAGGCAGGTGTCTTGCCCGCAGACGCGGATGAATTCGTGGCCCAATGCCGGGCCATGGATCTGCCGGTGCGCGGGTTGATGTGTATTCCCCCAATTGATGAAGAGCCGTCTCTGCACTTTGCTCTCCTGGCGAAAATCGCGCAGCGAAACGGTCTAGATGGCCTGTCGATGGGGATGAGTGCAGATTTTGAAGATGCCATCGCCCTTGGGGCCACGCATGTTCGTGTGGGATCGGCCATATTCGGTGATCGTGTTCCCAACCCCGGATGACGCACCTCACCGGCGGCGTCGGTGCCGGAATTTTTTGAAAAATTCCGATCCGGAAAACGACGTTTTCCGGCGCTGGCGGCCAGGTCAGGGTTGGACGATCAAACGAGAGCGCGGGCTGAGCCATCGCACAATACGCCTCAAATCGGACCGGCTGAACGCCACGCATCCCGCGGTCGGATAGCCCGGGCTGCGCCATTGATGCAAAAAAATCGCGGATCCGTGCCCTGGCACCGCGTCCGGCCAGTTCCAATCTGTCATGATGACCAGATCGTAGAGCGGATCTGAGCGCCAGAGCCGTTCGTGGCTATATGGATAGGTGCTGCTGCGCAGGCCGGAATTGTAGCGCGCATCCGCAATGTCGTCGGACCAGATGTCGTCCAGCCGGGTGGGTCTTGCTGGCAGAGCCGATGTCTTGGAACGCGTCGGACAGACCATCCGGTCCGCCCTGTAGGTCATGGCGATCAGGCGATGTGCGCCTGTGGGTGTAGCGCCGTCCCCTTCACGTTTGGTGCGCGTCACGCCACCCCAGCCGATGCTGCAGGGAAAGAGGCGGCCACGAAACCGGCACCCTGTGGGGGTGACAACCAGATCCTCGAAGCTCACAGCAGGTGACCAGACTTCCTGGCCTTCGTTGCAAGGTAGTCCCGGTTGTGCGCGGTTTCGCCCTCTTTCAGAGGCACGCGCTCCGTGACCTTTATCCCCGTCTTTTCCATCATGGCGATCTTGCCCGGGTTATTGGTCATGAGCCGCACCGCCGAAAAGCCCAGGCCCATCAGAATGTCTGCGCCAAGGCGAAAATCGCGTTCATCGTCTTCAAACCCAAGGCGGTGGTTGGCTTCCACCGTGTCAAACCCCTGATCCTGCAGCGAATAGGCACGCATCTTGTTTGCAAGCCCAATGCCGCGCCCTTCCTGGTTGAGGTAGAGGAGGATGCCCTCACCCTCTTCTCCCATGCGCCTGAGCGCGCCCCGCAGTTGCGGCCCGCAGTCGCATTTGAGCGAGCCCATGAGGTCTCCGGTGAAACATGCCGAATGCAATCGGGCCAGTACAGGCCGATTGCGGTCCGGGCGCCCGACTTCCACGGCGTAATGCTCTTCTCCGCCATCGTCGGGGCGAAACACATGCAGGCGTCCGGTCTCGGATACCTCCAGCGGGAGCCGCGCATTGACGACATTGTCGAGCGGCGCGCGGGTCGTCAGGAGGTCAGCGGAGGTCTTCATATCGACGACCGTCAGACCGGCTGCCGCTGCGAAATCCAACCCGTTGTCGACCTCAACCACCAGGCAGGCCGGAAGGAGCCGCGCCGATTTGGCCAGGCTGAGCGCTGCGCGGTGCAGATCGGCCGGTCCGTCGCGCAGTGTGTTGAGCGGACCTTTCATTGGCACACGGAGATCGTCCGCCGGATCGGCCAGGGCCGCAACCCAGGCCCGATCGGCGTCCGGCGGCATCTGCACGCGCGCCAGGTCGCCATCATAGGCGCGCGCCTTGAGCGTTTCCGCCCGACGACCCGTCAGGGCGACCACCGCCGGTCCCACAGACCGCAGATCCGCAAGCCGGGTTTCGGAAAGTGTTTCAGCCGCCGCCGCCACCACGGCATGGCGGTCATCCATGAGCACAACCGGAACGCCCATGCGAAGATCTGCGCGAGCGCGGGCCAGACGTTCCATCGGTGTCAACAAGATCGGCATGGTCCCGGTTCCAATAAGAGCGCCGCAGTCTGCGCTAAGGTATTTTGCAACGAAAGTGAAACAAAACCCACGCTGCTCACACGACGCCGTGATGGCTTTGCAGGAAATCTTGCCCCGGACTGCGGGCTAGCCATGTTTCTCCCAAAGAGGAGTGCATTTCATGGCCCAGCTCAAGAAAATTCTGTTGGTGGACGACGATGAAGACCTGCGCGAAGCGCTGAGCGAGCAACTGGTCATGACCGAAGACTTTGACGTGTTCGAGGCCGGCGACGGCCAAAGCGCGATGGAGCGCGCCAAAGAGGCGCTTTACGATCTCATCATTCTGGATGTCGGGCTTCCCGATACCGATGGCCGAGAGTTGTGCCGTCTGATGCGCAAGCAGGGCGTGAAAGCGCCGATCCTGATGCTGACCGGCCATGACAGCGATGCGGATACGATCCTGGGGCTCGACGCGGGCGCCAATGACTATGTGACCAAACCGTTCAAATTCCCGGTCCTTCTGGCTCGGATCCGGGCTCAGTTGCGTCAGCACGAGCAGTCCGAGGACGCCGTATTCCAGCTAGGACCCTATACGTTCAAACCGTCGATGAAGCTCTTGATGACCGAAGAGGACCGCAAGATCCGCCTGACCGAAAAGGAAACCAATATTCTGAAGTTTCTTTACCGGTCGACGGATGGTGTCGTGGCCCGCGACGTGCTGTTGCACGAGGTCTGGGGCTACAACGCGGGCGTGACCACCCATACGCTGGAGACACACATCTACCGGTTGCGTCAAAAAATTGAGCCGGATCCGTCAAATGCGCGTTTTCTGGTCACAGAAAGCGGTGGATATCGGCTTGTTGCCTAGCAAAAGCCTAATTTTTAAGGAATTGGTAGCTAACTTAGTGTAAATTAAACTCATCCCGCGCATGCTCGGGTTTTGGCATGTACCTCCCTGTTGGACTGGCCGGGCTTCGTGCCCGGCCTTTTTTTGTGTAACTGGAGGTTGCATCACGGGTGTCGAGTCTGATCGGCCGCCGGGGTGGCCGAGATGGACCAACAGGGTATTTTCAAAAAGAAAGAAGCAGAATTCAGGTCACGGTTGTGACGTGGCAATGGCGTCCTGGACGGCTTGAAGGGCGTCTGAAATGTCCTGCGACGTGGTGCGGTGGTTGACGATGGCAGCACGCAGGCAGGCCAGATCATTGACCCGCGCGGTCGAGAACACCGCGGCGCCGCTCAGGTGCAGGCGGGCGGCCAGGGCATCGTGATCCTGTCCGGGAATATGAAAACAGCAGATGTTCGAGATCACCGGCGCGGCCAGGACCCAGCCCGGCTGGCGTTCGACCAATTGACCCATCAGTTCTGCCTGACGGCAATTGTCCGTGATCGCATGTCCGAAAGCCTCCCGCCCATGGCTGGCCAGACTGGCCCAGACCTTGAGGGCGGTGAAACCACGGGACAGATCAATGCCGTAGTCGCAGAACCAGAGATCCCCGCCGGCCAGCCCGTCTTCGCCCTGCGCCAGGTAGTCGGGGCGGTGGGTGAACGTGGCGCGGTGGAGCTCCGCGTCGGCCATCAGGCAGGCGCCGCAGGCATAAGGCACACCGATCCATTTGTGCAGGTCCAACCCGATGCTGTTGGCCGTTTCGATCCCCCGGGCCAGATCGCCCCAGGGCGGGGCTGCAAGCCGGCTCCAGAACCCGAAGGCGGCATCGACGTGAAACCAGATTTTCTCGGTCGCGGCGATTTCGGCCAGGGCCTCCAGGTCGTCATAGGCGCCTATGCCCACCGAGCCTGCGGTCCCGACAATGGCCAGTGGCAGACGACCGGCTGCGCGGTCACGGGCGATCGCGTCCCGCAGCGCCCAGGTATCCATCTGATAGCGATCCGTCAAAGGCAGCAGCGTCAGACTGTCCGTGCCGTGGCCCATGATCTCAAGCGCCTTGTCGACGCAACTGTGACCGCCCTCGGCCATGTAGACGCGCACGGGCGGCAGACCGGCCAGGCCCTTGGCCCGGATCTCTGACCCGAAGCAGTTCTGCCGGGCCGTTGTCAACGCCAGCAAAGTCGCCTGGGAGGTGCCCCCAGTCAGGATGCCCGAGGCGTTCTCGCCCCAGCCCGCTTCACCGCAGAGCCAGCGCAGGACGGCGCGTTCAACCTCGGCCGCGCCGTGCCAGCGACCGCCGGTGTTGGAATTCATCGTGGCCGCGACCATTTCGGCGGCTACGCCAATCGGCAGGCCGGTTCCATGCACCCAGCCCCAGAAGCGCGGATGCGTGTTGCCCGTGGCCTGCGCCATGATCGGGCCGGTCATCTGTTCCATGATCCGGGCCGCGGACTCCGGCGCGCCGGATATGGCCACCTGGTCGGCAAAATCCTCCGGGACCGGCTGCCAGGGCAGATCGCGTGCCCCCATCATCCGCGCCAGACAGGCGTCCAGAAGGGCATGCATGTCCTGTGCAAAAGCCCCCCAGTCCTCGGGGTCGAGATGCTGGCCTTCCTGCGTCATGACGCGACAGAATCGCAACCGTGCGCCGGGGTCAAGCCAGTCAATCCGGTTGGCACCTCTGCCGTCTTGCGATAGGCCTGCGCCAGTCATCTGGAGCCCGGTCATGCCATTTTCTGTTGCAACCTGGAACATCAACTCAGTTCGCCTGCGCGCCGATCTGGTCGCCAGGCTGTTGCGTGACGACGCGCCTGACGTGCTGTGCCTGCAGGAATGCAAGTCCCCCGTTGACAAGATCCCTCAGGAGATCTTTCAGGCGCTCGGCTATGGTCACATGGTGGCGCGCGGACAGAAGGGGTACAACGGTGTCGCCATCCTGTCCAAAAGCCCGCTGGAAGACATGGGCGACATGGACTTTGCCGGGCTTGGCCATGCCCGCCACGTGGCGGCGCGCCTTGACAATGGCGTGGTTGTGCACAATTTCTATGTGCCCGCCGGCGGCGACAAGCCGGATCGGACGGTGAATGAGAAATTTGGCCAGAAGCTGGATTACCTCACCGACATGCGCGACTGGTTTGCGCAAGAACAGCCGGAGCGGTCGATCCTTGTCGGTGATCTCAATATCGCGCCGCGCGAAGACGACGTGTGGAACCACAAGCAGCTTTTGAAAGTTGTCAGCCACACACCGATCGAGGTGGAGCATCTGGCCGACACGCAGGCCGCCGGACGCTGGGTCGATATCACGCGTCAGGATCTGCCGGACGGGCAGCTCTAGTCCTGGTGGTCCTATCGCGCTCCGGACTGGGACGCGGCGGACAAGGGGCGGCGGCTTGATCACATCTGGGCCACGCCTGATATCTCGAATGCGGGTCATTCCAGCCGGATCCTGCGCGCCGCACGCGGCTGGGAAAAACCGTCGGATCACGCCCCGGTGTTTGCCACTTTCGACCTATAAGAAAAATCCCCTCCGCCACTGGCGCGGTGCACCACGGGAGGTTGACGCGGTCTGTTTTGCAACGACATGCGGATTGGTGTTTCGTTCGAAACCAGGTCATGTCCGACGACCTGGCGAATATTGACCGGTCTGCGGCCGGCCGGGAAGCAGTACTGCGTGCCATCAAAGCCAATTAAAATCGTACATCGTTGAGGGTCATATGACAATTAGAGTGTCGGGCGATGCATGTCGCAACGAAACGAAATTTGATGTGGGTTTTGGGTTAGAATTTGCATCGTTCTATGGACGGATCGGCGTGGCGCTGGCCAATCGGTTCGGCTGGTTGGCCTCGTCGGAACTGCTTGCGGGGTTCGAATATGTTCGACCGACCGAGGACACAGCGGCGACGCTCGTCTAACCGATCTTACAGGACATGAGCCTGAATGGCATCATTCTTGACGACGAGGAGTCCTGTCTCAGGGAGACAACGAAAGAGTTTTCCGATGGACCGGAGCCGACAACCACGATCAAGTACAAGGACTCGTCAAAGTCTTTGGGCGTATCGGCCGGGCCTTTTTTGTAGATTTTTCCCGTTTTCGTTTTCGTTTCAAAGAAGCGCAAATCCCACCTGATCCCACGGATGATGATTTTCTATTTTAACGCGAGGTTTCCGTCTCGCTCGCTGTCTTTTCCATTTTGCCATTCAACCCGGCCAATTCTCTCATCAACGCGACTTACGCCAACAGGATTGGGGATGGCATACGCCCGAAGATTGACGTGAGCTATGAGGAACTTTGGCCGCTGGCCCTGGATGTCTTTTGACGACACTGGATCAGACCTTCGTTTGATTCCGCGACGCTGAGGGGCCATGGTTATCGATCATCGGCTGGGGCCACTCCAAACCTCTCAAATGCAAGGCATTCCAGCAGGATAGAACGCGCCACCTTCGGCCGGGTGGAACCGTCAGTTCACGCCCAGGTGTTGGCCACCTTCGATCTGTCGCACCTGCGCTTTCAAGAATCACGCGACATGCCCGCCCGTGGATCAATCTGTGATCTCGCGCCCCGATTCCGAAAGCAATCCCGCAATCGACTATCATCATGGGTCTCTGACGGCGCTTGAGAAAGCGTCTGACAAAATTGATTTTCGTGTTAGGCTCTGCGGCGGGGCGTCAGTGATCGGCTGTATTGGGGCGCCTTGAGAGATTATGACTTGGAGTTGAAGATGAACCTTGAATTCGGCAACTGGTCGATTGTCCAGAATGAAGTTGGATTTGGCATAGGCTATTCCAGAACCTATGATTCGACAGAAACAAGGGTTGGCGGTGCGATTTTTGAGGCGACTGGTATTAAATATTTTGATTCCGACAGTTTCTCTATCTTTTATGTCAAAGCGACAGATCAAGACCCGGCCTCCTTCATTGTGTCAAAGTTTGGGGGCACAGGACTTGAGTCAGACAACCTGTTGTTGAGCGAGGGCACGAGTTCTCAGCGAATCAAAACTCTTCGAACAGAGGACTCGGAACCGGATTTGACGGTGGTGAG
>JBCDEC010000040.1:0-24078 GCA_039179965.1 Pseudomonadota bacterium
CGCCCGACGGTCGATTTTCCTGATCCCGTGGCCCCGACGATCGCCACCGTTTGACCGCCTTCAACAGCGAAACTCACGCCCTTGAGGATCTCGCGCGTTGTTTCATAGGAAAACCGCACTGCGTCGAGCTCGATGCGGCCCTGATCGATCACCAGATCCAGTGCATCGGGCTTGTCGGTGATTTCCTCTTCTTCATCGAGCAGCGTGAACATCTGTCCCATGTCGACCAGCGCCTGCCGGATCTCGCGATACACGAAGCCGAGAAAGTTCAACGGCGCGATGATCTGCATCATATACGCATTGACCATGACGAAGTCGCCGACCGTATAGGTGCCGGCCTGAACCCCCTGCGCCGCCATGACCATGACCGCCACGAGGCCGGCATTGATGATCAGCGCCTGGCCGGCATTGATCGCAGAAAGACTGTAGGCGGTCTTGAGCGCTGCCGATTCATAGCCCGCCATCGCGGTATCATAGCGCTCCGCCTCCCGGCGTTCGGCGCCAAAGTACTTGACCGTCTCAAAGTTCAGAAGGCTGTCGATCGCCCGCTGGCTTGCCTCGTTGTCCTGATCGTTCATCACCTTGCGGATCTTCACCCGCCATTCGGTGATCGCGAAGGTAAACCAGACGTAAACCGCGAATGTGCCCACCAGCACCAACAAAAAGCGCCAATCGAAGACAGAGACGACAATGGCGCAGATCAGCACGAGCTCAAGCACCAGAGGCCCGATGGAAAACAGCATGAAGCGCAACAGGAACGCCACGCCTTTGACCCCGCGATCCATGATCCGGCTCAACGCTCCGGTCCGGCGCGACACATGATAGCGCAGCGACATGCGGTGAATGTGCCGGAACGTGCGCAGGGCCAGCCGCCGCAGCGCCTGTTGCGAGACGCGGGCAAACAGCAGATCGCGCAATTGCTCGAAGACCATCTGCATCAGCCGGCTCATGCCATAGGCAACGGTCAGCCCGACGGCCCCCAGCGCCAGGATCGGCACCCCGCCATCCTTGGCCAGCGCATCCACGACATCCTTGTAAAACAGCGGGATCGTGACTGCGACCAGCTTGGCACAAATCAGCGAGGCCATGGCAAACACCACCCGCAACTGGATGTGCCATTCACCTGACGGCCACAGATATGGCGCCACGTCCCTGAGAACGCGCAGACCTTCGTGACGGTCCTGCGCAGGGTTGGAGTCTTCGGTCATAGGGGGCTCGCGGGTTGGTCCAGACTCAGACATATCCCCGCAACCGCGGCTTGACCAGCGCGCGCTCCGAACGCCCCGGTCAGTTGGGGACGCTGAACACCTGGCCAGGGTAGATCAGATCCGGATCCCGGATGCTGTCGCGGTTGGCCTCAAAGACCCGCACATAGAGAAACCCGCTGCCGTAGCGTTCCTGCGAAATCGCCCAAAGCGTGTCGCCGCGCTGCACCGTGACGGCCGCAATTGAGGGCGCGTTGGGCGGCAGATCAGAGCGCGCGGCCTCAAGCACCGACGGGGCTTCGCGCTTGAACGGCGTTTCAATGCGCCCGCCCACCTGACCGTCAGCGGCGACCTGGTCGAGCCGCAGCGTATAGACCCCCGGGCGCACGCCGGACACCTCGCCTTTCCAGCGTCCGTCCGTGCCAATCGGCAGATCAGCGACCGCTTCGTTGTCGAGATAGACACGCACCGCCGTGCCCTCGGGGGCACGTCCGGCCAGCAGCACTTCACCGCCCTCAGAATAGCTGATCGTGTCCAGCGCGAGCCGGTCCAGCGCTTCGGGTCGCTCCGGCGTTCCGGGTTGCAGCAACTCGACCCCGTCAACACCGGCACGCAGCACCGCCACGGCCCCCGGTGACGCGGGTGTCTCGGGCGCGGCAAAATCGCGGGGTTGCTCCTGCGGGGCGTCCAGCGCATCCGGCGCGTCCGGCGTCACTGGCACATTCGCCTCGGCCGGGCGCGGTGCCGTACCGGCATCGGTTTGCGGCTCGGCTGCGGCGGTTTGCGTCACCGCGACACTGTGCACGTCGGTGACCGGCGCAGGCGCTTGTGGCTCGGGCTCCGGACGCTCGGCCGTCGACAGCGCCTCTGTCGGCGCATCCGTGACCCCGGATGACGGGACAGGCGGATCGGACATGGCTTGCGGCGCGGGCACTTCGGGTTCAGGCGCGCGTTCTGAGTCCACCGGTGGGGTCATCGCAGCAGTTTCAACCGTCGACCCGCCCTCTTCCTCCTGCGCCGCAGAGTCCGTTGCCTGAGAGGACGCGACGGTTGGGTCGGTGCTGGGGTCGCTCTCGACCAGCGCGGACGCCACCTCTGCCGGATCAGACAACGGGGCGGCAGTGTCCAAGGTCTCACTGGCCGGGCCCTCGGCCGTGATCGCGTTGTCCGCAGTCTCGGTGTTTGCAGTCTCGGTGGTTGCAGTCTCGTCGGCTGCAGTTTCGGTGGTTGCGGTTTCGGCGGCTGCGCTCACGCTGTCTGCTGTCTCGCTGACTGCAACCTCGGTGGCTGTGACCCCGGACCCGGTGGGCTCAGACCCTGTCGCTTCTGCTACCGTGGCATCGGAGTCGGTGGGCTCAGGCTCTGTCGTTTCCGCAACCGTGGTCTCGGCGACTGTGGTCTCGGGCTCCGTCACGGCCGGGGTTTCGACCTGTGCATCCTGGGGTTCGTCGACGGTGGTCTGCGACACCTCGGTCTCTTCTTCGACGCCTTGAGCGTCATCCTGGGCCAATTCCACCGGCGCCGCGTCGCCTGCCGCCTCAGATCCGGATGCGCTTTCAATTGCAGCCGTCTGATCTTCGATCACGGCGCTTGGCTCAACGCTGGTTTCGGTGGTGGCATCCTCAGGCGACACGGCGGCCGCAGCGCTGTCGGGCTCGAGGCCCTCATCGACCGGCTCTGCGGTATCAGTTTCGGACTCCGCGGTGGGCTGGGCGTCATCCGGCGCCAAGGCGGCCACCGTGTCGGGTTCGGGCTGCGGTGTGGGGGCGAGAATGATCTGATCTTCAGACCAGACCGTTTCCTCGCCCAACTGCGCCTGCATCGTCATCAGACGCGGGCGCTTGCTGATTTCCAGGGACAGAAACATGACAAAGCTGCCGGAGCCGTCCACTTCGGTGGTCTCAAGCGCGGCGTCATCGAGAAAGAGCGTGACAGTGCTGCCAGCCTGACCCGTTCCAGCAACCAGGGTCGTACCATCCGGCTCGACCCGCACCACATCAAAGGCCGGCGCGCTCAGTGGCGGAGGGCCTGGGTCCGCCTCGGGCGTGGGCTGCGGTGTGGCGTCGGCTTCGGGTTCCACCAACGCGGCGGAGTCGTCCGCTGCGGGCGTCTCTGCCGCCGTCTGCGGGGCGCTGGCGGTCTCGGTATCTTCGGCCTCCGGTTCGGCTGCGACTGCCGGAGAGACGGTGACCTGCTCCTGGGGCGTCTGGGCGCGCATGTATACGTCGCGCCCGACAAATCCCAATACGGCAACACCGGCGACAACCACCGCCGCCGTTCCGGCAGTGCCCATCCCCCAAAGCCCAGCCTTTGCGGCCATTCCAGTCCCTTTCTTCGGCGCCATCCCCGACCCGGTCTTGAAGCAATTGTAACAACACGGCAAACTGCGGTCAAAACACCGCCGGACGCATCCGGTCTTCAGCCTGAAAGTGTGGTCCACATGCCCAAATCCGTCTGTGTGTATTGCGGATCACGTTTCGGTTCAATGCCCGCCTACCGGGATGCCGCGGAGGCCCTGGGCCGGGCCATCGCGCAGGAAGGTTGGCAACTGGTGTATGGTGGCGCCGACGTCGGTCTGATGGGCACACTGGCCAAGGCCGCGCAGGAGGCCGGTGGCGAGACCTTCGGCGTTATGCCCGCACATCTGATCGATATGGAGATCGGCAAGCGGGATCTCACGCATTTTGTGGTCACCCAGACCATGCACGAGCGCAAAAACATCATGCTGTCCAATGCCGATGCGGTGGTCCTGATGCCGGGTGGCGCGGGATCGCTGGAAGAGATGTTTGAAACCCTGACCTGGCGCCAACTGGGCCTGCATCGCAAACCGATCTGCATCCTGAACACCAATGGTTTCTGGTCCCCGCTCCTGGCGCTGGTCGATCACATCATTGATCAGGGCTTTGCCGATGCCTCGCTGCGTGACTTTCTTGAAACGGAAGAGACGCCGGAGTCGCTGATGGTCCGCCTGCGGGACCGTCTCGGCTAAAACGGCAGCAAAGCGCCGAGCCGTCATGCAAACCCCTGTGCGGCGAGCGATTGGCTCAAGAATTGAACAGATTATCCTTTAATTTCGCACCATTTTCTTGTTTGGCAGGTTATATTGGCTTGGGAATTGCGACTCATTTTCGTGTCGCGTTGGGTCAACCTGACCTCGTGGTGGGGATCAGATTAAGTGAAAAATAGAAAGTCCGGGTCCATTGAGACCGGCGAGCAGGGGGTTATTTGAATGGGTCGATTTATCGATGCCGCGCGTCTGGCATTGTCGTCCGGCGAGGCGGAAAGCGGGGCCGTGACAGAGGGCTTCGGCACGGGTCTGGACCAGCTGTCCGACCTCATGGTGCCCGGTGACACAAGCACGGAAGAGGTTCTTGAGGTCGGTGGATACCAGACCTCGACCCTCGAACTCGCGGATGACAGCGACTGGTACCAGCTGGACCTCACCGAAGGCGAAGCGGTCCGGGTCACTTTGGTCGGGGTCAACTGGAACCCGGTGAATCTGCGCGCCGCGCTCGAAGACGGCGCGCTGACCCTGCGGGACAGCGATGGCAACGTGGTCGAAACCGGGGTGGAGGTGTCCTACGACGTGTACGAAGGGCTGACGCTGACCTACCTGCCCGAGACAACAGGCACGTTCTATGTGGATGTGTCCGGCGCCACCAGCGAGGCCGTCGGCGATTATGTCGTGGTGGCCAATTCGGTCGATCCACGCTCGCCCGGTTACCCCAGAGACGAAGTCGAAGACACGCCGATCGCCGGAGACACCAGCACGACGGCGACCCTGGAGGTCGGAACCTTCAAGGAAGAGACCATCGACTTTGCCGGCGATACCGACTGGTTCGCGATTGAAATGACGGCCGGTCAGGCTGTGCGCTTCTCATCCGTGGGCTATGACCACACGCTTGAGAATATCGACTTCCGCCTCTTTGACGCCGATCTGACGATCTATGACGCGAGCGGCAATGAGGTCGCTTCGAATGACGATTTCGATCCCCAGCTCAACTTTGCCTCGCTGATTTATACCGCAGAAGAGACCGCGACCTACTATGTCGAGGTCTCCGGCGGCGAAGGTCCCTTCGGCTATGGCGAAAGCGGCGAGTACCTGCTCTCCGCCAACCGCGCCGTCAGTACCGCGATAGATGCCATTGGCGACTTTGACTTCGATTTCGACGGGTTCGACTTTGAAGGCTTCGACTTCGACGGATTCGATTTTGATTTCGATTTCGATTTCGAAGGGTTCGGCGGAACGACAACCGCCAGCATGGCGAGCGCACAACTGCTTTCCGTGGGTGAGACATCCGAGGCCGATGGCGCGACCGCCGCTCTGGTCGCCACGACTCTGAACCTCGGAAATACGTCTGATCTGCTGGTGCCCGGCGACGCCACAACGAATGCCGATCTGAACCTTCCGGGCATTGAGTTCTCTTCGATCGAAATCCCCGCCGATGTCGATTGGTACCGGGTCGAACTCACCGAAGGTGACACGATCCGGATCAGCCTGGCGCAGGTCGACTGGAACCCGATCAACCGCCAGACCGCGCTGACCGGAGCCCGTGTGTCCCTGCTGGACGAAGACGGCAATGCCGTGGCCGTGGGTGAAACCTACGAGATCTTCGCCGTCGAGGACCTGGACGCCAAGACCCTGGTCTATACCGTGGAAACGTCCGGCAGCTACTTCGTCCAGGTCTCGGGCACGAGCCTCTTTGACACGGGCGACTACGCTCTGACAGCCAATACGGTCCAGTCCTTCTCCCCGGCCTTCCCTGCCCCCGGCGAAGAAGAAGACCGAGCGCCCTCGGATGCGACGACCAATCGCTCGATCGAAATGGATAGCCGGCGGTATGAGACCGTCGATTTTGCCGGCGACACCGACTGGTACAGTTTCGAAGCCACCGCCGGTGACGCCGTTCGCTTTAGCGTGCTGGGCGTGAACCACGACAGCGACAACGTGGCCCGCCGGCTGAGCGATGCCGAAGTGCGCATATACGACGCCGATGGCAACGAGATCGCCTTTGGCGATGACGTGCTGCAAGGCCGTGGCCTCGCCTCCACCGTGTTCTTCCCGACCGAAAGCGGAACCTACTACGTTGAAGTCAGCGGCGATGACGCGACCACGGGGGACTACATTCTCGACGCCAGGGATGTCTTTGATGTCGGGCGCGCTGCGGTTGAAGAAGTCCGCGACTATCTTGGCCCGGACGACAAGACCACGGACAAGGAGCTTGAAGTCGGCGGAGTGGAAGTGGGCGCCATTGTCACCTCCTCCGACACCGACTGGTACAAGCTTGAGCTGGACGCGGGCGAAACCGTGCGCGTCACGCTGGGCCTGTATGACTGGAATCCGATCAGCCTGCGCGGCGCGCTCTTTGGCGGCGAACTGAACCTGCGCGACGAGGACGGCAATCTGATCGACACCGGCTTCACGCTGGGCGTCGAAACAGAGTACGGCGCCACCCTGGTTGTGACGGCTGAGACCGACAGCACCTATTTCGTTGAGGTTGCCGGTGAAACCGGGATCAACACGGGCGATTACATCGTGGTCGCCAATGAGGTGCGGCCCCTCTCGCCGGCCTTCCCGACACCAGAGGAAGAAGCCAGACCGATCCCCGGCGACAGTTCGACCAACAAGACGGTCGCGCCCGGCGCGCGGCGATACGAGACCGTCGACTTCGAAGGCGACACCGACTGGTTCCGTGTGGAACTGGAACTCGGCCAAGAGGTGCGCTTCAGCGTCCTGGGCTTCAACCATACCTATGGCAACGGCTACCGCGGTCTGAAGGAATCCGAGATCCGGGTCTTTGACGCCGAGGGCAATGAGGTCGCCTTGGGCGATGACATCTCCAACGGACGCGGGTTGAGCTCCCTGAATTTCGTCGCCACCGAAACGTCGGAGTACTACGTCGAGGTATCTGGTGCCGACGAGTTCATGATGGGCGACTACGTGCTTGATGTGGCCGATCCCAATGACGGCGTTCTGCCCATCCTGCCGTTGGAAAGCCCCGGAGTGGCCGCCGGTCTTGCCCTGGCGGCGGTCGCGGCGGCGGGCACCAGCAGCACCGTTGCACCGACATCCACCACGCCGACAACGCTTGTGACCACGCCGGGCGATGAAACCACTGAAGAGGTGCTTGAGGTCAACGGCTATCAGGCTGCCACCCTGCAGTTCCCAAGCGACACAGACTGGTATCAGATGTCACTTGATGAAGGTGATGTGGTGCGGGTCACACTCGTCGGTGCGGACTGGAACCCGGCCAACCTGCGGACAGCTCTGGAAAACGGCAGCCTGGCGCTGCGCGACGCCGATGGCAATGTGGTGGCTTCGGGCGAAGACATTGCCTTTGAAGTCACCGAGGTGATCGACGGCGTCACGCTGGTCTATGAAGTCGAGACCGCCGGGACGTATTTCGTCGATGTCTCGGGCGAGAGCGTCATGGACATTGGCGACTATGTCGTGGTGGCCAATACGGTCACACGGTTGTCACCCTTCTTCCCTGATGACGGCGTCGAGGCGAACCCGATAGCGGGCGACACCAGCACGACGGCAAGCATCGAGACCGGCGCAATCGTTCAGGACACCATCGACTTTGATGGCGACGCCGATTGGTTTGCCATCGACATGTCCGCCGGTGAAGAGGTCCGCTTTACGGCGCTTGGCTTCGATCACAACGAAGAAAACGAAGACCTGCGTCTGTGGGATCCCGAACTCAAGGTCTTTGATGACGACGGTGTCGAGCTGGCCGCCAACAGCGACTTTGACGAAGCGCTCAACTTCGCGTCTCTGGTCTTTGACGCGGCCGAGGATGGTACATACTACGTCGAAGTCACTGGTGCGGCTGGCGAATTTGGCTTTGGCGGCACGGGTGATTATGCCCTCGCGGCCAACCGGGCCGTTGCCGACGGGCTGGCAGGCCTGCTGGACCGCGACGGCGACTTGCGCCCGGGGATCTTCCCGCTGGACGACGGTTTCCTCTGACACAAGGCCCCCCAGGGCATAGGGCGCCGCGCCCTTTGCCTGACCAACCCAGACTTTGCGAATGTCAGACTTCGCCCCGGTGCCGTGTCAACGCGCCGGGGCGTTTTCGTCCCGCTCTGCCTGCAGATCGATGACGGTGATTTCTGGCGGGGTTCCCACGCGCAGCGGAATTTTGGAATAGCCAAGGCCCGCGGAAACGACCAGATGCTGATCGCCCCGCGTGATGTGCCCGTAGACATAGGACCGGTCGATCGTGCGCGGAAGGATCGGCGCCCAGCCAAAGAGCCGGAGTTGTCCGCCATGTGTGTGACCCGACAGGGTCAAGCTCACCCGCTCCGGCATTTCGGCAAAGATATGAGGCTCATGCGCCAGAAGGATCAGATCTGGCCCGTCCGGCACCTGCGCCAGCGTGGCCTCCAGATCATCCTTGCCGATGGAGGTCAAATGATCGATGCGGATCGCCTCCTGACTGTCGAGACCGGCGAGCCAAACCCCGTTTGCCAATGCAAGCGCCTGGTTGGCCAGGACGGGTATCCCGGTCGCCTCCAACGCCTCTTGTATTTCAATCGGACCCGACTGGCGCGCCTGCGCCGCCTCGTCCAGCCACCAGTCGTGATTGCCCAGCACGGCATAGACGCCCTGCGGCGCAGTGAGGCGCGCCAGACGCGATGCGATGGCCTCAAGCGGCGGTGTCCTGGTGCGCACAAGGCTGGGACCCGGCGCAAGATCTCCGGTCAGCGCGATCAGGTCGGGTGCGAGCGTCTGAGCCCTGGCAATGATCTCATCCAGATGCGCGAGCGTCATGTAAGGCGCACCCAAATGCAGATCCGAGATCATCACAACCCGCATCTTGTGTCGCCACCCGCGCGGGGAAATACTGTAAGTTTGGACGATAACCTTTTGTAGTGGCTCAATAAGGCTCTTCCACCCACGAACGAAAAGACCTGCCGGAGCCTCCGGCAGGTCGTGGTTATCGTCAAGACGGTCCTGGTTGGGCGTCAAGGCTTACATCCGGCTGGCAACATTTTCCCAGTTGACCAGATTATCGAGGAAGTTGGTCAGATAGGCGGGTCGTTTGTTGCGGAAATCGATGTAGTAGGAATGCTCCCACACATCGCAGCCCAGAAGGGCCGTTTGACCAAAGCAGACCGGGTTGACGCCGTTTTCGGTCTTGGTGACCTTAAGGCTGCCATCCGCGTCCTTGACCAGCCAGGCCCAGCCAGACCCGAACTGACCGGCGCCGGCCGCCGAGAAGGCCGCCTTGAAGTCGTCAACCGAGCCGAAGCTTTCGACGATGGCGCTTTCCAGCTCACCCGGCATGGCCGAGGCGCCGGGGCCCATCATCTCCCAGAACTGGTTGTGGTTCCAGAGCTGGCTGATGTTGTTGAAAATGCCGTTCTGCGCGACGGCCGAGGCGTCGTAGGTGCCCACGATGATCTCTTCGAGCGACTTGCCGTCCCACTCGGTGCCCGCGATCAGCTTGTTACCATTATCGACATAGGCCTTGTGGTGCAGGTCGTGGTGGTACTCCAGCGTCTCTTTCGACATGCCGTTGTCGGCCAGGGCGTCGTGCGCATACGGAAGATCAGGAAGTTCGAAAGCCATGTGGGCCCCCCAGATTGGTGATTGGCTACCCGGTACATGCTTCGCGCACCCGGGCAGGTCAAGGCTTGCGGGCATAAATGAAGCCTGACGAGGCGCGCATGTGCCGCGCTCTGCCGTTCATCAGGCTTGCGCGGGCCTCCGTGTCAGGATGAGGGCGCAAAAAGATGCACTTCGGAACCGGGCTGTGCTGCAGTTGTCAGAACATCCATGACATACACCGCAACCGAGCGGAAACAGAGGATTTCAAAGACACCCGCCGTGTTGAGCCAGAGCGCGGCCGGCACCTGCCCCAGCTTGGAGCGTCGCACATGACCCGGCCCAAATCCCTGCTCGGACAGATCGAGCGGAAACACCTTGGCCAGAACATCGCGCGCGTGCGGCCCGGAAACCGCAAATCGGGCGCGCATATCAGACACGTCCAGCACCATCGCGTGTTGTCCGGCAAGCGTAGCCGTCAAAGCCGCGACATGGCCATCGAGGTCTTCGGGCGGGCACAGCGCAAGGCATTCATCCGGCGACATCCACAAAAGTCCGGTTGGCCCGGACCAGACAGCCTGCAACGGATCCGGCATCGCCACGCCAAGGCGCGCGGCGGCGCTCTGCAAGGTCTCTGGCCCGCCGCGCAGTGCGATCATGCCCACTGTGGGCCCCTGTTCGATCCGGGCGATCCCTTCAAAATGCTGCGCCTCAGCCATGGAGCTTTCCTCCGCTCTTGTCATAGACTACCGGATCGACAATTTTGGCGGTGTAGAGCTTGCCGTCGGTGCCAGGGAAGCTTAGCACCTCGCCCATACGCTCGGGTCCCCGATGGACCAGCCCCATGGCGATCCCCCGACCCAGCGTCGGCGAATAGTAGGTCGAGGTCACCCGGCCTTCGACATTGCGCTGGCCATTGGCGTTTTTGCCGGCAGTGACAGCATAAGCCCCATCGGGCAGCACCAGATCGTCATCGGCTTGCAGGCCAACCAGTTTCCATCGGTCCGGATCGGTCATGTGCACCCGCTCCTGCGCGCGTTTGCCGATGAAATCCGTCTTCTTCTTGGAAATCGCCCAACTGAGGCCGAGGTCCTGCGGGATAACCGTGCCATCGGTTTCGTCCCCGATCATGATAAAGCCCTTTTCGGCGCGCAGAATATGCAGCGCTTCGGTGCCGTAGGGCTGGATGTCGTGGTCAGCCCCGGCCGCAAGGATCTTGTCCCAGAGCGCCTGGCCCTGGCTTGCTTTTACGGCGATCTCATAGCTGAGTTCCCCGGAAAACGAGATCCGGAACAGGCGCACATCGATCCCGGACAGAGTGGTGTCGACCCATGTCATAAAGGGCAAGGCCTGAGGGTGCAGATCCCGCCCGCCCATACTTTCCAGCACCGTGCGGGCACGGGGGCCGACAACGGCGATCTGAGCGTAGTTTTCGGTGACATTGGCGGTCCAGACCTGCCAGTCCCACCATTCGGTCTGCAACCATTCCTCCAAATGCGCATGGACATGGTCCGCGCCGCCGGTGGTGGTGTGGCACAGCCACGTGGTCTCATCGATCCGCGCCACGACCCCATCATCCATCAGAAAGCCGTTTTCCGAGCACATCAGACCATAGCGGCAGCGCCCTATCGGCAGGGTCGACATCATGTTGGTGTAGATCATGTCGAGAAACTTGCCCGCATCCGGCCCAGAGACGAGGATCTTGCCGAGCGTCGAAGCATCGAGCATGCCAACGCTGCTGCGCACCGCTGTGACCTCGCGCATGACCGCGTCGTGGACGGTCTCGCCGGGGCGCGGATAGGCGTAGGGCCGGCGCCACTGGCCCACCGGCTCCCAATCCGCATTCTGGCTGTCATGCCAGTCGTGCATTGGCGTGCGGCGGATCGGCTGGAAAATCTCGCCTCGCGCCTCACCCGCAATCGCACCCATGGAAATTGGCGTGTAAGGTGGGCGGAAGGTGGTCGTGCCGGTTGTCGGGATTTCCTGCCCCAGAGCTTCGGACAGCACCGCAAGGCCATTGATATTGCTCAGTTTCCCCTGATCGGTCGCCATCCCGAGCGTGGTGTAGCGCTTGGTGTGTTCGACACTTTGGTAGCCTTCCTGAGCGGCCAGCCCCACGTCGGACACCTTGACGTCGTTCTGGTAGTCGAGCCAGGCCTTGGCGCGCAGATCATGGCCCGCGCCGGCGGGCATCATCCAGACCGGAAGCAGATCGGCGGCCTCTTCTTTGCCCGCAGCAGAGGCCGATCCGGACGCAGTGCCAGAGGTCGGTTTACCGACCTCAGCGGCCGCCTTCTGGCCCGTCTCAAAGGCGTCCTGCAGAGCCGCGTTCAGGAACAGTGCCCCATTTGCCGCGCCTGCCGCATGGACAAAGCCCGCCCCGTCAGCCCCGGTCGGCGGCCTGGAGGGATCCGGGCGGAACATCGCATGGGCCTCGTCCCAGATCAGCTTGCCGCCGCAGTGGGACCACAGATGGACAACCGGAGACCAGCCGCCTGACATCGCAATCGCGTCGCAGGCAACGGTGTGCTCGACCGCGCCCCCGCCCCCGGCATGGGCGCAGATCTCGACCTTTTCGACGCCCTGACCGCCCTTGACCCTGGCGATGGCACGGCCATTCTCGATCGCTATGCCGAGCGCCTGCGCCGTCTGAGCCAATGCCCCGCCCCCCAATGGCCGGGCATCGACGATCAGAGGCACCTCGATTCCGGCCTGTTTCAGCGCAATGGCCGTGCGGTAGGCGTCGTCATTGTTGGTCACCACGAGCACGCGTTTGCCAATGCCCACGCCAAAAAGCTCAAGATAATCGCGCGCGGCCGAGGCCAGCATGACCCCGGGCAGGTCATTGCCGGCAAAAGACAGGGGACGTTCGATCGCGCCGGTGGCTGTGACCACCCGCCCCGCGCGAATGCGCCAGAGCCGGTGGCGCGGACCGGGCGCCTCAGGCGTGTGATCGCGCAGCCGCTCGTAGGCCAGAACATAGCCATGGTCATAGACGCCCGCGCCCATGCAGTTGAGCCGGAGCGTGACCTGCGCCATGCCTTCCAGCGCCGTCACGGCCTGCGTGATCCAGGCGTCGGCGGGCTGGCCGTCGATCTCTCCGCCATCCACGAGCGCACGCCCGCCCCAATGCCCGGATTGCTCCAGAAGAAGCACTCTGGCGCCGCCCGAGGCTGCAGCAAGGGCCGCCTGCAGACCCGCCACACCGCCACCCAGAATAACGATATCCGTATGGATGTGGAGATGTTCATAGCTGTCCGGATCCGGGTCGCTCGGCGCCCGGCCGAGGCCCGCAGCCTGCCTGATGAAGGGCTCGTAGACCGATTTCCAGAAGCTGCGCGGGTGCAGGAAGGTCTTGTAGTAGAACCCGGCTGGCAGAAGGCGCGAGAGCCGGGCATTGATGGCGCCGACATCAAAGCTGAGCGAAGGCCAGCGGTTCTGCGAGGTGGCGGTAAGACCTGCGTAGAGCGCGGTGGTGGTGGCGCGCTGGTTGGGTTCAAACCGTGCGCCTTCCCCCAGCCCGACCAGGGCATTGGGTTCCTCGGGTCCGGCGGCCACAGGGCCCCGCGGGCGGTGGTACTTGAACGACCGGCCCATGACACTCTGGCCCGCCCCCAGCAGCGCCGAGGCCAGGGTATCGCCCGGGTGACCGGTCCGTCGCGTCCCGTCAAAGGTGAAAGGCAGTGTCCGGCCCTGATCGATGAGGCGGCCCTTGCCGGCAATCCGATGGCTTGTCATGCGCCGCCCCCTGCATCGCTATTGAGGTCGCGCCAGTGCCAGCCGGGACGCTTCCGGGAGATCATGGCCTGGACCTCTGCGGGCGGTTCGCCGGTCTGAGCCGGATAGGTGGCGAACACCTCAAGTGTCACCGTGCACCGGGCCGCGTGAAACCACTTGCCGCAGCCATAGGTGTGGCGCCATCTCTCGAAATGCACGCCGCGCGGGTTCTCGCGGTGAAACAGGTAGCTGGTAAAGTCGTCATCCGAGGCGCCGGGCCCATAGCGCGTCAGATGCGCCTCGCCGCCCGGCGTGAGATCGGTTTCTTCGACATTGGCCCCGCAATTGGGACATCTGAGGATCAGCATGTCGGTTCAATCCTTTGGCGGCAGGCTGGCGGCATGGGCCAGCGCGAGATCTGTAAGTTTGGACCGCAGGTCCGGGTCGTCGAAAGCGGAAAGATCGACCTCGACCAGACCGCCCATCCTGCGGCCCGTGAAGCTGAGCGGTTGAGCTCCGGCCGCGAGCGCCTCGGCCTCGCGGACTTTGCCCGGGCGGTACATGGCGTAATCCTTCATCACCCCGCAGACCATGTGGCCATGCAGCAGAAAGCAGAGCCCGCCGAACATCTTCTTTTCCGACAGTCCCGGTTCCACGCCCAGATCCGCGCGCATGATCTCTGCCGCAGCTTCACTATAGGCCATGGCGCACCGTCTCCCCGCGCGGGACCAAGAATTTTTGAAAATTCTTGGGCGTTTTCTTTGAAGAAAACGGCATCAATGGGCCACGCCTGCCGCAACGGATTCGTCGATGAAACGTCCTTCGGCAAAGCGGCCGAGGGAGAAATCGTCACACAGGGGCGACGCCCCCTTGGCCATCAATTCCGCAAAGCCCCAGCCAGACCCCGGGATCGCCTTGAAGCCGCCCGTGCCCCAGCCGCAATTGATGAAACACCCGCCCAGAGGCGTTTTCGACAGGATCGGCGAACGGTCCCCGGTCATATCCACGATCCCGCCCCATTGGCGCAGCATCTTCAGGCGGGAGATCATTGGGAAGGTCTCAATCAGCGCCCGGACCGTCTCTTCGATATGCTGGAAGGAACCGCGCTGGGTATAATTGTTGTAGCCATCCGCGCCGCCACCGATGACCATTTCCCCCTTGTCGGACTGGCTCATGTAGCCATGCACCGTATTGGCCATCACGACCACGTCCATGCAAGGTTTGATGGGTTCCGAGACAAGAGCCTGCAACGCCACGCTTTCGACCGGTAGCCGGAATCCCGCCATCTCGGCCAGCACACCGGAATGACCCGCCACGACGAGGCCCAGCTTGTCACAGCCGATATGCCCGCGTTCGGTTTCAACCCCGGTCACCTGACCACCCTCGGTGGTCACGCCCACCACCGCGCAATTCTGGATGATGTCCATGCCCATTGCAGAACAGGCGCGGGCATATCCCCAGGCCACCGCATCGTGGCGGGCGGTTCCGCCGCGGGGCTGCCAGAGCGCCCCCAGAACCGGGTATCGCGGCCCCTTGAGCTCAATGATCGGACACAGTTGTTTGACCCGATCCGGCCCTATGAACTCGGTCGAAACGCCCTGCAGGTTGTTGGCATGGGCCGTGCGCAAATAGCCCCGCACTTCGTGATGGGTCTGGGCCAGCATCATCACGCCGCGCGGGCTGAACATCACGTTGTAGTTCAGATCCTGGCTCAGCCCCTCATAGAGCGCGCGGGACTTTTCGTAGATCGCGGCCGAGGGATCCTGCAGATAGTTCGAGCGGATGATCGTTGTGTTGCGCCCGGTATTGCCACCGCCGAGCCACCCCTTGTCGAGGATCGCGACATTGGTGATGCCGAACCGCTTGCCCAGGTAGTAGGCTGTGGCCAGCCCATGCCCGCCCGCGCCCACGATTATGACATCATAGCGTGCCTTGGGCTGGGCATCCCGCCAGGCCCGGGTCCAGCCCTTGTGGTCGTTCAGCGCCTCTCGAACGAGCGCAAAGGCGGAATATCTCTTCATGGTCGGATCAGTCTCCGGATCGGGTGATTGTGGCAGGTATGCCCCGCCCCCGCATACTATCCACGCCCTGATCCGGCGCAATGCGGTCCGGTTGCGACACGGGTCCATGCGACATCACGACCGATCAACGCGTTTTCCCCCTTTTGCCTTGCAGCGCGGAGATATAAATCCTTTGCACACGGAGGACACATGCTGTTTTGGATTGTCTCGATTGCCCTGGCATTTTGCGTGACCGGGTTGATGGCTCTGGCGCTCTGGCGCGGGCGCGCACAGGACGCACCGCCGGCGGCCTATGATCTGCGTGTCTATCGTGACCAGCTTAAAGAAATCGATCGGGATCTGGCGCGTGGCGTGATCCAGCCGGCAGATGCCGAACGGGTGCGCGCCGAGGTGTCTCGCCGGATTCTGGCCGCGGATGCGCGTCTGCAGGCGCCAAGCGGACGCGACGCCGACCGGGGTCCGGCCCTGATGCCGCTGGCGCTGTGTCTGGCGCTGGTTCTGGGGGGCGGCGCGGCGTTTCTCTATGCGGATCTGGGCAGCCCGGGGTACCCGGACCTGCCGCGCCAGCTGCGCCTCGATCAGGCCGAGTACGTCCGCGCCACGCGCCCCGATCAGGCCACCGCCGAATCGGACGCTCCCCCGGTCCCAGCCGCGCCCCAGGATCCGCAATTCGAAGACCTGATGGACAAGCTGCGTGCCACGCTGGCCGAGCGTCCCAACGACCTTCAGGGGCATATCCTGCTGGCACAGAACGAAGCCGCCTCGGGCGATTTCACTGCGGCCTGGGCCGCTCAGGATGCGGTCATCCGGATCAAGGGGCCAGAGGCCACCGGTCAGGATTTTGCGGAACTGGGCGAGCTGATGATCCTGGCGGCAGGCGGGTATGTCTCGCCCGAAGCCGAGCGGATCCTCGGCCAGGCGCTCCAGCTCGACCGGGGCAATCCGATCGCGCGGTATTACTGGGGCCTGATGATGGATCAGGTCGGGCGGCCCGATATTGCCTTTACCGTCTGGGATCAGCTTCTGGCGCAGAGCCCCGCCTCCGCTCCTTGGCGCCCGATCCTGGAAGAGCGGCTGCCGATGCTGGCCACGCTGGCCGGTGTCACCTACAGGCCGCGCGCCGCCCCGCAGGCGCCGCCGGCTCTCGCGGGTCCCAGCCAGGATGACCTTGACGCCGCCTCGGACATGAGCGTTGCCGATCAGATGGACATGGCGCGCGGCATGGTGGCAGGCCTTGAGGCCCGGCTCAGCGAAGACGGCGGCAGCCCGGATGAATGGGCGCGGCTGATCACCTCTCTGAGCGTTCTGGGCGAACCGGACCGGGCCAATGCCGCCTTGGCGCAGGCCAGCGCCGCCTATGCCGATGATCCCGCCGCATTGACGCTCATTGCCAGCGCGGCTGCGCAGGCCGGGGTGGCACAATGATCTGCGACGACATGGCAAGCTTTCAGGATCAGCTGCCCCAGATGGGGCCGATTGCCGGTCTCGACTTTGGCGAAAAGACCATCGGCGTGGCTCTGTCCGACCGGTTGCGCGGAACCGCCACACCCGAAGAAACCATCCGGCGCAAGAAGTTCACGCTGGATGCGGCGCAGCTCATGGCGTTGCTGAGCCGGTTGGAAACCGTCGGACTTGTGCTCGGTCTGCCGCGAAACATGGATGGCAGCGAAGGTCCACGCTGCCAGAAGACTCGCGCATTCGCGCGCAATCTGTCGCAGATCACTGAACTGCCGATCACCTTCTGGGATGAGCGCCTGAGCACTGTGGCAGCAGAGCGGGCCCTTTTGGAGGCGGATACGTCAAGAAAACGTCGCGCAGAGGTGATCGATCACGTGGCGGCGGCCTATATTCTGCAGGGGGCTCTGGATCGGATGAGCCACATGCGCAAGGAGAACAACGGGTGAGCGATACGGTTTGGAAGCGCGACGAGATCGCCTCGCCCTGCATCAAGATCTGCCTGATCCATCCGGAAGAGAAAATCTGCGCCGGCTGTTATCGATCGATCGAAGAGATTGCGCGCTGGAGCCGGATGACCCCGGAAACCCGCGCAGAGATTATGGAAGAACTGCCCAGTCGGGCGCCCCGGCTGGCCAAGCGGCGCGGCGGTCGCGCGGCGCGGCGCACGTCCGGAACCGGATAAGCCTGTCGCCAGTCCGGCGCCGCTTCATTCCCAGTCCCGGTGCAGCCATTGCGCTTCGCTGGCGACCTCGGGTCTGAAAAACGCGACCATGCGCCCATCGTGTTCGACGGCGGCCCGGTCTTCCCACGGAGCCGTGCCATGCAACACAAACCGGTGCACCAGATAAGCGCCTCCGAGCTGTGCAATCAGGGGCACGGGCCGGATCTTTCTGAATACCTCCGCACGAGCGGTTACATAGGCGTCGGTCACATCGACATCGGATGGCTTTGAGGCCCCCACCGCCTCCAGCAGAGCCGGTCCGATGATGTGATGCGATCCCGGCCAGCAGAGCGTCGGCGATTGCGTGACCGTGCCAAGAGGAATGCCCAGCAGAAAGGCATGCAATTCCAGCGGAAAACGCCTCTGCTCCGGCCCCACCGCCAACAAGCCGTCAACATGCGCGGCAGCACGCAGCAAACGGTAGCGGTGCGCCCCGTCGCTTTCGCCCGGATCACGGCCCGGGTAGCCGGGATAGACCACTGACAGTTGCGCTTTGGGCCAGGTCTTGATGGGGTCGAGGTCGGGCCGGAACAGTCCCTCCAGCGTCGCCTCTCCCAGCGCCCCCTGCGCATCGGTCGGCAAGGCATCGACGCCGACAAACCAGGTCTTGTTGTGACGCAGATTTTGGCGGCGCGTCTCGGGGTCCGCGAGCACATTTCGCGCCGCTGAGCGCGCCGCATGCACCCATTTCAAAGTCCCGCGATGGGGCGGATAAATCTTAAAACCTTCCGCAGCAATCAAGTCTCTATTCCAATTGGCAATTGCGACGCTTTAAGAGCGTTCAAAAAAAAAATTCAATCTCAAAAATTCAGGTATGCCTTGGTCGCGCAGCAGAACATTAAGGCGCTCAAAGGTGCAAGGAAATGACGACGCCGGGTCAACCAGGCGGCGACACGCATCGGCGATACTCACTTTCAACCGGAATTGTCACCGATCCGGAAACGCGCAAACTGCCAGAGACACCCGACGAAACCTCGGGTGAGTCCAAGGGATCAAGCGCGCAGCGCAAATGTCCTGTCCGCCCGTTCAGGCCGCCTGATCGATCACCGCATCCAGTGCGCTCAGTACCACGTCGGACCCCGCCTTTGGGCGCGTTGCGTCCGTCGACAGAACCTGGCGCCATCGTCGCGCACCGGGTCGTCCGGCGAACATCCCCAGCATGTGCCGGGTGACCTGGTTCAGGCGCCCGCCCCGGCTGAGGTGGGCGTCGATGTAGGGGATCATGTCGCGCGCAACCTCAATGGGGTCGCGGGCCGCGCGGGCCTCCGGGTCTGCGAAAATCACCGAATCCGCCTGCGCCAGGATGGACGTCGGATCATGATAGGCCGCCCGCCCGATCATCACCCCATCAAGACCCAGGTCGAGAAAGTGCCGGGCTTGTGCCAGTGAAGTTATGCCGCCGTTGATTGACAGATGAAGCTTTGGAAAGGCCAGTTTCATCGCAAGGACCAGATCGTAGTCAAGTGGCGGAACTTCGCGGTTTTCCTTGGGACTGAGCCCTTTGAGCCAGGCCTTGCGCGCATGCACAATCACGCGCTGGCAGCCCGCATCTGCGATGCGCCCGATAAAATCGGGCAGCAGCACGTCCGGGTTCTGATCGTCTACGCCAATGCGGCACTTGACCGTGATCTCGACATCGACAGCCGACCGCATGGCCGCGACGCATCTGGCGACCAGATCCGGGGTCTCCATCAAGACCGCGCCAAAACATCCCGACTGCACCCGATCCGACGGACAGCCGACATTGAGGTTGATCTCGCCGTAACCGGCACTTGCGCCCAGACGCGCAGCCTCGGCAAGCTCCTCGGGGTCGGACCCGCCCAATTGCAGGGCCACCGGATGCTCTTCGGGTGCATGGTCCAGCAGATGCATCGCGCGCCCCCGCACCAACGCCGGTGCGGTGACCATCTCGGTGTAAAGCAGCGTGCGGCGCGAGTAGAGCCGGTGCAGATACCGGCAATGCCGATCCGTCCAGTCCATCATAGGGGCAACGGACAAATGCCAAGGTACGATATTCTGCGATTTACTTTCCATGGCCGACGTTTACCGAAGTGTGAGAGGTCCGACCAGAGCAGCATTACAGTGCGATCCCCTCCGGTTCGAGGCCCCTATCCATCAAGGTACAACAAATGTCCTACGCCTATATGCCATGTTGTAGGCTGTCATCCCTCTCGTATTTCTCTGACACTGGCGAGGCAATCCCTGTGACTAGGTTTGCAGCCTTTCCCACCCGGTCGCCAGAATGCACGGAATGCGGCCTTTCCGGGCCTCTCGTCGTTGCGCTGAACCACCACGAACGACCCATACGAGACCGTCGCACGCCACTCCAATCTTGAAACAACAGAACGTCAAACCGGCTATTCTCTGCGCCTGCGAGATATGAGGATCGCACCGGTTCGGCACTCGGGGACTTTGCTGCCTCTGGTGTCTCCGGTTGAAGGATCGCGGTTTAACCGAACCTGTCTCAACGCCGCCTCTCCATCGGCAGTTCCTCGATCTCGGCCACTTCTTCTCCCGCTTCGTAGGGTCGTCCACTTCGGGACCTTATCGTGATGCCAGCGCCGTACAGCGCGCGATACATCAGATCGAGTCCGACATAGACAGCGGTATCCTCGGCAGGGCGCGTGCCGATTTCGAGAAGGCGCGCGGGTTTATCACTGCGGTTTTCGATTGTGTGCCCAACCACATCGCCTGCCTTCCAACCGGCCGCATCGCCCGCCCCGAGCACCTCTTCCACGCCACCTTCCTCAACTAGGGTCACTTCGCCCTCGAGCACGTAAATCATCTCGTCCGCGCCATGGTGGTAGTGCAGAAGCCCTGTCGCGCTGCCCGGCGCAAGTTCGACCTCGCCGACACCGAATTGGGTCAAACCTAATGGGTCACCAAGTCTGGTTTTCCAACAGCCATCCGTGCGATGAACGAGCTTTCCGGGATAGGCCTGCCGCTCCGTGCGCGGTGCCGTGGCGCGATCAACTTTCGGCATTACAGACTCCTTCCACGTTTTTGCGTTGTGGATTGTTGCCGGGTAATCCTGCACAGCTCCGTGACAGTGCCGCGACGCTCTTGCACGCTTGGCTGCGTTCGATGGCGTCCCGCAAGCGCGGGTTCAGACCGCTGCCATACGGACGGGCAAGATCGTCCATGGCCAAGAGCTTGATAAAGACGCTCATCAGCTCAAACCCATCTTGCTTTTCACATGCGCCAGAACTTCGGCCATCTGGTTCGCCGGGCTGAATTCGACGTATGAGGTATCTTCGGTAAAGCGCACAACATGGCCAGGAGGCCAGTAATACAGGTCGCCTGCCCGCACGGTCTCGGTCTCTCCGTCTTGGTAGGTGACTTCGATCTCACCCTCGATGACATAGCCCCAATGGGGGCACTGGCAGTGATCA
Organism: Pseudomonadota bacterium; assembly: GCA_039179965.1. Lineage (GTDB taxonomy): Bacteria > Pseudomonadota > Alphaproteobacteria > Rhodobacterales > Rhodobacteraceae > Marinibacterium. The sequence continues at coordinate 21,069 of JBCDEC010000040.1, forward strand.
CGGGGCAGCCCCACCAATACGGGCGCAAGGTCAGAGCCTTTCGCCAGTTTCAGCTTTCCAGCAATCATGTCGCCGTATGTGACGCCTTTGACCGACACACCTTCGACATCGATCTCAGCGGGCATGGAGTCGGCAGATTGATGCATGTCTTTTCTCCTATGGTTTGTGTGAAATGCATAACCAACGCCGCGTTCCGAAGAGCGTTCCTCATAGCGTTCCAAAAGCGTTCCCGGACCGGCTTGTCAGAACGGTCCTTCTCTGCCAGCGTTCGGACATGGCGTATCGTGCAAACTGCTTTGGCGGATTGGTCCTGCGTGATCCCAAGGACCGCCTGCTGCGTGTATCGGGACGGCGGGCGGATGCACTGCTGGCACGGCTCATTTGGGATCAGGGAGACCCGGTCCCGCGTCACGCTCTGATTGCGCTGCTCTGGCCCGAGCGCGAGGGAACCGGAGCCACAGCCTTGCGTCAGGCGGTGCATCTGTTGCGCGGCGTCCTGGGCCACAGCGCCATCGTGACGGCGCATGGATATGTGATGCTTTCGGCAGAGGCCTTGCAAACCGACCTTGCACAATTGCGGGACCCGGAAACCGCCATGGCAGCAGCAGAGCAAATGGCCGCGACCCTGACACGCGGCAGGTTTCTCGCCGGGTTGCAGGCTGCCGGGCCAGAGCACGCGGCATGGCTTGAGGATGTCACCGCGCGCGCCGATGCTCTTGCGGCCGATACGTTGCTTGCCCACGCACAGGCAGCGTTCGAGGCGGGCCGTATTCAGGCAGCAATAGGCGCGGCCGAAGCGGCGTTGTGTCTTGCACCGCAGTCAGAAGCGGCCCTGCAGGTCATCATGGACACCTCTCAAAACGGCACTGGCGCAGCGGCGGCGGCCGCAATGGAGCGGTTTCAGCGCCACAACGGGCCTGGGCCCTTACGCCGATCCATGGCGTCTGCACAAATGGAAGACACGGCCACGCATCCGGTCATCGCCCTCGGCGTACTCCTGCCCGATCCGTCCCAACCGGCAAGCGCGCGCATTGCGCAGCAGCTGCGGGAGGCCGGCGCGGAGGACATTCAGGTACGTCAAGACACGCTGACGGCATATGTCGGTCGGAAGGGTCTGCGCAAGTCGCGTGTCGTAGAGGCCCTCGCTCTGGCCGAGACCTTGGCCCGTGATCCGAGCCGACCCGCTGTGGGGATTGCGCTGGCAAGGCTGCCCGATGGCGACGGTCCGAAGCGATTGCGCGAAGTCGATCGCGCGCGCACGCTGACACAAGCCGATGCAGTAGGGCCAGGCCACGTAGGGCGCGACCCTTCCCTGGAGCGCCTGAGCGGTGCGGAAATCGTACAGGCCCCGACGTCGCAAGTCGCGGCTTTCGTCGGGCGGCAAGCCGAACGGATGCAAATCCAAACGCTCTGGGAGTCCATGGCTTCAGATGGCAGAGCACGGCTTCTGACCATCAGCGGTCCACCGGGCATTGGAAAGTCGCGATTGCTGAGCGAGGTCACGTCTGGTCTGCCTCGGCATGCCTTCGCGGTTGTGCCCTCGGCCTTGTTGTCGACCGATCGAGCGGATTTGATGAGCCGTTTACAGACAGCGCTGCCCAAGGCTCCCTCCGACCGGCCGGCACAGACCGTCGTGCGTGATGTCCTCGCGATGCGCACGCAACCGATGATGATTGCCGTGGAAGATGCCGAAACATTGAGCCGGTCCGAAGCAGACGGGCTTGCTGCGCTTGTTATGGGGAACAGTCAGGCGCCCTTGCTCTGGATGACGCTGGCGCGCTCTGATTCTCCAGGGCGTTTACACGTGCTGGAGAGGCTCGCTGGGGCAGTTCCGATCATGGAGCTGTTTCTCGGTCCCTTGTCGGTAACCGAAGCGCAAGTCGTCTCAGAGCAGTTCGATCTGTCACAAGAGGATCGACGCATGTGCCTGGAACAGGCCAACGGAAATCCATTGTTCCTGAACCAGTTGCTGCTGCATATGGCCCATGGGGCCGATGTCGCCTGCCCGGCCTCGGTGGAGGAAGCCGTGACCGCGCGTCTGGTCAGCCTTGATGTTCAGGCGACGACCTGTTTGCGCCTGACTGCCATTCTTGGCGATCTGGTACCAGAAACGACCGTCAGAGAACTTGCGGCGGCAAGCGCGGATGTCATCGATCAACTGGTTGACCGTCGCCTTTTGAGGCGGGAGCGAGGCATGCTGGCGTCCGAACACGGGCTTATCCGATCGGCAATCCTGAACATGACGCCCGAACATCAGCAAAGTTCCGTCCATCGGCGTGCGGCTCAGTGGTATCGTGACCGGGACTTGTCGCGGCACGCCTGGCATCTGCTCGCGGCCGGACATGAGGCGGCTTCGGATGCCCTCTTGCGGGCCGCGCGCGCCAACCGTCAGGCGGGCCGGGCCACAGTCGCGCACGACATGGCCGTCGCGGGGCAAAAGGCAACGCGCCGCAAGGCCCTGCGGGCGGCGCTCGCCGTTGAGCAGGGCTTTGCGTTGACCCAGGATGGCGCTCTTGTTGAAGCGGAACGGGCGTTTCACGATGCCATGTCCTTGACCTTGGACCCCGGTGTCCGAGCAGATGCTCTGATTGGTCTGGCAAACGTGCATCGACTCCGCGACGACGCAAAAAATGGGTTTGAGGCGCTTGCACAGGCCGAACCCCTACTTGCAACGGCAGAACAGACCGCCCGCCATCTGATCGCAAAGGGGCGGCTGTTGTATGTGTCAGGAGCCTGGCAGGACAGCGTGACCCCGAACAAGGCGGCGCGAGATCAGGCCCAGAACGCTGCACGGCAGGATCTCGAGGCGCAAGCGCTCGGCGGCCTCGCTGACGCGGCCTACGCCACAGGTGACATGGCCAGCGCAGAAACCCATGTGCGCGCCGCGATAGAAGCCGCACGGCAGGCCGGAAATGAGTCTCAGGTCCCGGCGCAAAACGCACTTTTGGCACATGTGTTGATCTACAACGGGTGTTTGTCTGAGGGAAGAACCCTGGCCATTCGGACCGTC
>JBCDEC010000041.1:0-24031 GCA_039179965.1 Pseudomonadota bacterium
CAGCGGCTGGGACAAGGGCACGCCGATCGACACGGTTCGGTTTGTTATCACGAACGACGAAGCAACGGTGAAGGCTCTGGCAAGCTCGGGCGTTCTCGGGTTCTCGGCCTCTGCACAAGCCAACGAGACCTTTGAAGCCATAGCCGCCATGGATGGCTACCGGGTGGAAGAAATCCCGACTGCCACCGGGTTCTATATCAAGATGAACACCCAGGTGCCGCCCACCGATGACGTCCATGTGCGCCGCGCCATCCAGTATGCAACCGATTACGACACGATCCGCTCGGTGATCTATCCCGGCTCCGAGATGGCGGGTCCACTGGCGCCCGCCTTTGCCAATGCCTTCAACTCGGATCTGCCAGCGCCGGCCTATGATCTGGAAAAAGCCAAGGAGGAACTGGCGAAGTCGAAGTACGCCGGGCAGGACCTTGTGATCCCGCATACCTATGTGGCGGGGCTGTCCTTTGAGGAAGACATTGCGCTTCTGATGCAAGCCAATCTTGAAGCCATTGGCGTCACACTGGATCTGCGCCCCGAGCCCTGGAACCGGATCACCGAGCTTGCCGGCGCGGTGGACACGACCCCGGCCACCACGCAGGTCTTCAACGGCCCGTCCTACCCCTCTCCGGATTCGGTTTTCTATGTGCAGTATCACTCGGCCTCGGCCGGGACCTGGGCGTCGATGGAATGGCAGATGGACCCGGAAATCGACGCGCTGATCGATGCCTCGCGCGCCACCACGGATGTGGATGAGCAAAACGCGCTTTACAAGGAGATCCAGACCAAGCTGCATGACAGCGCCTCTGACGTTTACATGCTGGTGCAGCAGAAGCGCCATGCGATGAGCAATTGTCTGCAAGGCTACGGGTTCAAGCCGATGATGAGCTGGGATTACGATTTCTCGACGATGTACTGGACCTGCGACTAAAGCCCGCCGCATCAGGGCAGGGGCCGTCTTGGGCCTGCGTTTTGGTGCTGGTGTTCAGAAGCTCAAAGCCTGTCGCGGTGAACGGTTTACACCGCGACAGGCTCCCAGCCGGAGGTTGTCTTGTCCGGACTGCCCCTGCAGTGTTGAGACATCGCAGGTGCAGGAAAGGCCGGGCATGACGTCGGATGCCGAGAACATTGTCGGGCTCTATCGCCGCCATGCCCGCGCATTCGCGGATCGGCGGCACCAAAGCCGTGAGCCGATGGAAGCAGCCTGGCTCGACCGGTTTCTTGCCCTTTTACCGCATCGCGCAGAGGTGCTGGACATCGGATGCGGCACCGGTGCGCCGATGGCACGCCATCTGCTGGCACAGGGCTGCCACGTCACGGGCGTGGATGGGGCACCCGAGTTGATCGAGGTGGCGCGCGCGGCAATGCCCGAGGGGCGCTGGCATGTGGGCGATATGCGCGGTCTTGACCTTGGACATCGCTACCAGGGCCTGCTGGCATGGCACTCGCTGTTTCACCTCACACCCGAAGATCAGAGAAAGACCTTTACCGTCCTGGATCGCCATGCGGCGCCCGGGGCAGCCCTCATGTTCACCAGCGGACCAGAGCAAGGGGTGGCAATGGGCACGCTCGAAGGGGACCCGCTGTATCACGCCAGCCTCGATCCGGCCGAATACCGCGATCTGCTGCAGCGCATCGGGTTTGACGTGCTGGATCATGTGATCCGGGATCCTGATTGCGGTTACAGCACAATCTGGCTGGCGCAGCGGCGCGCGGACTGACCGGGTGGTCCGGACCGGTGCGTCGCAGTGGAAGCGGTGCTGTTTCAATTGGCGTTGACCACGCGTGCATTGGAGATGTGCGGCTTTGACGTGGCGGCGGGGTGCCTTATGTGTCCAAAGGGCCCGCTTAGGGGCGTTTGATCCATGGTGACCCGATGACCCCTGCCGACACGCTCCGCGCCCTTCTGGCGCAAGACGCATGCCATATCATGCCGTGCTGCTTTGATGCCCTGTCGGCCAAGCTTGTCGAGCAGGAAGGCTATCCGCTGACATTCATGTCGGGGTTTGCCGCATCTGCCGCGCGGATCGGTGAGCCGGATCTGGGCCTGATGAGCTACGGCGAAGTGCTTGATCAGGTGCAGAATATCACCGGGGCCATCCAAATTCCGCTGATCGGTGATGGAGACACGGGCTATGGCAATGCGATGAACGTGCGCCGGACTGTCGCCGGGTTCGCGCGAGCGGGCTGTGCGGCGGTCATGATCGAAGACCAGGTGGCGCCGAAACGGTGTGGTCACACGCCCGGCAAAGACGTTGTCAGTCGCGATGAGGCCTTTGATCGCATCCGCGCGGCCGTCGACGCGCAGCGCCAGTTGCGCGAAAGAGGGCAGGACATTCTGATCCTGGCGCGCACCGATGCACGGTATGTGCACGGGTTGGACGAAGCGATTGCCCGGGCCGACCGGTTTGCCGAACTGGGGGCGGACATTCTGTTTGTGGAAGCGCCGCGCGACGTCGGTGAAATGCAGCGCATTTGCGCAGAACTGCCCGGACCTAAGATGGCCAATATCGTTGAGGGCGGAGAAACCCCCGACCTGACCAACGCCGAGTTGACCCAGATCGGATATCATCTTGCGGCTTACCCGCTGTCTCTGATGGCGGCGGCGATGCAGGCCATCGTGTCCACCCTGCGCGCCATGCGAACCGATCAACGCCCGGGTCTGATGGATTTCGGCGAACTGCGCGAGCGCATCGGATTTCAGGATTATTATGCCGCCTCGGAGGCCTATGCGTCGAGCCGGCGCGACTAATCGCGGTTTGACATCGACTTGGACGAGGCAGACTGCTCAGGTGCTCAGGTGCTCAGGTGCTCAGGTGCTCAGGTGCTCAGGTGCTCAGGTGCTCAGGTGCTCAGGTGCTCAGGTGCTCAGGTGTTGGCGCGCTGCGCCAAGAGCGCCACCCTCTTTGCGTGACATCTGCGTGCCGGGTCACCCGCCCAAAAACCCCTCCAGCACGTTCACGGTGTTCACGCCGACCGCCTCAATGGCGTAGCCGCCCTCCATGCAGAAGACAGTGGGCAAATCCAGCGTCGCGATGCGGCGACCAGCATCCGTGAAATCGTCGCTCTCCAGTTTGAAGAAGCTGATTGGGTCATCCTTGAACGCATCCACGCCCAGGGAGACGACAAGCGCTTGGGCCCCGAACCCTGTGATGCGCGCCAGCGCCGCGTCGAGCGCTTCCGACCAGAGCGTGTAGGGCGCGCCGGGTGGCATGGGAAAGTTGACGTTCGTATCCGCCCCGGGACCTGCGCCCGTTTCGTCGGCGTAGCCCAGGAAGTAGGGAAAGGCGTCCTGCGGCGCGCCATGGAGCGAGGCAAACATCACATCGCCGCGGTCGTAAAAGATATCCTGGGTCCCGTTGCCGTGATGAAAATCGATGTCCAGGACGGCGACCCGGGCTGCGCCGCTGTCGCGCAGAGCCTGTGCGGCCAGCGCCGCGTTGTTCAGAAAGCAATAGCCGCCGTACATGTCTGCCGTGGCATGATGCCCGGGTGGACGGCACAGGGCAAAGGCGGCGCCCGCACCATCGATCACCGCTTTCGTGGCCGACTGCGCGGAGGCGGCCGAGCTGAGAGCGGCATCCCAGGTGCCATTCGTGATCGCGGTTTCGGCAGCCAGCGCATAGTACCCTGCCTTGCCGTCGATATCATTCGGGGGCCGCGCGGTTTGCATGCGGCGGGCGGGAAACGAGGCCGCAATGATCTCTCCGCGGAACCCGGCCGCCACCCATTCGTCCCAGGCGGTCTCAAGAAACTGCAGATACCCCGGGTCGCACAGCGCCGCGATTGCGTCCCTGTCAGGATCTGAGGGCGCCTGAATATCGGTGAAGCCGCGAGCCTTGAGGCGGGCCAGCACATACTCCACCCGCGAGGGGCGCTCAAACGGGGTGACCAGCTCTCCGCCAAAGAGTTCACCCTGCGGGAAATGGCGGCGATGTGTTTCGGAAAAGAAGATCTGCATAAGGGTCCGCGCGTGCTGTCATTTTGGCCCAGCCTAACGCAGCGGCGGCCAAAACAAAGCGGGTTCTGCCCCTAGTTTGCGTGTCTCGCCGCCGAGCCCGAGACATAGTCGTCAAAATGAACGATTGTGCTGTCCCGGCCCGCGAGAATGACGGCCATTTGGGCCGGGCTGCTCTCGCCGCCTGAGGCGGCGCCCTTGTGGAGCGCCGAGGCCGAGGTATGCCCGCCGGCCAGCGTGGTGAAAGGCATGCCCTTCCAGATCGCGGTGGACGTGGTGTGAACATGCCCGGCGATCACCTGGCGGATGTCCTTGTGACGGCTCAGCACCCGGGCGAACGCCACTCCGTTTTGCAGGTTGATCCGGTCAACCGCCCCGTGCTGAGGATTGGCGTGGTGATGCAGGATCACGATGACCGGCCGGTCGGCCGCCTCGTCGAGCCGAGCGACGAGCCAGGTCAGTTGTGCGGGATCCAGACGGCCCATCGGCTCTCCGGTCACCGCGCTGTCAAGCAACAGGATGCGGTAGCCATCCAGGTCGATGGCCTTGTCGACAAACCCGGTATCCGACAGCCGCTCCGCCCCAAAGACCGAGACAAAACTGTCGCGGTCATCGTGGTTGCCGATGGTCATTTCGACGCGCACCTTGGCGCGGATGATCTGGTGTTTGAGGCAGCGATAGGCGTCGATCTGTCCGAGATCGGCCAGATCCCCGGCGAGGACACAGAGGTCTGCATCGCTGTGTTGCTGGTTCAGCCAGTCAATTCCCTGAACCAAACGGGCGTGGGGGTCGAGCCCATTGGCGGTGTCGCCGGGCGGGCGCAGATGCAAGTCGCTCAGAACCACAATTTTCGGCATATACCCTCCACCCCGCGCCGGATCTGTGATGACGCAGGATTTAGGCACACCAAACCCTAGTGAATGGTTAACAGGGCGGAGAAACGCCGCGTCGCCTAGGGCGTTGTTTTTGGCGGTGTCGGGCCGGCTGGATCATACGTCCACCGGTACTTCGGCGGCGTCGGGCCCTTGTTCCGGCCCCCTTGTTGCTGCTGTTCCCAGGCATGTGCCAGGATCCCGACCGACCGCGAAAGGCAAAAGAGCCCCCGGGCCAGCGGCGCAGGAAAGCCCAATTCGGCATAGATGACCGCCGTTGCACCATCGATGTTCATCGGGATCGGACGGCCCTTGCGGGCCGAGATCTCGGCTTCGATCTGTGCGGCGATCTGTGCGAAGCGGCCGTCGCAAACCCCGGCGGACACGGCTTCGTCCACCAGCATCATCAGGCGCGGCGCGCGCGGGTCCGTGGGCGTATGGAAGCGATGTCCGAAGCCTGGCAGGATTTTTCCGCGATCCGTGCTCCATGCGCTCACGGCCTGATCCGGAGGCCCCGCGAAGCCGGCGACGAAATGAAAGAGTTCCACGGCTTGCTCGCCGGCCCCGCCATGCACATCGCCCAGCATATTGACGGCGCTGGCCATGGCGTTGTTCAGCCCAAGACCGCAGGTGACGGCCATCCGTGCTGCCGCGATGGAGGGCGCCTGCGGGCCGTGATCCACCGCTGCCACAAGAGCTGCCTCAAAGAGCCGCGCCTGCGCTGCGCTCGGCTGGTCGCCGCGCACCATAAGCCAGATCATTTGCGGGAAGGTGAGCGTGCCGATCAGGTCCTGTATCGGGGTGCCGCGAATATCGATGCGGCCGGGTTCCATGTCGATTATGGCGGTCCGCCACCAGTCGCTCACATCGCTCATATCACGCCTGCGCTCTTCAGATCAGCCAGCTCGGCGGGGCTGAGTCCGAGCGCGCCCCATACCGCAGCGTTGTCGCCGCCCAGCCGGGGCGGCGGGCTCTGTGGCATTGGTCGCGCGTTGTCGATCATGACGGGTGCGCCAAGCAGTCGCAGGGTTTCTGTTGCTGTGGGGATTTCTCCGACCAGCCCGCGGCCCTTGATCTGATCGCTCTCCAGCGCTTCGGGCACCGTCAGAACCGGACCCGCGGGAACACCAAGTGCATTCAGCGCGTCGACCCAATCGATGGCAGGTTTGGTGGTCAGGACGCTCTCCAGTTCGGCGCGAAGCGCGTAGCGGTTGGTCTTGCGATCCTCCCGCGTACGGTAGTCGGGGTGGTCGAGCAGGTCTTCGCGTTTCAGGTGTCGTGCCAGGCTGTCCCACTGGCTGTCCCGATTGGCGGCAATGTTGATGGGCCGATCCGCCGTGGCGAACGTGCCCGAAGGCGCAGAGGTCGTGTTCTCATTGCCGTGGGTGCCCGGTGCGACTTCGCCGGTGAGATGATTGGACACCACCCACCCCATCGCCGAGAGCACCGCCTCGGTCATTGAGACATCGATCACACCGCCGCGCGGGGTCTTGTTCAGCGCGGAGGTGATGGCAAAGGCGGCGGTCATGCCACCCAGTGTGTCCGCCAGCGGATAGCCGACCCGCAGCGGCGCGCTGTCGGCGTCGCCGGTGATGGACATCACACCCGAAATACCCTGAACGATCTGATCGTAGGCGGGTTTGTCCCGCCAAGGGCCGGTCTGGCCGAAACCGGAAATGGCGCAATAGATCAGCGAAGGTCGGATCGCACGCAGAACCTCCGGCCCCAGACCCAGTCGGGCCATCACGCCGGGACGAAAGTTCTCGACCAGCACATCGGCGCTCGCGACCAATCGCTTGAGCAGCGCTTTGCCGTCGGGCGATTTCATATCCAGTGTGACCGAACGCTTGGAGGCATTCTGGGCCAGAAACGATATGCCCATGTCATCCCGGTTGCGGTTCGGATCGGCACCCAGTTGGCGGGCGAGATCTCCGCTGCCCGGACGTTCCACCTTGATGACCTCGGCGCCCATCAGAGCCAGCTGATAGCAGCAGTAAGGTCCGGCCAGAACATTGGTCAAATCCAGTACCCTGAGACCGGCCAGAGGCGTAGGGCGGGGGTCCACCCCGCCGCTGGTCGACCCCGATGGTTCAGTCGCCATCGGCGATGCCCTCCTTGCGCGCCCGGGCGCGCCGCGCGCGATAGCTCGGCACGATCACCAGCGCGACCGCGATCAGCAAAAGCCCCAGCGTCATCGGCCGTTCGAGAACAAAGCCGATCCCGTCATAAAGCTGCATCGAGCGCGCGAAGTTATCCTCCAGCATCCGCCCCAGAATGAACCCGATGAGCAGCGGCGCCAGCGGGTAGTCGGCAAAACGCAGGACCGTGGCGGCAATGCCCAGCCCCACCAGGATCAACAGCTCGGTTGCATTGTTTTGCCCGATATAGCTGCCCATCAGCGTGAAGAAGAGGATGAACGGGATGAGGTAATTGCGCGGAATGCTCAAGACCTTGGCGATGTAGGGAATAAGCGGCAGGTTCAGGATCAAGAGCACGAGATTGCCGATATACATGGAGATGATCACGGCCCAGAAGATCTGGGGATCATCAATCATCAAACGCGGTCCGGGGGTTACGTTCAGGGCAATCAGGGCGCCCAGAAGGATCGCCGTCGTGCCCGAGCCCGGAATCCCCAGCGTCAGAAGCGGTACGAAAGAACCGGTGCAGGCGGCATTGTTGGCCGTCTCCGGCGCCGACAAACCTTTGATCGAGCCATGGCCGAACTCCTTTTGCTCGTCCTTTGACGCGATGTTCCGCTCGACGGCATAGCCCAGAAAGGACGCAATGGTCGCACCGGCCCCCGGCAGGACCCCGATAAAGAAGCCCTGGATTGACTGGCGCCCGATGACAGGCGCGATGCTCCTGGCCTCATCGCGTGATATGCGCAGATTTTCAATCTTCCCGCTCTTGCCCTGCGCCGACCGCGCCGGGTTCAGTACGAGGAAGATCGCCTCGGGCAGGGCGAACATCGCCATCGCCAGAGTGATGAAGCTGAACCCCGATTGCAGGTCCATCAGCCCCATGGTGAAGCGCGGCATATTGAACAATGCGCCTTCGCCCACGGTGGCAAGGATCAGACCCATAAGCGTCATGAGAACGGCCTTGGCCACATTTCCGGTGCCCGCAAAGGCCGCGATGGCCGATAGCCCGACGACCATCAAGGCGAAGTACTCCGCCGAATGGAACAGGAGCGCGACCGTCGAGAGCATCGGCGCAAAGACCATCAACAAGATCGCGCCGATCGTGCCACCGCAGAACGAGGAAATCGCGGCCACGGTCAATGCCTTGCCTGCCATGCCCTTGCGGGCCATCGGGTAGCCGTCAAAGGAAGTCGCCACCGTCCCCGCCACACCGGGCGCATTCAGCAGGATCGACGAGGTCGAACCGCCAAAAATCGCGCCATAATAGACCCCGGCCAGAAGGATCAGCGCAGCGGAGGGATCGCCAATCGTAATCGCCACCGGGATCATGATGGCAATGATCGACATCGGGCCGAGCCCCGGCAGCATGCCAATGAATGTGCCTATCAGGCATCCCGCGATCACCATCGCCAGATTGGTGACGGAAAACGCGGCGCCCAGGCCGATGAGCAGACCTTCAAGCATGGTTCATGCTCCTCACAAAAAGCCCGGCAGAGGTCGCAGGAAGATGCCCAGAACCCCTTCGACCAGATACCAGACAATGCCCGCAGCCACGACGGCGACGGGTATCAGGATGTGCAACTTGCGCTCTCCGAGAATGACAGCACCAAGGGTGAGAAATCCCACCGTTGAAAGCAGAAAGCCCGCCGGACGCAGCAACAGCGCATATCCCACCATGAGACCCAACAGCAACAAGGCCTGTCCGAGGTTGTAGTCGGTCAATCGCCGGTAATCGATGTCCGGCGTCTTGCCCTCTTCATTCTGCGGCTTTTCCAGACCAATCAGAATGAACAGCGAGGTCAGGATTGCAAGAACGGCCAGAACCTTTGGAAAAGTCGATGGCCAGATCGGATTGCGCTGCATGAAAGGCGGCAGTGACTGGTCCATGGTGAAAAACGCTGCATAGCCATAGGCCAGCGCAATACCCAGAATGATCAGGGCGATCCAGCGATCGAGTGCCATTCTCTCCTCCGGTAACAGGGTTGCGTATCGTTGACGCAGTGCCGTTTTCTGTGACAGAAAACGGTCCGGAATTTTTCAAAATTCCGTAGTTGGTGGCGCCGGCTGTGCGACGGCGCCACCGGTGAGCCTAGAGGAAACCCAGCTTCTTCATCAGATCGCCGATGGTTTGCTCCTGCTGTTCCAGGAAGGACTGGAAGTCATCACCGGAGTTGTGGATGTTGACCCAGCCGTTGCGCGCACGCACCTCTTCCCATTCCGGGGTGTCGTACATTTTGCTCAGGGCAGCCTGGAACGCCGCGACCTGCTCCTCGGGCAGGCCAGGTGCCGCAAAGAACCCGCGCCAGTTCACGAATGTGGTGTCGATCCCCTGTTCTGACATGGTCGGTGCTGCGTCATAGGCCGCCACGCGGTCATCTGATGTCACACCGAGGATCTTCACCTCACCGGCATCCGCAAGGGCCACGGCTTCCGAAAACCCGGTCGAGAGCGCCTTGATCTCGCCTGAGAGCAGCGCGGCCATGGCCTTACCGCCCGCGTCATAGGGGATATACTTGACTGCCAGTGGATCCTTGCCTGCTGCTTCCATCACCATGGCTGCAACCAGGTGGTCCATGCCGCCCGGCACCGAGCCGCCGCCAATGGCGGTGTCGTTGGGGTCGGCATCAAAAGCCGCGAGCAACTCGTCCATGGAATTGATCGGGCTGTCCGCCGACACCACAAGGGCAGCGTAATCGCCAATCGTGCCCGCGACGAGCGTCAGATCGCGGAAGTTCTGCGGGAACACTCCGGTCAGCGAGCGGATGATGATCGGCGTAGAATTCACCATCATCACATTCTGCAGGCTGTCGGCATTCTCGATCAGATAGCCAATGGCCTTGCCGCCGCCGCCGCCCGACATGTTCTCGTAGGAGGCCGTGCCCACAAGCCCGGCTTTGGTCAGCGCCTCTCCGGTACCGCGCGCAGTGCCATCCCAACCGCCTCCGGCGCCGCCGGGGATCAGAAAGTGGATGCTGTCGGCCACCTGATGGCCGCCGGCAAATGCGGGCGTACCAAACGACAGGGCGGCTGCGGCCGCGGCGACCAGCGCGCGACGGCCCAATGTAAATCTCTGCATGAGTCTCCTCCAAGTTGACAGCGGCTCCCTAGGCCGCTCAATGAAGACAATGAGACCCATGAAGCTGACACAAACCTGACACCGGATGGGGCCATCGGATGCGTTTTCTCTTGATTGAAGACAATCAAAACCTCGCGCGGGCCGCCGTTGACCGCCTGTCCCTTGATGGCCACGTGGTCGATCATGCCGACAGTCTGGCGGTGGCGCATGACTACGTGGCGACCACCGATTACGATTTGATTTTGCTTGATATTATGCTGCCTGATGGTGACGGGCGTAGCTTTCTTAAGAGCCATCGCAGCAATCTGGAGGCCACCCCGGTGATCGTCACGACGGCCCGCTCAGAGGTCTCTGACAGGGTCTCGATCCTCGACCTCGGCGCCGACGATTACATCACAAAACCCTTCGATTTCTCCGAGCTCGAGGCGCGCTGCCGTGCCGTTCTGCGCCGCCGGGGCGGGGCTGCGAGCAATCTCAAACAGCTGGGCGACGTCAAATTCGATTCGCTCTCGGGCACGTTGCGCATTGCTGATCACGCGATCCACCTGCGCAATCGCGAGCTGCGTCTGTTCGAGGTGTTTGCCTCTGCGCCGGATCAGATTTTCTCAAAGGCCAAGCTGCTCGACCGGCTGTTTTCCTATGACGAGGAGGTCACCGAAAATGCTATCGAGGTCTATGTCGGGCGCCTGCGCCGGCACCTGCAGGGCAGTCGGACCCAAATCGTGACAGTGCGGGGCCTTGGTTACCGGCTGACGGTGACATGACCCTTCAGGCCCCGACGCAATCGATGCCCGCACACCCGTCCGAGGCCTCACTGGCTCCGGTCCGAGGGGCCATTCGCCGGCGGCTCATGGTTCAGCTGCTGGGCGGTGCGGCGATCCTGGCCCTGGCCCTGTTCGTCATTGTCCAAAGTCTGGCCCGGCAATTGGCGCAGGAAAGCCAGGACAATATCCTTACAGCCGCGGCCTCTGCGATGCTGGACACGGTCGTGATGCAGGAAGGCGATCTGCAGGTGGACCTGCCCTATGCCGCGTTCTCCATGCTCTCCAGCCTGTCGGGAGAGCGGGTCTTTTACGCGGTTCACGCACCCCAGGGGATCATCACGGGCTATTCGGATCTCGAACCGATCCCCGGGTCCGGCACGCGATTTGCAACCGAGCGCTTTCGGGGGGAAGAGGTGCGCCAGATCACCGCCACGCGCCTGCTGGCGCTCGAACAGGGGCCCTTGCCCGTGACAATAACGCTTGCGCAGACCCGCGACGGGCAAGCCCGGACGCTGAGCGAGATCCAGGCCATGGCCGCAGCGCTCGGTACAGGCTTTTTCCTTTGCGTGGCGGTACTGGCCGGTCTCGCGGCCCATACCTCCATCGGGCCCATCTTGCGCCTGACGGACAGTGTGAAACGCCGCGGGCCACAGGATCTGCGCCCTGTGACCGCCCCGGTTCCGGTCGAAATGGCACCGCTTGTCGGCGCCATCAACACGTTCATGGATCGTCTGAAACTGTCGCTGCAACGGTCTGAGGAATTCATCGCAGATGCCGCGCACCGCGTGCGCACACCATTGGCCACTGTCCGCACGCAGGCCGAAATTACCCTGCGGCGCGTGGAAAAGGAGGAAAACCGCGCGTCTGTCCGGGAAATGATCCGCGCAATTGACGAAAGCAGCCGTGCAGCGGGGCAATTGCTGGACCATGCGATGGTGACGTTTCGGGCGGACCATCTTGAGCCGGACGAGATCGATTTGCGGGCACTGGCGGAAGAGACGGTGGACCGGTTGCGCCCAATGGCCGATCTGCGAGACATCGACATCGATCTCCAAGGTGCTACGGAGGCAACGATCGAAGGAGACCGTATTCTGGTGCAAAGCGCGCTGAGAAATGTGCTCGACAACGCGATCAAGTATTCCGCACCGGAGAGCGCGATAACGCTGAGCCTGCGGCGCGACGCAGACATGGCCGCGCTCGATATCGTTGACCGCGGCATTGGCTTTCCCGAAGGCAGCCCGCAAGGTCTCACCGGTCGCTTCGTGCGCGGCGCGAATGTCGAAGGGGTGGTGGGCTCCGGTTTGGGTCTGACCATCGCGGAAGAGGTCGCCAGGGCCCATGGCGGCACATTGACGGCCAGCAACAACCAGGAAGGGCCCGGCGCATGCGTCACCTTGTACTTTCCTGCTGTTTGAGCGCAGTGGCCAGCTTCGCGCTTGCCTTCGAGATTGAGGATCACGCGATCTTTGGTCCGGAAACCGGCACCAGAGCCATTCGGGTCCTCTCGGTGGCCGATGTCGATGTCTTTGGCCCGGTTGTCGAGGCGTTCCGCGTGGAAAACCCCGATATCACGGTCGATTACACCGTTGCCAGTTCGACCGAGATCATGACGGCCATTGCCGTCGAAGAAGCGCCCTTTGACGTTGTGATTTCTTCGGCGATGGATCTGCAGACCAAGCTGGCCAACGACGGGTTCACCCAGCCCTATCGCTCGTCGGCGACCCTGGGTCTGCCGGACTGGGCGCGTTGGCGCGACGACCTGTTTGCCTTCACGCAGGAACCCGCCGCGATCGTGTTGTCGCGTGGCGCCTTCGCCGGGCGGCCGTTGCCGGATACGCGCCAGGAGCTTATCTCCACCCTGCGCCAGAACCCCGAGCTGTTCCGGAACCGGGTTGGCACATATGATCTGCGTGAATCGGGGCTTGGCTACCTTTTTGCCACTCAGGATGCGCGTACCTCAGAGGTCTACTGGCGTCTGACCGAGGTCATGGGCGCGCTTGGCACGCGGCTGTACTGCTGTTCGTCACACATGATCGACGACGTTGCCAGCGGAAAACTCGCCATCGCCTACAACGTGTTGGCAAGCTACGCGCTGAGCCGAGCAGATCTGACCAAAGTGGCAATTGTCCTGCCGCAGGATTTTTCCACCGTGATGCTGCGCACCGTTCTGGTGCCGCGCAACGCGCCGGATCCCGGTCTTGCAGGGCGTTTCATCGATTTCCTGCTGGTCACCTCATGGACAACTGCCGAGGTCCCGCAATCCCCGCTCTCGGTGTCACCAGCGGTGTTTCTGAGCAATCAGGACCGGTTTCGCAGGATCCGACTGGGGCCGGAACTTCTGACCTACTTAGACACATACAAGCGCCGGCGCTTCCTGAAGGCCTGGGAAGACGCGATTCTGCAGGAATAGCGATGGGCCCGGGCTCTGAACCTCGTCCTCCTGCGGTGTGACGGGGTGTTGGGGCCGGGCTTTGGCGCAGGTTCTTGAAAAAGACCCCCTATTCCTGCGCCGCCGTGCCCGGTCAATCCCGACATGTGCCACGCCCGGGCAGCGGGTTATTGGGTCCGATGGCTGGACCGCGGCTCTTTTCGTTCTGCGCGGTCTCACCCTCGGGTCCCACCGGCATGCGGGGCATCACAGGTGGCCCGACCCTTTGCCATGTTGCGCGCACCACGTCTCGTAGTTGGTCTGTGCCGTCTCCAGCATTTCGACATTCAGCACACGCGTGACAATCGCCCGGTTCAGGGCGCGGACCCGTTTGTTCAAGCCTGCCTCGCCGACCTCCAACTTGTCATAGAGAGACAACAGCCGGTTTTGCACCGTGCGCAGCGATAGGCCGCGCCGCTCGGCGATCACCTTGTCCGGCAGACCCAACGCCAGATCGACCAGCACCGCATATTCGCTGTCATCCAGCCCGGCGCGCGGGGAGATCGACTTGCGCTGAATCCGATGGATTTCGCGATCCACCATGATCTGGCCTTCAATCAGCACCGCGCGCAGCGCCAGTTTCAGCCGCTCGCGCGTCGAGGTCTTGAGCGCATACCCATAGGCGCTGTCGTCCGGCACGATGCGGCTGATTCCGCGCAGATAGGCTTCATCCGAGTAGTTGGACCAGAACAGGATTCGCGTCTGGGGCCGCTCTGCCCAGATGGTCCGGGCGGCCTCGATCCCGTTACAGCCTGGCATTTGCAGATCCATGACAACTGCGTCGATCCCGTTGAGCCGCGCCTCTGACATGCCTTCACGCCCATTCAGCGCATGCAGCGTCTCGGTCACTTCCGGCAAGGCTTCGACCACCGCGTCCTGCAGGTAGGAGGCGTGAAACTGATCGTCTTCCACCAGAAGGACTTTCATGACAGCACCTCGCTCGGCAGAGCGATTTCCACCGTCGTGCCGTCGTTGGGCAGGATCGTCAGTTCTGCTGAAATCAGTCGGGCGCGTGTGCGCATATGGTTGAGGCCCGATTGACGGGCCGTCTTGTCGAGGTCAATTCCGCGCCCGTCATCCTGGATAGCGACCACCAGCCCGCGTGTGTCGCGCAGGATATCGACCCATATTTGCGTCGCTCCGGCATGTCGGGCCGCGTTGTTTATCGCCTCCTGCGTGATCCGAAACAGCGCTGTACGGGTTGTCACATCCAGCCGGTCAGGCGCACCGTCGGTGCGATCGCGTACGTCTATTTCCGTTGTCGCCGCCTCAACCGAGCGTTCCAGATGCACCCGAACGGCATGGGCAAAGCCGAAGAGTTCCAAAAGACTGGGAACCGCTGTGTCGATGATGCGCCGCAGATCGCCGATGCAATCACTCAGCCGCGTGGCCAGCATCTCGGCGGGCGGCGGCGCCTCTTCCGACGTCAGTTCGCGTAGGAGCCGCGTGAGATCGGCCAGGGTCTGGTCGTGCAGATCCATGCCGATGCGCTGGCGTTCCTGCTCCAGCGCTTGGGTCAGCTCCAAGGCGCCCTGCCGCAGGCCTTCCTCCCGCGCTTGCGCCTCGGCTTTGACCAAAGCGGCCTGCTGGGCGCGTTCCGCGGTGCGCAAGGCATGGAAATAGGGCGACAGCATATCCGCGATGTTTCGCGCCAGAGCCACCGTGTCTGCGTCGTAGAGCGCCTCTATGGTGTGCGAGATGTTCAGTGAGCCAATTGTCCGGCCCATCACCTTCATCGGCACATGCACGCGCGAGCGCATTTCATGCTGAAAGATCGGCTCACAGCGCGCGCCGGGGAAGGTAAACCGGCTGTCCTCCATCGCATTGGGCGTGAGCATCATATCGACCTTGCCGGTCAATAGATCCCGCACCGGCGAGTTTTGCAGGCGGGTGCGTTTGCGCGACCAGAGCGTTTTCGCGCCGACCTCATAGGAGACGGTCCATCCAGGCGCATCATGCAAGCAGATATCAGCATGGGTAAAGGGCAGGACGGCGCCGAT
Organism: Pseudomonadota bacterium; assembly: GCA_039179965.1. Taxonomy (GTDB): domain Bacteria; phylum Pseudomonadota; class Alphaproteobacteria; order Rhodobacterales; family Rhodobacteraceae; genus Marinibacterium. The sequence goes on from JBCDEC010000041.1 coordinate 15,237, forward strand.
CTCTCCGGCCACCGCGGCCAGGGCCGACTGGATTTCAAGCTCGCCGGCCAGATGTCCGGCAATGGCCAGATAGATATTGCGCGGCGCGCGCGCCTGGACCGTGAGCTCTGTCATGTGTCCTCCCGTGACGGCAAGGACGGACCTCATCCGATCTTCGTCGTCCCGGCAAGAATGCCGCGCGGCGCGCGCTTTGGGAACACCTTTTCCCGCAACTGGTTTGCGGGAACCCGCAATGAAAGTGCGGGTCATCCCCTTGTTCCGATCCTACGGCTTGGCAAACATAAGCCCGTGCCAGGGAGGATCGGCACGTCCAGACGCATTTCCATTCACGGAGGCGCGAGGCCTGACCGGGCTGCGCGCAGGGAGGATCCATATGAACGTCTCAAAACTGCTTTTGAGTGCCGCGGCACTTGCATTGACCGCAGGTGCCGTGGTGGCTGACACCTCAAGCAAGCGTATTGCGCTGTCAAACAACTATGCGGGTAATTCGTGGCGCCAAGCCATGCTGTCCAGTTGGAAAGACGTGGGTGACAAGGCCGTTGCAGATGGCGTTGTCGCTGCCGCCGACGCCTACACCACCTCGGAAAACCAGCCCACGGAACAGGCCGCGCAGATCCAGAACATGATTCTGCAGGGCTATGACGCCATCGTCCTGAATGCGGCCTCACCGACGGCGCTGAACGGAGCCGTTGAAGAGGCCTGCAACGCCGGTATCACAGTGGTGAGCTTTGACGGCATTGTCACGGCGCCCTGCGCTTGGCGGATCGCGGTCGACTTCAAGGAGATGGGGCGCCAGCAGGTGGAATATCTCGCAACCCGTCTGCCGGATGGCGGCAACCTGCTTGAGATCCGCGGACTGGCTGGCGTTTTCGTCGATGATGAAATCTCGGCCGGTATCCACACAGGCGTCAAGGAAGACCCGCAATTTGAGATTGTCGGTTCGGTCCATGGCGACTGGGCACAGGACGTGGCGCAGAAAGCTGTCGCCGGAATTCTGCCCTCCTTGCCGCAGGTGGTCGGTGTCGTCACCCAGGGCGGGGACGGATATGGCGCGGCGCAGGCCTTCAAGGCCGCTGGCCGCGACACGCCACTGATCGTTCTGGGCAACCGCCAGGATGAAATGGCCTGGTGGGCTGAACAGCGCGACGCCAACGGCTACGAAACCCTGTCCCTGTCGATCGCGCCGGGAGTCGGAACGCTTGCGTTCTGGGTCGCGCAGATGATCCTTGATGGCGAAGACGTGCCAAAGGATCTTACCGTGCCTTTCCTGAAAGTGACCCAGGACACGCTGGATGAGACACTGAAGGCCACACCGGTCGGGTCCGTGGCAAACGTGGTCTACACCCAGGAAGATGCAAAATCTGTGGTGGCTGGCGCTAAGTGAGCAAGGGCTCACAGCCGCCTCTGGTGACCCTGACCGACGCGCAGAAGCATTTTGGCGCGGTCAGGGCGCTCGACGGGGTGAGCCTCGCGATTGGCCCGGGCGAATGCCTGGGCCTCGTCGGGCACAACGGAGCCGGCAAATCCACATTGGTGCATGTGATCAACGGCGGTCTCGCGCCAAGCGCAGGTGCTGTGGCCTTTCCTGCCTCAGGGACGACGTCAGCGATTGCGGCTGGCGTGCGGTCCGTCTTCCAGGAATTGTCGCTCTGCCCCAATCTGAGCGTGGCGGAAAACCTCAGGATCTCGCATCCCGCCTTGCCACGGGGCCGGTGGCGCGCCGCGGCGCGCGCCGAGATACGCCACAGTCTCGATACCGTGTTTCCCGGCCACGGGATCGATGTCGATGCCGAGGTCGACACGCTGTCCCTTGCCGAACGCCAAATGGTCGAGATCGCCATTGGCTTCGCGCCGCGCGGTGCCCGGGCGCACCTGGTCATTCTGGACGAGCCGACCTCCTCGCTGGACGCAGGCATTGCCGATCAGTTGCTCGCGCATATCCGCCGGTTCTGCGCTGACGGCGGCGCGGTGATCTTTATCTCCCACATGCTGGGCGAGATTTTTGCAGTTGCCTCACGCATCCTCGTGATGAAGGACGGTGTGGTCGTGGCAGACCGCCCCACGGCGGACTTCTCGCGTTCAGGTCTTGTCGATGCCATGGGCCATGTGGCGGCGGACAGTGCCGCAGCGACCGCCAAGCGCAGCTTTGGACCGGAGGTGATCCGCACCGAACAGGGCTTGTCGGCTCGCCGGGGGGAAATCGTGGGCCTGTCGGGCCTTGCCGGGCATGGCCAGGCCGAGGCTCTGGCGCAGATCTACTTTTCCGGCACGTCCTCCTGGGCCCAGCCAGGCGAGGGCGGCATGGCCTTTGTGGCCGGCGACCGGACCCGCGACGGGGTTCTGCCGCTTTGGTCCATCTTGCGAAACATGTCGCTGACCATCCTGCCGGGCCATGCACGCTGGGGCATGGTGGATCGATCTCAGGAAACCCTGACCGGCGCCGATTGGAAGTCACGCATCGGCGTTCGCACCGACAATATCCTGAACGGTATTCTGAGTTTGTCCGGCGGCAATCAGCAAAAGGTGCTGTTTGCACGTGCCTTGGCCTCCGCCACGCCAATCGTGTTGATGGATGACCCGATGCGCGGCGTCGATGTCGGCACGAAACAGGATGTCTATGGCATGATACGGGAAGAGGCGGCGCAGGGACGCACATTCCTTTGGTATTCGACGGAGACCGATGAAGTCTGCCAATGCGACCGGGTCTTTGTCTTTCGTGACGGCCGGATCTCGGCGGAGTTGACCGGGACCGACATCACCGAAGACCGCATTCTGAAAGCTTCCTTTGAGATGGCGGGGGCCGCATGAGGCGTGTGTCGCAATACCGAATCCTTTTGCCAATCGTATCGCTCGCGGTTCTCCTGGCAGCGACCTTCTGGTTGCAACCGCGCGCCATGAGCTATTTCGGCATTAACCTTCTTTTCAACCTTGCTGTGCCCATCGCGCTGGCCACGATCGCGCAGATGATGGTGATCATGGTCAATGATATCGATCTGTCGCTGGGCGCTTTTGTCAGCCTTGCAGCCTGCATCACGGCGACTTTCCTCAAGGACCAACCGGGTCTTGGGCTGGCCATGCTGATAGCGTTGATCGGGCTCTATGCCGCGCTCGGCGCGCTGATCCACCGGTTGGATCTGCCTGCCATTGTCGTGACGCTGGGCATGTCCTTTGTCTGGGCCGGGGCGGCTCTTTTCGTGCTGCCCTCTCCCGGGGGCGCCAGCCCGGACTGGCTGCGGGCGCTGATGACCGTCAAGCCGCCCTTTGCACCCATGGCAGTTGTCGCCTCGGTTCTGATCGCCGGTATCACGCACCTTCTCATCATCCGCTCCGGGTTGGGCACTGTCCTGCGCGGTGTTGGCGGAAATGCCCGGTCCGTGGCGCGCGCCGGATGGTCGGTGTTGCAGCTCAAGGCGTTGGCCTATGGGCTTGCCGGTCTCTTCGGGGTCCTGGCCGGGGTTGCCTTGGTCGGCTTGACCACATCTGCAGACGCCAATATCGCGCTGCGTTATACGCTCTTGTCCATTGCCGGCGTCATCCTGGGCGGGGGAGAATTTACGGGTGGTAAAGTCAGCCCCGTCGGAGCGGTCATCGGCGCGCTGACCCTCACGCTTGCCGCCTCTTTCCTCAGTTTTCTGCGATTGTCGCCGGATTGGCAGATCGGTGCACAAGGCGCCATACTGATCCTGGTGCTTACCGCGCGGTTGCTCTTTACCCGTCGCGAAGGACTTCGCTCATGACCCGCGCCACTGGAAATTTCGACCGAAAATTCTCGGTAAGAAATTTCGGACGAATTTTCTCGGCGCCCTGGATCTGGTCATGGCTTGCCGCCGCCGCCGCGTTTCTGGCCACTTTGGTGTTGACCGAAGGGCGCGGTGGCTCGGAACTCGCCTATGCGGCGCTCTCCTTTGGTGCATTCTCCGCCATTGTCGGTCTGGGTCAGATGCTTGTGATCACACTGGGTCCGGGCAATGTAGATCTGTCCATCCCGGCCGTGATGACCCTGGCGGGCACACTCAGTTTGAAGGCCATGGCGACAGAGCCCGGCATGGCCCCGATGGGCCTCGCTGTGGCCATTGCGGCGGGTCTGGGCACGGGATGTGCGAACTTTGCGCTCATTTTCCTGCTTCGCCTGCCGCCGATCATCGCCACGCTGGCGGCCTCTCTCATCTACCAATCGCTGGCGATCTGGTCGAACCGCGGGTTGCGGATCAAACCGCCCGAAGGCCTTGCGGACTTTGCCACCGGTCGCATCTTCGGCGTGCCAAACGTGGCGCTTGTCGCGCTTGGTCTCTCGATCGCTGTCTGGATCCTGCTCGAGCGCGCCGTCTTCGGGCGCTGGCTCTTGGCATCGGGCCAAAACCTGCGCGCTGCGCGGCTGGCCGGAGTGCCAACAGAACGCGTCCGCGCCACGGCCTATGTTTCGGTTTCCGTGCTGGCCTCTATCGCGGGATATCTGCTGGCCAGCTTTTCGGGCGGCGCGGCGCTGAACATGGGGGCTGAATACCTTTTGATGTCGATCGCCGTCGTCGTCATCGGCGGCACGTCGATTGCTGGCGGCGCCTCGAATGTGCCCGGCATCTGGGGCGCCTCGCTCTTCATGTTCCTTGTGGTCTCGATGCTCAACTCTTACGGGTTTGGCGCTGGCGTCCGCCTCGTTCTCACAGGGCTTATCATCATCGGCATCGTCATTGCCGCCAGCACGCGGAGGAACGCGCCTTGACCAGATTGCCATCCCATCTCGACGTCCGGGATCCCCGCTTCCTGCGCTATGTGCATGCCACCTCGCAACTGGACCAGTTGGCCACCGGATTCACCTGGACGGAAGGGCCTGTCTGGATTGGAGATCACAATTGCCTGTTGTTTTCCGATATCCCCTCGCAGAGGATCATGCGCTGGTCGGAAACGGAAGGCGTGTCGCTCTATCGCGGCTTGACCCACTTCAACAACGGCAACACGCGCGACCGGCAAGGACGCCTGATCGGGTGTCGCCATGGCACGCGCGACGTGGCACGAACCGAATACGACGGGTCGATCACGATCCTCGCTGAGTCATTTAACGGCAATCGGCTGAATTCACCCAACGACGTCATCGTCGGATCAGACGGGGTGATCTGGTTTACCGACCCGACCTACGGGATCCTTTCCAACTTCGAAGGACACCGGGCCGATCCGGAACAGACTGCGCATCACGTCTTTCGTTTGAGCCCCGAGGGGGATCTGAGCGCGGTGATTTCCGATTTCACCCAGCCAAACGGGCTTTGCCTGTCGCTGGACGAAACCATGCTCTATGTCGCCGAAAGCGGGCAGAGCCACGATCCCAAGGTCGCACCGGCCATTCGTCAGTTCCAAATTGAAGGGGAACGCGTGAAAGACGCCGGCACGTTCGCCCTGACGGACACCGGGTTTCCCGACGGCATCCGGATGGACGCCGAGGGCAACCTGTGGTCTTCCGCGGCGGACGGGGTTCACTGCTTTGCGCCGGATGGCGCACTTCTGGGCAAGATCCTGGTGCCGGAAACCGTTGCCAACCTGGCCTTTGGCGGCAGCGACGGGCACCGTCTCTTCATCACAGCCACCACCTCGCTCTATCGCATTTTTGTCGATGTGCAGGGCGCCGAACCCTGGACCCGCAGTCTTGGATGATCACGCCCTTGCCACCCGCGCGGATGGACCCGTAAGCTGGGCCCAACTCTGCGCAGGTGTGATCATGTCTGACCCTTTTATCGGCCCCGATGGCAAGGCCCGCTGCGCCTGGGCCGGAGGCGCCCCCGAGTTTCTGGAGTATCACGATCAGGAATGGGGATATCCGGTTGGCGATGACCGCCGGCTTTTCGAAAAGCTCTGTCTGGAGAGCTTTCAATCGGGGCTGTCCTGGCGCACCATTCTGGCCAAACGGGATGCCTTTCGCGCCGCGTTCTGCGGTTTTGACATGGCCAAGGTGGCGCGCTTTGATGATGTGGATGTCCAGCGACTTCTGGCAGACGCCAAAATCGTGCGCCACAAGGGCAAGATATCGGCCGTCATCAACAATGCCCAGCGTTGCTGTGATCTGATTGACCGCGAGGGCTCGCTTGCGGCTTATGTCTGGCGGTATGAAGCCGACCCCGCCAGCCCGCCGCCGACGCGCAGCCTGTCCACATCTCCCGCCTCGGATGCGATGGCCAAGCACCTCAAGTCCATGGGATGGAAGTTCTTGGGCCCGACCACGATCTATGCGTTCATGCAGGCGATGGGTCTGGTCAATGACCATGCCGCCGACTGCGTCAAGCGCGCCAAGGCCAGCGCAGCCCGTGCGGATTTCAAGGTGCCGGTGTAAATCATGACCATCCTGTCCCGCACGAGCAAAACCGAGACTTGCGCGCACCCTGGCTGGGCAGTCCTGCCCGCGGCCATGCTGATGGCGATCTTGGGGATCACCGCCTGCACGCAGCCGTCACGGACCCAGGGCGTCCAGCTTTACCAGGATCTTTGCGTGGCCTGCCATGGCGAAACCGGACAGGGAGATGGGCCTCTGGCGGCGGATCTGGACGTCCCGGTGGCCGATCTGACGCTGATCTCTGCGCGCAATGGCGGCACCTTTCCCATGGCTGAGGTCATGTCGACGATTGACGGATATTCGCGCGCGCAACACGGAAATCTGGCCATGCCGGAATTCGGCGCGTTTCTGGAAGACAGCCCAACCGTTGCGTTTGACAGCGGTGACGGCATTCCGACCCCGACACCCTCAGCGCTTGTGGCGCTGGCCGAGTATGTCGAGAGCTTGCAGCGGGCGCCCTAACCTTCGCGCCCGGCGCGCTCCAACAGCGGTATCGACCTGCCCACTTGCGCAGTGCCGCGCGCACATGTGACAAGATCTTGGAGCGGGCAGGGGGACCAGATGAGCGATTTCACCTTCAATACCACAGCGTCGATTCGTCAAATCCGCGGTGGGTCTGCACAGATGGGCACGCTCTTGGGCGACATGGGTCTGGTTGTGCCGGGGGGCGCCGTGCTCTTTGTCACCGACCCGGGCATCCTGCGGCTGGGGCTGGCAGAGGCCGCCCTGTCGGATCTGAAGGACAAGGGCTTTCAAGTTACCGTCTTTGACGCAGTGGAGCCCGATCCCAAAGCCACAACCGTCGAAGCCGCAGCGGCGCAGGCGCGCGACATCGGGGCCACGGCGATTGTTGGATTCGGCGGCGGGTCGTCGATGGATGTCGCCAAGGTGGCGGCGCTGGTCGCCCGGGCCGATCAGCCCTTGACCGAGATGTATGGCGTTGGGCAGGCCCGTGGCCAAAGGTTGCCGCTGGTGCTGGTGCCCACGACGGCGGGCACCGGCTCCGAAGTCACAATGGTGTCGATCCTCACGACCGGAACCTCGGAAAAAAAGGGGGTGGTCTCGCCCATCATCCTGCCGGATATCGCCTTGCTGGATGCCGACCTCACGCTTGGTCTGCCACCGGCAATCACCGCGGCGACCGGTGTCGATGCCATGGTGCATGCAATTGAGGCCTATACCTCGACCTCCGCCAACAACAATCCGATCAGCCGGAGTCTGGCGCTCCAGGCGCTGTCCCTGCTCAGCCAGAACATACGCGAAGCGGTGTTCAATGGCGGAAATGCCGAGGCGCGGGAAAACATGCTTCTGGGCGCGATGCTTGCCGGGCAGGCCTTTGCCAATTCGCCGGTGGCCGCTGTCCATGCCTTGGCCTACCCGGTCGGCGCCCTCTTTCATGTGCCGCACGGCCTGTCCAATGCGCTCGTGCTGGCGCAGGTCATGCGGTTCAACGCACCGGCCAGCGGGGCGCAGTATGCGGAACTTGCGCCGCACATCTTTCCCGACATCGACATGTCCCGCGACAGCCAGGCGATTGCGGCCGAGCTGATCGACCGTCTTGCTGCGCTCAACACCGAACTGGGTCTGGAGCCCGGACTGCGCAGTGTCGGGATTTCGGCATCCGATATTGACCGGCTGGCTGGGGACGCGATGAACCAGACGCGACTCTTGGTGAACAACCCGCGAGAAGTCACGCTGGAGGACGCCAAAGCCATTTACGCCGCAGCGCTGTGACCGCACATGCGCGCCCGTTTTAGCCTGCACGAGAGCCCATGACCACGCGTCCCACGCGCGCCAGCCGCGCCGACTTTGCCACCTTTACCCGGCTGCAGACTCGCTGGATGGACAATGACGTCTACGGGCACATGAACAATGTCGTGCACTATTCGCTCTTTGACACGGCCGTGAACGGCTGGTTGATGGAGCAGGAGCTTCTCGATCCCAAGACCTCGGCCAGCTATGGCCTCGTGGTCGAGACGGGCTGTCGATACCACGCGGAGCTGTCGTTCCCGGGCTGGGTCGATGCCGGCCTGCGTATTTCCAAACTCGGAACCTCGTCCGTTCGGTATGAAATTGGCCTCTTTGACGATGGCGATGACCTTGCCGCTGCAGAAGGGTTTTTCGTCCATGTGTATGTCAGACGGGGCGCCCATACGCCGGTGCCCATCGAAGGGCTGCGGCGGGCGAAACTCTCGTCTTTGATGACCGATCGCCGCGATTGAGGCAGACCTTGGGGCCTGCAGGCGCGTTGCAAAACACATGCTGGTGGGTTTGGGGCAGTCTCAGGGAAAGTCAGCGTGTCGAACGCAGCCAATCCGACAAAGACGCCTGAAAAATAGGCAAACTGGAATTGGATTGATACTGCAATCAAACGAAGGCGGCCAAAAAGCCGCCCTCTGAATTAGCCTAAATTTTGCGCAGCGCGAGAGCCAATCGCGCCAATCAATTAGAAGATGGAGATATCCGGAACGATGCCGTC
>JBCDEC010000042.1:0-23955 GCA_039179965.1 Pseudomonadota bacterium
CGCCGAGGTGCCTGCAGGTTGCCGCGATTCTGCCCTGCGAGAAACCTGTTTGGCCAGTTGTGCCAGCGCGTGCGACGATCCGGACTTCCTCCAGGAGCATGTCGGGTACTGCCTGGACAACAACCTTGTCGGGCGCGCGGCCGATCTACCTGCGCTTGTGGACGGGCCGCAGTGCGCGGCGCATTTCGACACTGCCGCCGCGCCATCGGACCCCGAAGAACCGCCCGCCACGGCCGAGATCGATTGCGCGGCCCTGCCCCGTCTGTCCGAACAGCGCCGCTGCGAACTGGCCAAGGTGGCGCCGGCCTGTTCGCCGACGGTGTCCCAGTTGATCGGCGAGGCTCAACTTCTGGTCCGCGTCATCGACGATGAGGTGTCGCAATATGGTGACCTGCTGACCCGCGACTGGACCGACGTGACCAATCAGGAACTGCTCTGCGGGTTCACCATCGACGAACTCGACACCAATTACGTCATCGCCACCGAGAACCCCGCCAAGCTTTTGTCGATGAAAACCCGGGCGACCGACATACAGGCCTGCCAGACCGAGTGGGAGGTCTTCGTTCGCGACAGCGCCGCCAGTACCGGCTCGGACCGGCTGGTCGATCAGGTCACCCGCGATGCCGAGGCCCGGCTGGATGCGCTCAAGGGCCAGATCCAGCGGATCTCAACCTCGGTCGAAACGCTGGAGAATGCCGCCGAGATCATCGTCGGCATTGTCGATCTTCACATCATCTACTGCAATCCCGACGGGCCGGTTTCGCCCGATTAAGCCCACCTTCTCTACAGGAGACAGACCCAGATGGCCCAACGCATCCTTTCCCGCCTCATTGCCGCATTGGCTTTGGGACTCTGGTCCGGCCTCGCGCTCGCGCAACCCGCGCCCAGTGAAAAGCAGCGTGTGGCCGAGATGGCGGCTTCGATCAGCGAACTGATGACATCGCTTGAGGATCGCGCCGCTGAATATCCGGTGTTTCTCGATCAGCTGGAACAGGGCCTGGTCGACATTGAACAGGCCGATGAAACGGTGGCCAGCCTGATCGACGGGCTCAAGACGGCAACCACACAGATGGAAGACGGCTCGCCCTTCGACACCGCCATCGATGACTACAAGACGCAAACCATCGCGCTGATGGCCGAAGCCGACGCCTCCAACAACCCCATGATCAAAGCCGAGGTGCCCAACCTCAAGACCGTGCTCGAAGGTCTCGAAGAAGACGACGAGGCCCGCGCCCGTACGGTGATCGAGGCGCGCAACCTGATCCGCACGCTTGAGGAAAACCGCGAGGCCATCGCCTTTTTCATCAAGGCCGACAGCGTGCAGCGTGCCGCTGAGTTGATCCGCGCCAACGTGGTGGATTTCTCGGAGATCATCGACAGCGGCAAATCCGTCGCCAGCCGGTTGTTGGACGAAACGTCGCCCTGATCATGACAACAGTGCGCGAGGCGCGGCTGGCGGGGGCTGGTCTGGGGGCAGTCTTGGTGGCCGGTGGTGTGTTGGGCTTGGGCCTCTCGCTGGGCTTCTGGCATGGCGCCGCAGCCGAGGAGACGGTCGAGATGGCGTACCTGCCGGGGCTGGTGCACCGCAGTCTTGGCGCGCCTTATCCATTTGCCTTGCTTGCTGGACTGCTTGCGGTGCCGCTTCACGCGCTCTGGGTGGTTCTGCGCTATGGCCGGGCACCTGCCTACGATGGCTTTGCGGCCTGGGCGCAGACGCTTTTCACCTCGCTGGGGTTTCTCGGCACGATCATCGGGATCTCGCGCGCGGTGGCCGGACTGGCTCCGGCGATGGCGGCCGGAGAACCCGGAGATCTGATCTCTGGCCTGTCGACCGCCTTTGACACGACCTTTCTTGGGCTGACGGCGGCGATCCTGCTGCTGGTGCTGCGCAAGCTTTTCACGCTGGGCGCGATCTCATGATCCGGTCCGGGGCTCTTGGCATCGCGATGACGGACCTCTTTGTCTCCGCAGCCGCCGCGCTGATGCTGGTCCTTGCCGTCCTGCGACCGGACCCGCCGGTGCACACTCCGGTTCAGGCCGACATCACCGCGATCTGCATCGAGCAGGGCGAGCGCCCGGCTTTGCAGGTGATGGCCGACCCGCCGGTGATCCTTGCGACACCGCAGGACCTGGCCGCGCTGCCCGAGGCGCTTGGCTTGCCGCCGCGCCTCTTTTACGGGCTGGCTATTGCAGGCGGGCCCGGACAGCCGATCTCCACCGCGTGCCTGTCCTGGGCCAGCCGCGATCTGGTGCGCGCGCTGAATGCCGACGTCGCGCGGCCCGACTACACTGGACCTCCGGCAATATTCTCTCTGGCGCCGCTGGCTCTGACACCATGATGGACACCGACGACACCCCGGCGCTCGATCTCTCGATCGCCTTTTTCAGCGCGGTTGTGATGCTCTTTGCCTTCGTGGCGTTCCAGCTGACCCGCCTGCCCGACCCCGATCCACCGGCCAGCCTGGGCCAGCCGGATGTCGACCGTCCGCTCCTTGCCCCCACCTGGGCGGCGGTGGCCCGGCGCGGCTCTTGGGCGGTTTACGACGGGCTGCAGCTGACGATCCTGGACACGGACGCGATTGCTGCAGGCATGCGCGATGTGCTTGACGCCTATCAGGGCGATGACGGCTACCAGACCCTGACGCTTCAGGACGGAGCCGATCCGCGCGCCTTTGCCCTGCAGCTCAGCTTTCGGCCCGAATCCGTGCCGGTCCCGTGGCGACGCGAGACCCGGCGACCGGGTCCCGAGGCGCCCTGCCCCGAAACCGGCCTGCCGCTGCTGCGCACCTATCTGGCCGCCGATATTGCAGACCTGACCCCGTTGGCCGCCTACCTGGCCCGTTGCGGTCGTCAATTCGCGCCGCTGCCGCTGCGCGCGGCCGGCGAAACCGGGCGGGTCACGGTGCAAATCGGGCTCGGGCCCGGATCTTATTCGGCGGAGGCGATGTTTCGATGAAGGGCATCGCGTTGGGACTGGCGCTGATCCTGTGCGCCCATGCGGTCGCGGCGGAGTGGGTGCGCACGGGATTGGAGCTTCACCCCGCGGTGGATCCGCCCGAACCGGCCGTCGACCGCGACCGCGTCGCGGCGCAGCAAGACAAGCGCTGCGCCGCGTCTTCGATCCGCTTTGGCGATACGGCTGCCATGCGCGGCATTGCAACAGCAGACTGGGACGACACGGCGCGGACATTGGCCGCCATTGCAGCGCTGGCTGATAGCGCACAGAGCGCACAAAGCGCCCTGGCCGGGATCGCGCCCGACGATCCGGCCGCGCAGGAGATCCGCGACAGCCAGAGCATCCTGACCGCGCTGCAGTTCGCCGCTGCTCCTGCCGCCGAACAGGCCGCCGAACAGGCCGCCGAACCGGGCACCGCGCCTGCTGCTCTTGAGGACGCGACAGGTGCCGCGACCTCCGACCGCCTCTTCTGGCAAGCGCTGAGCCAGTCGAAGAGCGCCACACCGGCGCAATGGAGGGATGAGATCCAGCCGATGCTTGAGGCGGCATTTGCTGCCGATCCCAGCAGTTTTCAGGTGCGCGCCTGGCGGGTCATCGCCTGGCTTCAGGCCCGGCCCTCGGCCCGGAGCGACTGCGCCGCCGGCATCGCCGAGTTTTCCGATCGCCTGCTGGATCTGTCTGAGGCGAGCGCCTGTCCACTGATGCTGGGCCACGTCACCCACGCCATCGACCGCGCCCTGACCTCGCGGCCGGAAACCGACACGGACCGCAGCCGCGCCGCCTGGCGGTCCTTTGGCGAAGCGCTGCTGGCGCTGGTGGCCGGCGCGCCCGATGTGACGCGCTACCGCCGCAGCGAACTGGCCAACGCTCCGCTGGCCTGCGCCGGGCCGATGGGCGCAGAACTGGACGCGCTGATGGCGGACCCGCCGTCCGCCGCGATCAAACAGGAGCGTCAGCCATGACCCCGGTCGGGCTGCTTCCGGCCGGGGTGGCGCTCCTCGGACTGGCGCTTCTGGAAGGGCGCATCGCCACGGCGTTCTGGACCAGCCTGCGCCTTGCGGCGGCCATCGCGGTTTGGGGATTGATCTGGCGGATCTCGGGCGGCTGGATCGCGACATCCGCTCTTCTGACTGACCTCGCAGCGACACCGCAAACCGCTCTGATCCTCAATGCGGCGCTCGCGCTTGTCTGCGCCTTGCCCCCGGCGCTGGCCTTGTGGCTGACGGCCCGGCCCGGCGCGTTGGGTGGCCTTCATGGGATGGTCTGGTGTGGTGTCCTCATCCTGCCCCAACTGGGCCGCGAGGGCACATGGCCACCGGTCTCTGTCGCTCTGGCCCTGATCTGCGCCGGTCTGGCGCTGCTCCTCGGGCGTCTGTCCCAAGACAAGCACGGCTGACCGATGTTCTCTCTGCGCAACCTTCACTACCACCACAGCAGCAGCGGCACCGGCGACGAGACCGTCGTGCGCGGCATTGAAGTGGCAGAGCTCGACATCGCCGCGCAGGGCGTGACGGCCATCATCGGCCCGTCGGGATCGGGCAAAACGACACTCCTGTCCGTCCTCGCCGGGTTTTTGCAGCCCGAGACCGGCCCGGACGGAGGCCTGACCTTCGCCGGCCATGCCCTGCCGGCCACGGGCCATCGTCCCGGACAGGTCGCGTTCGTCTTTCAATCCTCCCTGCTGCTCGGCGCGGCCACGGGTTTGACCAATGCGCTGCAGGGCCACATGGCGGCCCGGGCGGCTGATCCCGACCGGCGGCTCGATCCGGCGTACATGCGGCGGCTGCTGCGCAAGCTGGGTCTGACGCAGACCGGCAAACATCTCATTGCGCGGCGCGCCCGCCATCTCTCCGGCGGCGAGGCACAACGGGTGGCGATCCTGCGGGCGCTGCTGACCGATCCGCAGGCGATCCTGTGTGACGAGCCGACCTCCAGCCTTGATGCCGCCAATGCCGAGGCTGCGATGGGTGCGCTGCGGGACTGGGCACACAGCCGGCAACGGCCGGTGATCTGGGTGACCCATACGCTTGACCAGGCCGCGCGCTACGCCGATCATTTTGTCTTTGTGGCAGGCGGGCGGATCGCAACTGCCCCGCCGGAAGTCACCGAGGCGCTGGCCAGCCCGGACACCGGGATGCGCCTCGCCGCACTGCAGGCGATGTCAGAGGCGCTGACGCCGGCCCCGGCCCAGACCGCGCCGACCGCTGGTGATGCGCAGCCACCGGACCCCGGGCCGCTGGCCTATGCGCACTGGATCGCCGCAGCCCTGTCGAGCGACGGCGCAACGGCGGATCTGATCGAGCGCGAACGCGCCGCCGCGCTGGCGCCCGCGCGGGAACGCGGCTGGCTGAGCGCTCTGACAACGGATCTTCCAGGTGTCCCCAACCGCCTGGCCCGGCTGCTCGCCCGGGCGGTCAGTTACAGCCGGTATGCGCTGGTCCTGATCCTGCTCGTGCTGACCGCCCAGATCTTTGCCGCCGGTTTCTTCGGCGCGCTGGCGCAGCGCTACGCGCAGGAACGGCTCGACGATCCAGCCGTGGCGCGCATTGTCTTTGAGCATGTCATTGGCCCGCGCCTGAGCGGACAGGAGGCCGCCGCACTTTATCCCGGCGCCGGGCTTCAGGCCGTCGAAACCGCGCTGGCGGAGGCGTTGGCACGCGCCCAGCTCGACCCGGCGCGCGCCAGAGTCTTTGGACGCCGCAGCATCGCCAATTCCGCCCTGCGGTTCCCCGATGCGACCCAGGCCTGTCAGGGATGGCAGGGCTTTGACACGGTGGCCTTGTCCCGATTCGACCCGTTGTTGCGCCAGACCGGCCTGCGCCCGGATCCCGCGCCCATGACCTCCGACATCGCCGAGATCGCCAGCGGCACAGGCACCGCGCTTCTGGATGCGCGCATCGTGGATGTGCTGCGCACGCGCTGTGGGCTGCCGGGCGACCAACCGATCCGCGCAGACTGGGCTGCCGGTCAGGCCGGCACGCTCGATCCTGTGACGCTGACCATCGTCGGTGCCATCGCCGATCCGCCGCCGCTCTATCCCGTCTCCGCCGATTTGATGGTCTTTGAAGATGACTACCAGGCCGCGGCCAACCTCCAGGATGGCGCCGCGCCCGACCCGTTCCGCATCGCCACCGCCTATTTCCCGATCGACGGATTTGAAACCGCGCGCCAGACAATCGAAGGGCTGGGGTACCGGATCCGCGACGACAGCGCGGCGGCGGTGAACACCCTGCGGCGCATCGCGCGCGCCGCCAATGACGTGCCCCGTGCGGTGATGGTCCTCAATGCCACGGGCTGCGTGGTTGTGCTTATCCTTGTGATCGGCGGTCTGCTGGACCTGAACAAACGCGTCTTTGCCCTGTTTCAGGCGCATGGCTTCCGGCTGCGCGATATTCTCGCGGTGCTGGCGATCCATCTGGCCCCGGCGCTGCTTTATGCGCTGATCCTTCTGGCGCTGGGGTTGCTGGTGCTCTGGCCGGGACTGGCGCGCGCGCTGCCGCAGGATCTGGGCGATCTCGCTGCCCTGCGCAACGCGGCCTTTGTGCAAACTCTGGGGATCACCATATTGGCGATGACGCTGACCACCGCTGTGGTCGTGACGCTGTGGTGGCATCAAACGCGGTCCCGGCTGACCCGCTATTTGCAGGAGTGAATGAGATGAGCGTGCCCGCAATCTGGACATGGCCTCTGGTCCTGACGCTATCGGTCGCCGCGCCCGCCGCCTCGCAGACCAGCGAGGCGCCCTGGATGGAACCGGCCGATGCATCGTCAGATGCAGATACGGACGCACCTGCCGCGCCGCCGACACCACGCCCGGAGCCGACACCCGACCCCGGCCCCGCCACCGGCCCCGTAACCAGCCTTGCGCCGGACGCCAGCGACGCTTTGGCCGCCTGTCTTGCCGACCGCGCCCGCCTCGCCGTGTTCACATCGGATCTGTCGGCCCGTCTGGGCGCCGCACAGGACACCTGTACTGCGCGGATCGACAGTCGCCTGGGTCCTGTCGAAGACGACCTGGCGCTTTGTACGCAAGAGGTCGCGCAGCAGGAGCGCACCAATATCACGCTCAACGACCGGCTTCTGGCCTGCGAAACGGCACCGCGCAGCGACCCCGACCGGATTGCCGAACTGGAGGCCGAAGTCGCCCGGCTGACCGAACGCCTCACCAATGCCGGGCTTGGGCCGACGCCGGACTTTGGCTATGCCGGTGGCACCGTCTGGTCTTCCTTCGTGCCGGAAAACGAGCTGCTCCGGGTCCAGGGCAGCCTGCCCAAACTGCCGGCGCAGGACTGCGCCGCGGCGCTCGACTGGCTGGGCGCGCAATCCGGCGTCGACCGTGCCATCCAGATGGTGCTTTGGGTCTGGCAGGACGAAACCCCGCAATTCTGCCGCCGCAACGCGGATGGCGCGCCGGGCCTCGCACCTGGCCGGGCGCAGGACGAAGCCCATGTGGTGATCTTCAGGTGACATGATGTACAACCCCGCCTCTCTCGCCATTCTGCTGCTGATCCTATGCCTGCACTGGGCCACCCCGGCCCGGGCGCAAAGCGTTACTCCTGATGCGCTGCCACGCTTTGATTGCGCGGCACTGCTTGCCGCCACCGGCCTGGGTGATACGTCTGCGAAGACCCGCCAGCGGCTCAGCGCGGCCCCGCTGCGCTTTATCTGGGCCGGGGATGCCAGTGCGCTCGACCGCAGCGCGCCGATTGTCCTGACGCCGCTGCGCACGGGCATCACCGCGCGGCTGGCCAGGGCCGACCCCCTGGCGCTGGAAGACGGCGTCCTGAGCTGCACCCTTATCGGCGTGGCCTTCCGGCCGGGCCTTGATGCCGAAACCTCCTTTGAGGTGCAGGATCTGCGCGGCGGTCCGCGCCCGGCCGATTTGCCGCTGCTGCTGCTGGGCCGCCATGAAGACGAGGCGGCGGCGGATCGGGCCTTTTCGGCCTGGGTGACGCGCGGATATCCGATCCCGGTGGATTTCCCGGACCCGGTGAAAGAACCCATCGGGACAGGGCAGCAGATCTTTGGGGATCATCGCGCATTTCTGCCCATGCCGCTGCTGGGAGAAACCCGCTGGAGCGAAGCCAATATCCTGGCGCTGAACCCGGACCGTGCGCCGCAGGACACGCAGATCTTCCTGCGCTCTGCCGGACTGGATGAGGCCGGCGTGATCCTGGCGCTCTGTGGCACCGGCGACTGTGCCGATCTGCGCGCGGCCACGCCGACCGGCG
Source organism: Pseudomonadota bacterium (assembly GCA_039179965.1). Taxonomy (GTDB): domain Bacteria; phylum Pseudomonadota; class Alphaproteobacteria; order Rhodobacterales; family Rhodobacteraceae; genus Marinibacterium. The sequence continues at coordinate 8,188 of JBCDEC010000042.1, forward strand.
CGCCGGACCCAAATCCGACGCCTTCACGGCCGCCAGAGGCCGCAGCGCCCCTCGTCGGTGAACCTTCATCCGACGCAAAGGGCCCGGAAACCGCCAGCCTGCCGGATCCGGCCCCGTCCGGCGCCGGCGACACACCACCAGTGCCGTCATCCCAGACATCCTCTTCATCGCCGTCCGACCCGAACGCCAATCCATCAGATACAGCATCACCGGTTGACCCGCCCCGAATGGCACCGACGCAGGAAACGACCCCGCCAGAGGCGACGGCGACCACGCCCACGCCGCCGGTGAAGGCCCCCGCACTCTCGCCACGCCCCGAAGAGCGCGCGCCACCCTCCCGCGGCCCGGCTCCGGTGCCCCTGCGCCTGACCTATGTGAACGTCGACGGGCGCGAGGATGACCTGCCGCCGGATCTCGCCCGGCGGCTGGATTGTGTCCTCTTCGCCATCGGCGCCGATATCTTCACGGAAACCCCGGCTTGCCCGGACCGCGCCTTCGCCGCGCTCAAGGACCGCCGCGCGCGCATCCACCCCGTCAGCGACGACCATTGGCAGATCGTGGCCGGGGCTCAGGACCGGGCGCCCAACGCCATCCTGGTGACCTTGCCCGCCGGACAATCCGGCGCCGCCTGCCGGATGGATCTGGAATATGACGGGCCCGACGGAACACGGGCGCGATTGGAGTTGAACCCGGTCGCGGGGGCGATGCCCGCGCAGTTCACCGCCGTGCCGCAAATTCCGATCCCGGTGCGCGACGGGCGCGTGCAGGTGTACCTGGCGGTCTCGGCGGAGGCCGCCTGTGGCGCACCAAGCCGGGCGGTCGAGATACCAACCGCGCCGGTGCTCTCATTGGCACTGTCAGAGGAGGCCCGGATCAATCGGGCCGCACTGCATGTGGTGGCCATGGATGCCGGCGATCTCGACGTCACGCTGGGCTTCGATCCGGCCGAACGCCAGCGCCTCGCCACGCAGATCCTCGGCGCGGTCGAATCCGCTCAGGCCCGGCTTGCGGCAAGTTGGGGGGACGATGCCTGGGCGCTGTCCTCGGTCGGGGTGGCGCGGCTGGATGAGACCGAAGGGTTGGTGTCGCTACTGGCCCTGCCCTCGGATGCCTTGCGCAGAGGGGCTGCCACGCGCTTTGCCACAATCCCGGCGGCGGAGCGCGCCGATCTGGGTGAGATGCGGCCAAGACTGACCCCGACCACCCTTGCCTCGTCGTTGACCGCAGCGGTGCGCGATGCGGCCGAGCGCGGCGTGACTCATCTGTCGCTCAACCTGATTGCGCCGGTCACGCCGCGCACCGCCGTCGCGCTGAGCGATCCCTGTGCGGACCGCCGTTTTGCTTCTCTGTTGGACGATCTGGCGGCGCCGGGGGCACAGGACGGACCCGAGATTTCGCTCACCGTCTTTCCGCTGGTGCGTCTGCGCCCCGAAGACACCCCGGATCTGAGCGCCTTTCAGCCACTGAGCTTCGATCCAGACGCCCCAAGCCGCCCCGGTGGGTTGACCCGTTGCCTGTCCTCGGGAGACAAGGTCACAACCTACCCCTTTTTCATTGAACCCTGGCGACCCGATGGCGATATCGCCGGACGCTATGCCGCCGCACTGGCCGATCGCCTGGCGCTGCACATGATGACCCAGCTGACCGAGGACACGGCCCGCCCATGATCCTGCCCAAGTTTCTGACGCTGCTCCAAAGCCCGGCCTCGCCCGCGCCCCGGCGCCGGCAGCCCCGTGGCTGGACGACGCGTCTGCTGCGCCCGCTCGCCCTGTTGGGCGCATGTTGCGTCACACCGATGCTGGGACGGCCTGCCGTGGCCCAGGGTCTGATCGACACAGGGCTGTTGCAAATCGAAGATCTGGCCGATTGCACCGACCTCGCCGGCCTTTTGCAGGGGCGCGAAAGCGGTGGGCAATGGCTGATCGGCTCGGATGTCGAACTGTACGGTCTGCCCAATGCGCGCCGCCCGATCACGGAACTGGCGCAGAGTTTTGAGCGTGTCTCGTGTTACGGACAAGTGGGCGAAGGCGGCAATGCGCGGGTCTTTGTGGCCACCCCGGGCGGCCTGTGCGGCTGGGTCACCCGGCGGGCGCTGCTGGACCTGCACCGCAGTGACGAGATATCGCCCTTCGAGCGGCGCGGCGAAGCGATCTGCGAAACCCCGCGGGCGATGACCTTTGAGGACTTCTGCGCCAATCTGCCTTCTCTTACGGTGGCCGCCGAGGCGGCCTGCAAGGGCGTGCCGCGCGGCTTGCGTGCAAAAGGCGTGCTGATGGGATCGACCTCGGCGGCGCTCAACACCCCCTACCCGTTCCTGACCGCCCCGACCGGCGGCATCGAACGGGCCACGCGCCTGTTCTTCTCGGTTCTGGAGATCCATGACGTCGCCCCCGGACCCGGTGGCGCCGTGATGGTCCTGACCGGAGACGGCGAAGGTCAGATGTTCGGCTGGATCAATCTCGAAGCGCTGGCGCTTTGGCCCACCCGCCTGGGTCTCTTTTACGACGTCGACGGACAAGGGGCGATGTTTCAGCGGCTGCGCAATCTGGTGCGCAACTGGCGCGAAGGCCGGCCGCAGCCCGATATCTTTGCCGGTCTGCCCGCGGCGCAGTTGGTCGACTATATACACGGCGGCCTGCAGCTTTTGAGCTATCCGATCATCCGGACGGTCGATCCCTCCCGCGACCCGCTGGCGCCGGATCCACAGGACGTGCCCTATCATGAGGTGATCTTCCTGGGGCAGACCGGGTCCGGATCAGCCTCCCAACTCATGCAGCAGTCTGCCTTTGCCCGCCAGGTCGAGGCCTTGCAACGCGTCAACGTGATGATCGTGGTCGATACCACCGAAAGCATGCGCCCCTATCTGGCGATGATCCGCGACGGGCTGGCCGCCTTTGTGCGCGACTACGGTCAACGCAGTCTGGATGCCGCCAACCGGATCCCCGATCTGCGCCTTTCGGTTGTGGCTTACAGCGACTTTCTGGATCCCGCCCGCACTGGGCTGGACGACCCGATCCGCACCGAAGAGCTGATGGGGCCGACGCGCATCGGCCCGGGGTTTGACGTCTCCGGACCGCTGGCCGGGATCACCGCCCATCCCGGGCTGGCCGATCCGGTGGGGTTGCGCGAGGAAAGCGCGCTTGAGGCCGTGGCCCAACTGGCGCAGGGCTTTGACAGCGACCGCGCATGGTTCGAAGACGGCCCGCGCATCATCCTGCACATCGCCGATCACGGATCCCGCCCCGGCACGGCGCCGCGCGACGTCCTCACGCGCCTGGCCAATCTGGACACCTACTATGTGCCGATCGCGATCCTGACCGACGATCAGGAGGATCTCTCCGCAACGCAGGCACGCGAGCGTTTCATGCGCCAGGCCACTGCTATGCTGGAGCCGTTGCTGGAGGGCACCGCGGCGCCTTCAGATGTCGCGCGCATCGATTTTGAAGACGCCGCCAGCCGGACGCCCGAGGTGGTGCGCGATCAGCTTGATCTGGTGCTGGCCGAGGTGATCCAGGCGGTCAGCGCGCTGCGCGGTCAGATCCTGGGCGATGAACTCGCCCAGAGCTCGGCCCGGGCGCAGGATCTGGCAAGCTCCCGGGTGATCCTTGATGAACGCCTGCTGGCCGACCGTGGGCTGGATGCCAATGGTGGCGACCCGATTGTGCAGGCCGCCACCGGGTTTGCCCCGCTCTCGCGCCGGGAGGACGGGCTGATCCGGCCTGTCGACTGGACCTATACGGTCTCGCTGGAGCCCGGCCAGGCCCGGTTCCTGCGTCAGAACTTCGAGGCGATGTGCGGTCTGGTGGGCTCTCCGGAGCAGCGCAGCGCGTTCCGGCAATTGATCGTGCAACTGGCCGAGGCGTTTTCCGGGGACCGGGCGGACAGCAATGCGGATGTGCGCGCGATCCTGTCGGATCTGCGCAATCTGCCGGGCGCCGATGCCAGCTTCCTTGCGCAACCCCCCGACGTGCTGCTGTCGCGCGCCGACAGCACCGACCCCGCCATTGTCGAGGAATTGCGCCGCGACATCTGCTGGATCAGCTACCATCTGGGGAACATGGACGCGCAGATCTATGCCCGCCCTGACCAGCTGCAATGGACCGGCCGCGAGTTTGCTTTGAAACCGGGGCAAGAGGTTATCCGGCGGCTCTACCGTTTCAAACCCGTGGTCGGTGCCGAAACCGTCTACTTGCCAAGCTTCTTCTTCGTGCTGCCGTCGATCGTCGAGGATCAGCCTGCATCAGAGGACGGGTGCGAGTTCTTCTGCAACTAACCTCGCAACCGACCCCAGCCCGCAAAAGGCAAGAGCCGCCCCCCGATGGAACGGGGCGCGGCGCGGGCGGTTGGGAATGTCTCGCGTGATCGGGTGCGCGGATGCGCAAACGCTCAGGTGCTGCCGCCGCCGTCCCAGGCCACGTTCTGCACGAAGCGCGGGTTCATGAAGACGAAGTTCTCGAGTTCGATGTCGTCCATGCCGACCTTGAAGACCGGCGCATAGGTGTTGCGCGTCTCAACCAGCACGAGGCGCTGCGAGTTCGCCATCACCGGCAACTTGTCGGAATACCCCATGATGTTGGAATCATTGAGGTCTGTCCCATCCTGCCAGTCGCGGTTGGATGACCAGTCGACATAATACCGGTCATCTGCCTGGTTCCAGCTGATCACGCTGATGCGAATGGAGTTGTCAGAGCCGCTGCGGGTCAGGAACTGAAACAGTTCTTGCATACCGTCGATGTAGCCCTCGTCCACAATGCCGGTTTCGCGCGACAGAATGTCAGAGATCGTATAAGCGGCCTTCAGATTGATCGAGCTCTGCCGGTAGCCGTCGAAATACACGTAAAGCGCCATGAAGGCCCAGAGCACCAGCGGCACCATGATGGCAAATTCGACCGACACCACGCCGCGCCGGTCCTCTGCGAAGTTGCGCAGCCACCTGCGCACAGGCGCGGGGTCCACGGAAGGCTGATCTGCTGGAAGCGCCATGTTTGTCTCCACCTTTATGTCAGCATGGCGTTTGGACGTTGCGATCCAGCACGACGGTCGTCGATGCTGTCCTGCCGAAACAGCCGGGTCCTGACGGCTGCTTCATCCAAAATTTGCGCCATGCCCTCGGCGCGCCCCCGCAATCTGTATGCCGCAATGCGACGGGATTTTGGCGAAAAAAACGCATTCCCAGTCAATTGTGACCAAACTACCCCAAGACTCGTTAACGGTCCGGCGCCCGGGGCGCGGATTGTGCCGATTTCCCGGATCGGAGATCTGTGAAATATGGTCAACGCGTGGCGCGACTCACCCGGCCGGCCTGCCCGCGCGCGGCCCCAGAGCAAGCCCTCAATCGCGCAGAGGCCCCAGAGCGGCGCGCCCGATGGCGCGCGATCTGCTCAGCCGGTGCGGTGCAAACCGGCCCTTCCCACCCCTGAGCGCGCCCCGCTTTTTGACCTGCGCACCTGCCAGAGCATGGGCGCCGATTGAGGCGTTGTATATCATGACAAAGCGCTTACACTCCCCTCAAAACATGGTGGGGGATTGAGCATGCAGCTTCTGGGCGGTCCGCTGGACAATTACGATTATCTGACCTTTGCCGTTGGCCTGGTCTTCCTGATCGCATTCATGGCTCTGGTGATGTACATTATGGGGCTGCCGGGGCGCATTGCGATCCAGCGCAACCACCCCCACGCGGAATCGGTCAAGGTCATGGGGTGGATGGGCTTTCTGGCCGTGGTGCCCTGGGTGCACGCCTTTATGTGGGCGTTCCACGATTCAATGACCATCGACATCCGCCGTTTGCCGGAAGAGGAACGCGAAGCCGTGCGCGAAGAAATCGCCCGGCTCAAGGCACAGTCCGGCAAATCCAAGCCTGACAACGCAGCCGAGCCCAGGAGCTAGGCGCAGAGGAACACTTACCCATGTTCATGGCTCTTGGCATATCGCTGGTCTATGCGATCGTCGTCTGGATCGTCTTTTTCAAACTCAAACTCCTGCGATTCACCATCGCATGGGGGGTCGTCACCTTCTGGATGGGCGCACATATCCTCATCATCTTTATGGTGGCGCTGCGCTTTTTTCAGCCGTTTTCCGCCGATGTGCATGCGATCCGGCACACCATCCAGATCGTGCCCCGCCTGCCCGAGCCCACGTTGCTGACCGAGGTGCTGGTTCAGTCCAACGTTCCGGTCAAAGCCGGCACGCCACTCTATCAATTCGACGATACCGTCTTTCAGCTGCAAAAGACCGAGGCCGAAGCGCAACTGGTGCAGGCCGAGCAGAATGCCAAGATCCTGGAGCAGGACGTGATCTCGGCCACCCAGGCCGTGGCACGGGCACAGGCGCAACTGAACTACGCCAATGATCAGAAAACACGCTACGAGGCGCTGGTGCCGCAGGGCGGCGGCCGCCAGGACGAGCTTGACCGTTGGACCGACCAGGTGGAAGAAGACACCGCAGCGGTCAAAGAGGCCGAGGCCAATCTCGAAAAGGCCAAACTCGCCGAAGCGGCCGAATACGGCGGCATCAACGCCGCCGTGGCACAGGCACAGGCGCAGGTGGCGCAGGCGGATTACTTCCTCAGCCAGACAACCATTCACGCGCCCGAAGACGGGATGATCGTCAACCAGCAGGCCCGCCCCGGCATGGTCGTGGGCACCGTCCGGCTTGGGGCCATTGCGGCCTTTGTGACGGACGCCAATCCCTACCTTCTGGCCACTTTCCGGCAACAGAACCTCAAGTTCGTCGAGGCGGGCCAACCCGTCGAAGTGGCGCTCGACCTCTATCCCGGCGAGATCTTTGACGGCAAGGTCGAGGCTGTGTGGTGGGCCACCAACCAGGGCCAGTATCTGCCCTCGGGCCGCTTGCCGGAATTCATCATCCCGAAGGCGCCGGGCCGGATTGCCGTCCAGATTACGGTGACTGTGCCCGATGACCGGATCCTGCCCGCCGGTGCGCATGCCGCTGTGGCCATCTACACCGGGGGCGGCCCCACCTTCGAATGGTTGCGACGCGTCAACATCCGCCTCTATTCCTTCGCCAACTTCATCCGGCCTTTGCCGGTCTAGCGGAACGAACCCGATGCCCCAGCCCAAAGCGTTCTTTCGAAGCCTGATCCTTGCGGGCACCGCGGCTCTGACCGCCTGCGCGCCTGTGGGCCCGAATTTCACGCGTCCGAATTCACCGGTCTTTGACAACTGGCTGGCGGCGAACAGCCATGCGCCCGGCGGCGACGGCCTGACCGCGCGCAGCGCGCCGGTGATCGACTGGTGGCGCACCTTCCATGACCCGACCTTGGACAATCTCGTGGCCAAGGCCTATGCGCAGAACCTCGATCTGCAGATCGCGGGCGCCCGGGTGCTGCAGGCCCGCGCCCAACTGGGTATCGCGTTCGGGGGGCTGTTCCCGCAATCCCAATCGGTGGGCGCGCGCACCAGCCGGCGGCGGATCAGCGAAAACATCGGCCCCATCGAGGATATCCGCCGGGTGACGGACCTCAATGTGACCTATGGCACGACCGACATCGGGTTTGACGCCACTTGGGAGCTGGACGTCTGGGGCCGCGCCCGGCGCGGGGTCGAAGCCGGACGGGCCAATCTTGCCACCCAGGTCGCCAATTACGATGACGCGCTCGTTACGCTGACCGGCGATGTCGCCGCCGTCTACATCAACATCCGCGCCTTGCAGGAAACGGTTGCACTGGCCCGCCGCAACATCACGCTCCAGCAGGAAAGCCTCGATCTGACGCAGCTTCGGTTCAACAATGGCGTCACCACCGAGCTCGATGTCGAAGAGGCGACGACCCTTCTCAGCAACACCAAGGCCCTGCTGCCGGGGCTACAAAGCGAGCTTGAGCAATCCAAGAACGCGCTGGCTGTCCTGTTGGGTCAGGTGCCCAATTCTCTGGACGGCACGCTTGGCAATTCGGGCCGGATCCCGGCCGCCAGCGGCTCCGTCGCGGTGGGGGTGCCGGCCGAGCTATTGCGCCGCCGCCCCGATATCCGGGCGGCCGAATTCGAGGCCGCCACGCAATCGGCGGAGGTGGGCATTGCGCTGTCCGATCTCTATCCGCAATTCATTCTGTCGGGCACCATCGGGCTGCAGGCCAGCGCCGGCAACACGCTCTTCGAGGCCGCCTCGGGCACCGGACTGGCCAGCGCGGGCGTGGTCTGGAATGTACTGAACTACGGGCGCATTCAGGACAATGTCCGAGCCCAGGACGCGGCCTTTCAGGCCTTGGTGGCGAACTACCAGAACACCGTCCTGAACGCCTATGCCGAAGCGGAAAATGCCACCGTGGCCTATACCAATTCGCGCCGGACCGCGGCGCTGTACCGCGACAGTGTCACAGCCTCCAAACGCGCCGCGGACATCGCGTTGACGCAATACACCGACGGGGCGGCGGATTATTCGCGGGTGGTGGATGCGCAGGAAAACCTGCTGGGGGCCGAAGCCAACCTGGTGCAGGCGCGCGCGGAGGTCTCAAACAATCTGGTGGCGCTCTACAAGGCTCTGGGCGGCGGCTGGCAGATCCGGGCGGGTCAGCCCTTCCTGCCCGATCAGGTGCTCGCCGAGATGGCCTATCGCACCGACTGGGGCGATCTGCTGGTCGAGGATCCCACAGGCATGAGTCTGAACTGACCGCGGTCACACCGCGATCGCGACCGGCGGATTGTCCAGAAGATCGCGCAGGCGAAAGAGCGCGTCTTCGAATTTTGTCAGTGGAACGCCTGCGTTGACGGAAAACCGCACGGCGTGGGGCGTATTGACGTTGCGCGGGGCAAAGTCCTCGGCAGAGCGCAGTTGCACGCCCTTCATCTCCGCCGCGCGGGAAAACGCGCCGGCGCGCCACCCTTTCGGCAGCATCAGCCACAAAAAGGCGGCGTCCGAGCGCCATTTGAGATCATAGCGGCCCAGAATGTTCACCGCGCTTTGCACGTAGACGCCGATGACCCTGGAGACATCCTTGCTCAAGTCATCGACCTGGGGATGCGCCAACAGCAGAGCCGTGAGGTCGGCCAGCGGCGTGGCGATCCCAAAGAACCCATGCTCTGCCGCGCGGCGCAGACCCGCTGTCGCGGCCTCGGGCGCCACGGCAAAACCGACACGCAGCGCGGGCGTGAGGCTTTTGGAGATCGAAGAGACATACCACGACCGCTCTGGCGCCAGGACCCGGTAGGACGGGGTCGCCGCCTGCCGCAGGTGGTAACAATCGTCCTCGATTATCTGCAAATCGTGCCGGCGCGCGACAGCGGCCAGCGCCTGGCGACGCGCCAGTGGCGTTGTGCTCAGTGTTGGATTGTGAATCTCAGGCGAGGTGCAAAGCACCTGGGCATCACAGCCGCGCGCGGCCGCCTCCACCGCCTCGGGGATCAGACCGTCCTGATCCATGGCCACGGGCACAACCTCTGCCCGCAAAAGCTCTGCGGCCCGTCGGAAGCCCGGATAGGCCAGTTCCTCCACCAGCACCACCGGTCGGCGTCCGCGCAGCACCGTCTGCAGGATCAGCGAGATCGCGTTCTGCCCGCCATTGGTCAAGACCACATCATCGGGCCGCACCGTGCCAATCGGTGCCTCTGACAGCCAGCGCGCCACGGCTTCCCGGGCCGGGCGCGACCCGCTGTGGCTGGGATAATGCATCAGTCCGGACGGCGGATCCGTCGCGATCTGCATCAGCAGATCCTTGAGCAGGCGCGACTGGCCCACGCTGGGCAGATGGGGCGAAAAGAGATTGACGTCAGAACTGTCGGAGTAGCCCGAATTATGCGCAATTGCGTCGATCTCAAGCGGATCCGTGTCGGTCCAGGCCAGGGCGGAGGCGCTCGTGGGATCAGCCACAAAGGTGCCGCGCCCGACCTCTCCGTTCAAAAGCCCCTCATCGGTGAGCAGCGTATAGGCGCGCGCCACAGTTCCCGGCGTAATACCCAGTTTGTAGGCGAGATCGCGCACCGGCGGCAGCTTGGCGCCGGGCACCAGACCGCCGCCTGAAATCTGATCCCTGATCTTGGTCGCCACCTTCTCATACTTCGGCCCTTTCACGTTTCCGAGCGGGGTCGACCAAATTGTATCCATTACAATGTTTCTCTTTTCTTGGTACATTTCCAGATGTATGTCTGCACTGTACTTGGTACACCGAAATTGTGTCAATACAATAGAGAGGATTTTGCCATGACACGTAGCCACACCACACGGGATTTCGCACCGTTCACCGCAGTCCCGCGCCTGCCGTTGTTCGCCCTGCTCGCTGTGAAACTGGCGGCGGTCATTATTGAGTGGGACACACGATTCCGCACGCGAAACAACCTGGCAAAACTGGACGATCACATGCTTGAGGATATCGGCGTAACCCGTTCAAAAGCCATGAAAGAAGCAAGTCGGCCTTTCTGGCTGTCCTAACCCATCTCCCCCGCGGCGTCCTTCGGGACAGATCGCATCTTGGCCAGGCATCGCCTGGCCTTTTTTTGGGCCACAGGCAGCAGAACAAGCGGCCAGATTTGCGCGGAATCGCTATCCGGCCTGCGCCGCGGCAGATCCCGCAGGCGGAATGGAATAGGTCAGGCTGGCACGGGCCACGATCTTGTCACTGCCTTCGGATTGTATCAATACATCTCCGACAACAAGCACCCGACCCAGCTTCAGCAGCCGCGCATCAGCGGTCAAAGCGGCTTCGGCGGCGGGCTTGCGCATGAAGTCAATGGTACAATTTGTGGTCACGGCAAGCGACGTCCGCCCGATCATTGACAGAACCAGCGCATAGAAGGTCAGGTCGGCCATCGCAAAGATCGTCGGGCCGGAAATCGTGCCGCCCGGCCGGGCATGTTGCGCATGGGTGGCCATGCGTGTCGAGATTTCCATCGCCGCCAGACCGGTGATGTCAAAGTCGTTGGCAAACTGCGGGAAGATCTCGTCGAGATAAGCGCTCAACGCCTCGCGATCCAACACCAAACCCATGCTTTCCCTCTCTCGTTCTTGGCTTTACGCTGTGCCATGACATGGGAGGGCCGTTATGACAATTCTTGATCGCCAGGACACCGGTGGCGTCGCGCATCTGCATATGAATGCGCCGGAACGTTTGAACGCGCTGAGCGAAGAAATGCTGGCGGCGCTGCAAACCGAGCTGGATGCATTGCGCGAGGATCGCACGATCCGGGTGGTGATCCTGTCGGGTGCAGGCAAAGCCTTCTGCGCGGGCCACGACCTCAAGCAGATGCAGGCCGGACGTCAGGCCGAAGACGGCGGCAAGGCGTATTTCAGCGACCTGTTCCAGCGCTGCGCCAAGATGATGCTGACCATCCAGTCCCTGCCCCAGCCGGTGATCGCCCAGGTCCATGGCATCGCCACGGCGGCCGGCTGCCAACTGGTGGCCACCTGCGATATGGCCGTGGCCGCAGACACCACCCGCTTTGGCGTCAACGGCGTCAACATCGGGCTCTTTTGCTCAACTCCGATGGTGGCGCTCACCCGCAACATCGGCCGCAAGAAAAGCTTTGAGATGCTGACCACGGGCCAGTTCGTCCATGCCGAGGAAGCCGAGCGGCTGGGCCTCATCAACAAGGCTGTCCCTGCGGCCGATCTGGCGCAGGAAACCCAGGCCCTGGCCGATCGCGTGGTTGAAAAGCTGGGCGCGGTGGTCGCGATCGGCAAGGAGGCCTTTTACGCGCAGGCGCAAATGCCCGTTGCACAGGCCTATGACTATACGGGCGAGGTCATGGCGCAAAACATGATGATGCGAGACACTGCCGAGGGCATCTCGGCCTTCATCGAAAAGCGCCCGCCCGACTGGCCGCAATAGGCATTTTGGAAATCGATTGTTTCCGGAAATCGCCTGTCAATTTGGGCAGCTTTGTGTCAAAACATCGGCAGGGTCCCTCATACCCTCGCCATAGTCTTGGGGTCGCCGCCGACCCATATGTCCCTCCAGCCGGTCTCTCTCCCGGCCTGACGTAACCGCAGCGGCGACCCAGGCTCCTCTTCTTCATCCGATGTTTCCGGGTTTTCGACGTCCCGAGCGACGCGCATTGCGGTGCCTGGACGGCGGTGTTTGACCAGGTCTGCAAGGGTTTCGTGTTTGCAGCGCGTCGGCTGCGCGCTTGCATCGCTGCCACGATCTGCCTACATCGCGATCATGACAGAGATCCTTCACATTGTCGGCGGCGGTATGGCCGGGTGCGAAGCGGCCTGGCAGGCTGCGCATCGCGGCGTGCGCGTGGTGCTTCACGAAATGCGCCCGCAGGTGGAAACATTCGCCCATCGCACCGGACATCTGGGCGAGATGGTCTGTTCGAATTCGTTTCGCTCCGACGATCATGAGCAAAACGCTGTGGGTCTTCTGCACTGGGAGATGCGCCAGGGCGATGGTCTGATCATGACGACAGCGGATGCCCATCGCCTGCCCGCCGGTGGCGCCCTGGCCGTGGACCGCGATCCCTTCGCCGAATCCGTGACCCGGCGTTTGACCAGTCTGGACAATGTCTCGGTCAGCTATGAAGAGATCGACGCCTTGCCCGATCAGGGCCAGTGGATCTTTGCCACGGGCCCGTTGACCTCGCAGGCCCTCGGCCGGGCCATCGCAACAGAGACCGGCACGCAGGCGCTGGCCTTTTTCGATGCCATTGCCCCCATCGTCTACGCCGAGAGCATCGACATGTCCAAGGCCTGGATGCAATCGCGATACGACAAGGGCGAGACCGAAGAAGAGCGCACCGCCTATCTGAATTGCCCTATGGACAAGGCCGGGTACGAGCGTTTCATCGATGCGCTGCTGGAGGCCGACAAAACCGAATTCCACGACGGCGAGACGGCAGGTTACTTTGATGGCTGCCTGCCCATCGAGGTCATGGCAGAGCGCGGGCGCGAAACGCTCCGGCACGGGCCGATGAAGCCCGTCGGCCTGACCAACCCGCATGCGCCGGATGTGAAACCCTGGGCCATCGTACAGCTCAGACGGGACAACAAGCTGGGCACGCTGTTCAACATCGTCGGTTTTCAGACCAAGATGAAATACGGCGCCCAAACCGAGGTTTTGCGGATGATCCCGGGTCTCCAAGCCGCGCGGTTTGCGCGGTTGGGCGGCATTCACCGCAACACATTCATCAACAGCCCGACGCTGCTTGATGCGCAGATGCGGCTCAAAAGCCGGCCCAACATCCGCTTTGCCGGGCAGATCACCGGCGTCGAGGGATATGTGGAAAGCGCGGCCATGGGGCTTTTGGCCGGGCGTATGAGCGTGGCCGAGATGCGTGGCGAGACACTGCCCCCGCCGCCTCCGACCACGGCGAGCGGGGCCTTGATCACGCACATCACCGGCGGGGCCGAGGCAAAGACCTTCCAGCCGATGAATGTGAACTTCGGCCTGTTTCCGCCGGTCGAAGGGCTGCGGGGCGGGCGGCGGGGTCGCAAGGACCGCTACAAGGCCTATACTGATCGCGCCAAATCCGATTGGTCCGCCTGGCTCGCCGCTCAAAGAGTCGCGGTGCCTGCGATCTGACGGACCAATCTGAACGGGATCATCGACGTGCTCTATCTGCTGGCCATCCTCATTCCGCCGCTGGCCATCTTCCTGTCCGGTTGGGTGATCACCAGCATTTTTGTGTTCATTGTCTGGGTCCCGGCGATCATATTTTCAGGCGGCCTGACCCATCCGATGTTCATCATACTGGCCTGGCTGATGATCCATCAGGCGCGCGTGCGGCGCGAAGACTGACGCCGCGCTGCTCGTGTATTCTACCCGGTTTGCACCTTCGCCCACGGGTCCGCTTCATTTGGGTCACGCCTTTTCCGCCCTTACGGCCTTTGACCGGGCACGCGCGGACGGGGGCCGGTGTCTGCTGCGCATCGAGGACATTGACCGCGCCCGTGCGCGGCCGGCCTGGGAGGCGCAGATCTATGACGACCTCGCCTGGCTCGGGCTGCGCTGGCCGAAACCGGTCCTGCGCCAGTCCGACCGCGCCCCGGCCTACAGCGCTGCCCTGAACCAACTGGCCGACCAGGGTCTGCTCTATCCCTGCCGCTGCCGACGCACCGACATCGAGGCCGCAGCCGCCGCCCCGCAGGAAGGTGGGCCGCAATTCGGCCCGGACGGGCGCATCTATCCCGGAACCTGTCGGGCGCGGCCGATGTCGGACCGCCAGCCCGGGGATGTCTTGCGGCTGAACCTTGCGCGCGCCCTGTCCGGTGCCCCCGAGCTGGCCTTTGAAGAGACGGGACCGCTGTATCGCGGCCATCACAGGCTTGATCCTGACAGCTTGATCGCAACGATCGGAGATCCGGTGCTCGAACGGCGCGGGATGGCCGGATCCTATCACCTGTGCGTCGTGGTGGACGACGGCGCGCAAGACATCACCGAGGTCGTCCGGGGCGCGGACCTGTTTGAGGCCACGGTCTTGCATGTTCTGGTGCAGCACCTGCTCGGCCTGCCGGTGGTGCGCTATCACCATCACCGGCTGATCCGCGACGACGCAGGCAAGCGGCTGGCCAAACGGGACGATGCACGCAGCCTCGGGTTCTACCGCTCCCAAGGTCTGACGCCCGAAGACATTCGGGCAATGGTCGGGCTCTAGCGGCACACCCCGCTCGGCCGCACAGGGCGCCTGTCAGAAGATTAGGCCCGGTCTCAAGGGCTTGGGGGTCTGCGCACCCTCTGAAACGCGGCGGCCGCGCTAGGTCTCAGGGGTCATCAGTTCGATCTCGTCACCATTCTCGACGGCCGTGTAAAAGCAGGACCGCCGGTTGGTGTGGCAGGCCGGGCCGACCTGATCGACCCGCAGCAACAGGCAGTCGCGGTCACAATCGACCCGGAATTCCACAAGCGATTGCGTGTGACCCGAGGTCTCCCCCTTGATCCAGAACTCCTGGCGCGAGCGCGACCAATACGTGACCCGCCCCGTCTCCAACGTGCGGGCAACGGCCTCGGCGTTCATCCAGGCCATCATGAGCACATCGCCTGTGGCCGCATCTTGCGCAATCGCCGGAATCAACCCGTCGGCGGTATAGGTGAGCGTGTCGGCGGAAAAGCCCATGGCAAACCCCTTGTGCAATTTGGATATCGCGTCCTATCTATGGGGAATGCCAGCAGAGGGAAAGCGATGTCTGGAGACACAGATCTGATCAAACTCTATTCGGCCCGGATCCTCGAGCTTGCCGCCGAGATTCCGCATCTTGGCCGCTTGGACAAGGCAGATGCATCGATCAAACGCCGCTCTCCGCTGTGCGGATCCACGGTGACCGTCGATGTCGCCCTGCACAACGGGCGGATCAGCGACTTTGCACAGGACGTGAAGGCCTGTGCGCTGGGTCAGGCGGCTGCGGCCGTGGTCGGTCAGGTCGTCATCGGGCGCACCCGGGACGAGATCGAACGCGCCCGCGATCAGCTGAAGGCGATGCTCAAGTCCGGCGGACCTGTGCCAGATGCCCCGTTTGACGGTCTGAACGTGTTGTTGCCGGCCCGCGACTACAAGAATCGCCATGCCTCGATCCTTCTGCCGCTGGAAGCTACAGCAGAAGCCATTGCACAGGCCGAACAGGTGGACTGCGCCTGACCCGCGCCACGGGGCTATGAAAATTCGGCGAATTTTCTCGGGCCCGCGACAGGCGTGGTGCTCACAAAAAAAACCGCCGCACATCCGGGCGAGGATGGCGGCGGCAGTAAAGCGAGTATCGCGGGGACGGCACCGATCCGGGACAGAGGCAGTCCGATGCAGCATCAAATGGGACAGGATGCGATCGGGTGCCACGCGATGTCGCAGGCAGACGAAAAGTTCAGGCAATCAGCGGGACGTGCAGCCC
>JBCDEC010000043.1:0-23833 GCA_039179965.1 Pseudomonadota bacterium
CCTGTCGACACTGTTGAGCCTGAGGCTGCCACTGAAGACGCACAAGAGGCTGGCGCGGACGCAGCAGACGACACCTTCGACGATCTTGTCACGCAGGAACACGGAGCGCTTCAGCCGGTCGAGGCCCCTGAGCCTGAAACGGACGAGCACCTGCCCGAGATCGACTCGGATATGGTCGACGACGAATCCTCCAGCGACTTCTCCGCGGACGAGGACAGCGAGTCCTGGCCCGTCGAGGCTGACGGTTCAGAGACGGAGGACGACCTACCCGAGGTCGACCGCGAAATGGCAGACGCAACCTCCAAGGACCTCTTGGAGGCGGATCACGGCGAGTCCTGGCCTGTCGACGCCACTGAGCCTGAGCCAGACGAATTCCGGCGCGAAGTCGACCCGGACGTGGCAGATGCATCCTCCGGCGACCTCTCGGCAAACGAGGACAGCGCGTTCGATACTGCAAACGCGCCTGAGCCTGAGCCTGAGCCTGAGACGAGAACTGAGGCGCAACACGAGTTCGACATCGCCCAGTTCGGCCCCAAGGGATCCGTGTTCGAGGCGGTCGATCACATTGCGTTTCGCAAAGATGAGCCGCCGGCACCCGCCCCAACGGCGGATCAGGACGAGGTCGAGCCCGTTCAACTCCATGATACGGCCGCAACACCCGAACCGATCCGCCCGGTCTTTCCCACGCCACCTCAGGCGGCGCGTCCAGCCCAGGATCCTCTTGCGGAGGCTGCGTCAGAAAACCCCGAAGCCCCCGAGGTCGAAGACACCCACGCCGATGTGACCAATGAGGCCGACCGGTTCGACAACGATGGCACTTCTCGGGGCCCGCAAGAGCGCGATCAGGCAGATGCTGTTCCGACCGACGCAGACTGGCCGCCCCAGGAGACGTCTGAGACGCCGGACCCTGCCGAACACGCCACGATCGATGAACCTCGCCCTGACGTGCAACAGAACCACGGTTCTGAAGCGGTCGCCGCAGACACGTCTGACACAGATGTTCCGCGCGTCACGCCGGCGCAGATGCAGGCCGCTCCGCTGCCGCCGGATAGCGCGGCCATAGCACCAGACGGCGCGTCCGAGGCCATCGAGGCTCTCACAGCGAAGATCGCAGCACTCGAGGCACAACTGGCCGAACGTCAGGCTGTTGAGACCGATGTTTCGGTGCCCGATGCGCTGGAGGCATTCGACTCACCGGAGACGTTTGACGAAGAGCTTTCCGACGAAGAGGCCCGCGCCGTGGCCGAAGCCGCCTTGCGCGAAGCCGAAGAGGCCAACGCCGAGATCTTCGCCACCGAGGAAACCATCCTCGACGAAGCGACCCTGCGCGAATTGGTGACCGATATGGTCCGCGAAGAGCTTCAGGGCGCATTGGGCGAACGCATCACCCGCAACGTGCGCAAACTCGTGCGTCGCGAAATTCACCGGGCGCTGGCGGCTCAGGAACTCGAGTAGACCAAAGCCCACCGCAAAATAAACGAACGACGCGCCCCACGCGGGGCGCGTCGTTCGTTTGCGCGCAAGTCTGTATCAGGCGGCTTGCGCTTGAGCCTCTGCGGCATGGCGGCGTTCGCTCTCTTCGCGCGACAGCGCGACAGATGTGCGCACACCTTTGCCCACAAAGTCCATCAGACCGGTCACAACCCGTTCATTCGGGTCGATACCGGCACAGGTCAGAACTTCGCGCCCATCACGCGAGCGCGCCCACCGGGCAATCTGCTCTGGCCCATTTCCGTACTTCTTATCGTCGGCTATGGCATCGTCCAATGCGGCCAGAACAACGGCCGCGAATAGTTTTCGGGCACGGTTGCCTTGCTCATTGTTAAAGGCCGTGCCGTCAACGAAATCTTTCATCTCGTTTTCCTTGTTTTTCTTGCTTTTAGTTTTCGGCGTGACGCCTCTTATGTCGAAAGCGCAACGATTCGGGTACCGCATAAACGCATAGCTACCCTGCAATCCTTGCATAGCTCCATTCAACAGCCCGAAGGACAGCGACACACTCGTCGCCTTGTCACACCCGTATGCGCAAGATATAGGAAGCGCGGTCTGCCCATCAACCGCTTGTAAAGGTTTTATGTCATGCCAAAAATCAATGGCAACGAAATCCGCCCTGGCAATGTGCTTGAGCACAACAATGGATTATGGGCGGCGGTGAAGGTGGATCATGTCAAACCCGGAAAGGGTGGCGCCTTTGCACAGGTCGAAATGCGCAACCTGCGCAACGGCTCCAAACTGAACGAACGGTTTCGCAGCGCTGACAAGGTTGAACGCGTCCGCCTTGAACAAAAAGATCAGCAGTTCCTCTATGAAGCTGATGGAATGTTGGTGTTCATGGATGCCGAAACCTACGATCAGATCGAGTTGCCGGTCGATCTCCTGGGGGAACGGCGGCCCTTCCTTCAGGATGGCATGACGATCGTGGTCGAGTTCTATGAAGCGGAGGCGCTGAACGCCAGCCTGCCGCAAAAGGTCACCTGCAAGGTCGTGGAAACGGAACCCGTGGTCAAAGGCCAGACAGCGGCCAATTCCTTCAAGCCGGCGCTCCTTGACAATGGTGTGAAGGTCATGGTGCCCCCGTTTGTGGGCCAGGACGAAGACATCGTCGTCAACACCGAGACCATGGAATACACCGAACGCGCCTGAGACGTGCGGCCAGTTTGGCGCGCCGCCCTGCTGCTTCTTTCTTTTTCCAAATACCCCGTACGACCGCCAGCCATCGGCTAGGGCCGGTCTGTCTGGCGTGACGGACGGTTCGGTGGCAGCAGGGCCACGTCGCGCAGCAATTCATATTTGACCTGAGTGGCGCTGATCTGGCGATAGAATGCGATCATAAAGGACGTCGGCCCCTGCAGCCGCGCGAGCCCCATTGTTGCGGCCACCACGGTGCCCACGTCCGTTTGCCCCTTTAGCACGAACCATCCACCCAGCAGCAAGACACCGACCGTGCCCGCTCCGTTGATCGCGCTGAGAAGGAATTTTGTGGACAGCTTCCAGACGAACATGTGCCAGCGCGTGTCGTAAATCCGATCGAAGCTTGCGCGTATGTCCTCACTTTCCCGATGAGCGCTGTCTTCCACGATGTCGCGTGTCGCGGCGCGCAGGATCTGGACGCGCTCGGCGACATAGCGGTTCACCACGCGCTGCGTAGACAGAACCAAAACCACCTGCGGCAGCACAATACACAACGAGATCACACCCAGAACCGGTTGCGCCGTGGCAATATATCCGACCACCGCCACCATGGTCCCGACCTGCATGACCGGTTCCGAAAAGGCGCTGCCGGCGAATTTGCCAAGGTCTTCGGCCTCAGCCGAGATCATGGTCGTGACGCTGCCGGCCCCCAGAGCCTCGTGCCGGTTTTCATCCAGAGCATTGCTGTAGATGCGCCGGCGCAGGCGGCGGATCACGTCCTCGCCCAGCGTATTGGCACCCAGACCCATGGCCCACTTCAGGGACAGGCTCAGCAGGACCACGGCAAACATCCCGAGGCAAAGTATTACCAGCTCACGATGAGAGATATCGGCCGCCGTCAGAGCATTGATGATATCCTTCTGATAACTCAGCGGCACGGCTGACAGCGCCGCAATTGCCAGAGAAAGCAGCACCAGTAGAACCTGCCGGCGCGCGCTGACGCGCCAAATCGCGGCGTATAGGTCGAACACTTTTGGGGTCCTCGCACGTTTTTTGGTGTTCCACCTTCCTGCCCGTCGCGTCTTTGTGACGCAAGAGCCGGGGCTTGGGACGCTCGGGCGGCACATTTCGATGACCGAAGCGATGACAAGCGGCTATCCGCTCGTGTAGCCTGTTTGCGAGTTATGGGACTGGGATGAGCGTTCCGATGATCCGCCTGTGTTTGACGATGGTCGCGCTCTGTACTGCGTTGACCCTGGTGACGGCTGGGATGGCCGCGGCCAAACGGCTGGCCCTCGTGGTTGGCATCGACAGCTATGAGAACGTCTCGCCCCTGAAAAAGGCGCGTAACGACGCCGATGCGGTCGGGCAGGCGCTGCGGGGCGCAGGCTTTGAAGTCATGACCAGCATCGACCCGTCCCGGCGGGAGTTCTTCATCGCCCTGAACAATCTGTACAATCGAATTGAATCCGGCGACGAGGTTGTCTTCTTCTTCGCCGGCCATGGGGTGGCTTTGGCGGGCCGCAACCGTCTTTTGCCCGCGGATGTCCCGGTGGTCGAGCCCGGCAACGAGACGTTGCTGGCCTATGAGACACTGGCGGCCGACGAGATCCTGTCCGAAATCCAAAACCGGGGCGCCCGGCTGACCTTTCTGATCCTCGATGCCTGCCGCAACAACCCCTTCCCCCGGCAGGGCGCGCGCAGCGTTGGCGGAGAACGCGGCTTGAACCGCATGGATCCCCCTGAGGGTGCCTTTGTGCTTTATTCGGCCGGGACGGGTCAAACTGCCCTGGATCGTCTGTCCAATTCGGATCAGGACCCGAACTCGGTGTTCACCCGCGCGCTTCTGCCGCTGATGGCTCAACCGGGGATCAGCTTGCAGAGACTCGCCGTGAAGGTGCGGGAAGATGTGCGAGCGCTGGCGCGACAGGTCAATCACGCACAGTTCCCGGCCTACTACGATCAGATGTCCGGGGAGTTTTCCTTTTACCCGGACACATCCGGGCGCGGGGCGTTCACCGTTGATCCCGAACCTGCGCCAAGTACGCCGGTGGTTGTCCCGCAAAGATCCGATCCTTGCGCAGGGGCGGCCGCGACATGGGATGCCATCAAGACAAGCAGCTCTCCTGCGGTTTTTGAGCAATATTTGAAGCAATATGGCGATTGCCCGATTTTTGCGGCCCTGGCCAATGAGCTGGCCCAAAGTCTCGAGAACGATGGCGCCGGATCAGGTTCAGGGTCCGCATCTGTTGGCGCACAGACAGGTGGCGTGCGCAGTGACGACGGCGCTTTGACCGGCGGACAAACCCAGGTGGCCGCGCCAGTGCCCTCGGGTGATGCCTGTTTCGATCTCTGGTATCAGCGCAACGCGATCTTCCAGCGCTATGGCTACTGCTTCCAGACCGAAAAGGCGCGGCGCTATTTTGACATTTCCAATTGCTCGACCCGGGCACCCCGCCTGTCGTCCTCCGATCTGTCGCAGGTTGAAACGATCCGGGCGCAGGAACGCTCTCAGGGATGCTGAACCGGCTCATTCAAGGAGCCTTGTTCCTGGGATTGGCCGCCCCCGTGGCAGGCTCCGCCTGCACCGCACGGGACTTTATGGCCCTGCCGCTGCCACAAGACCCAGGCCGTTCACCTGTGGTGCTGGCTTTGGAGACGGCTTACCCGGGGCTTTATGTCGACGACGGGCAGGCGCGGGTGCACATGCCGGACGGCGCGACAGTTCTGCCGCTTGGCGAAAGCACGGGGCAATCGCCCGAGGCACTGCTGCAAGGCCCCAGCATCGTTGAGCAATTCACCTATCCCTATCCGCTGGACTTTGACCTGGATGCGCGCAGAACGCCCTGGGTGGACCCGGGGCGCCTGCGCAACCAGGCCTTCTTTCAGGCGCTCTATTTCGACCGGCAAACCGAGGCCGCCCGGCACCTTAGAACGGTGCGCTACGCGACTACCGGCACGTCGTTTTACCTGACGGACAAGACCTGTGCGGCGACGCAACTGGATGCGGCCCTGCGCGCCATTGCGGCACAAGGCACCGACTACAGCCGGTTCTTCCAATCCGTTGGCGGCAGTTTCAATTGGCGGCGCATTGCCGGGACCAATCGGCTGAGCGCGCACAGTTTTGGGATCGCGCTGGACCTCAATGCCAAGCTCGGCGGCTATTGGCGCTGGTCAGGCGCGCAACCGGGCGCCGCGCAGGTCTACGACAACAAGATCCCGGAAGGCATTGTGTCAGCGCTGGAACGCTACGGGTTCGTTTGGGGCGGCAAATGGCATCACTTTGACGGGATGCATTTCGAATACCGCCCGGAACTGATCCTCTACGCGCGTTTGCTGGACCGGAGGGCCTGATCACTCGCCAGCGAGCGACACCTCGGCCGATCCGGCGCGCATCTCCGGCGTCACGCGATCAAAGCGCAGATGCGCAATGCCATGACCATCCGCCGTGCTGTGCACAACGCCAATGGGACGCGCGCCCGAAAGGATCTCGGTGCCCGGCGCCACCGGCTCCGAAAGCGCAACGCGGGCCAGCCCTTTGCGCAATTCGGTCTTGTGCTTCATTCGGGCTGTCACCTCCTGACCGACATAGCAGCCCTTGCGGAAGTCCACGCCATTGAGCCGCTCGAACCCGGCTTCGAGAATATAGCTGTCCGGTGTGAGCTCAACGCCGGTTTCGGGAATGCAATGGGCGACGCGAAGGGCCGTCCAGTCGCTGCCGTCATCGCTCTCTGGCGCCTCGGTATAGAGGCGCCAGCCGAGGGTGGGGTGGCGCGGGTCGGGCAGGGCGCCTGCTGGCGCCGGACCGGTGCCGCGCTGGACCCCAAGCGGGCTTTGCTCAATTGCGACATCCGCACGCAGACGGTACATGCCCAAGCGTTTCTCGAGCGCGTCGCCGAGCAAATCCGCGACATCGAGAAGAATCGCATCATCCTGCCGGTGCAGGAAAAAATCGGCCAGATACTTGCCTTGCGGTGTGAGCAGTGCCGCATAGACCAGCCCGTCCGGGAGGCGATCCAGGTCGTTGGTCACGAGTCCTTGCAGGAAGTCTTCGGCATCCCTGCCTGTGATCTGAAGAATACGGCGTTGTGGCATCGTCTGGTCCCTGGACTTTGGTGTGTCGCGTTGCTGCGGCGCTTTGTGTCACGATCTTGAGTCTTGCACTCAGTGATATAGGTACTGGCTGGCTTGAAACTATGCGAGACACCGAAGTGACTGCCACGCTGAGCCTTGTCATTCCCACGCTGGATGCGGAAAAACACCTACCGCGCTGCCTGGACAGCCTGATTGAGGGACTGACCTCCGGGCTGATCCGGGATCTGGTGATCACGGACGGCGGCTCTGGCGATGCAACCGCCGAGATCGCGGAGGCTGTGGGTGCGACCTTTGTGTCCGGTCCGGCGACCCGGGGCGGTCAGCTCAAACGCGGGGTTGCTGCGGCGCGGGGAGACTGGGTGCTTGTATTGCATGCCGATACACATCTCGCGCCCGGCTGGTCGCAGATCGTGATCGATCACATTCGCGACGAAGGGGGCGCCGCGTTTTTTCGGCTGGCGTTTCGCGAAGGCGGTCTGATGGCGGGCCTCGTGGCCGGCTGGGCCAATCTGCGGTCGACCGTTTTCGCGCTGCCCTACGGTGATCAGGGTCTTTTGGTGTCGCAACGCGACTACGAGCGGGTGGGCGGATATCCTGATCAGCCCTTGATGGAAGATGTCGCGCTGGTGCGCGCATTGGGGCGCCCGCTCACACAACTGAACGCGCAGGCCGTCACCAGTGCGGAGCGATATCTCCGCGACGGCTGGATCCGGCGGGGCCTGCGCAACCAATGGACGATGTTGCGCTACTGGATTGGCGTGGATCCCGAGCGGCTGGCGGGTGACTACAGGCGCTAGAGACGGGGTCGCGGAAGCGCATCGTCCCGGGCGAGGCTGCGCGGTCGAACACACCGCATCGCAGCGGGACGACCTTGCCGATGACCTGGCCGATGATCTGGCCGCACGGAGGCGGGGTGCTCTTGCCAGAGGGCACGCGCGTGGCTGTTGTCTGGCCGGGGTATTTGGAAAAAGAAAGAAGCCCAGAGTCGGTTCTTTGGCGGCGGAGTGACGGTCTTTGTTCGGCGCTATTCGGGCGCGTCCTTGAATTGCAGCCGGTAGAGGTCAGCATAGAGACCACCGCGCGAGAGCAGGTCGGTGTGCGTGCCCTGGTCGACCACGCGGCCCTTGTCCATGACCAGGATCTGGTTGGCTTCGCGCACGGTAGACAGCCGGTGCGCGATCACCAGGGTGGTGCGCCCGCCGGAGAGGCGGTCGAGCGCCTTCTGCACGACTTTTTCGGATTGGGCGTCCAGCGCGCTGGTGGCTTCGTCGAGCAGCAGGATCGGCGATTCGCGCAGCAAGGCGCGGGCAATGGCCACGCGCTGGCGCTGGCCGCCCGAGAGGGCGGAGCCGCGGGGGCCCACCATCGTGTCCAGACCATCGGCGAGCTGTGGGAGAAAGTCACTGACATGGGCGGCCTGCAGAACCTCGTCGAGCTTGGCATCGGACACGTCCGTGCGTCCCAGAAGGATGTTTTCACGCAGGGTTTCGTCAAACAGCAGCGCCTCCTGGCTGACGACTGAGAAGAGACCGCGCAGATCCTCCAGTGACATGGCGCTGGCGTCGATGCCGCCAATCCGGACGGTGCCCCTGGCCGGGTCCACCAGCCGGGTCAGAACATTAAATATGGTGGATTTGCCGGCCCCCGACGCGCCGACGAGTGCGGTCGTTTCCCCGGCCCTGGCTGTCAGGGACAGGTTATAAAGCACCGCCGTTTCACCATAGGACAGGCTGACATCCGAGAGCACGATGTCGGGCAGGCCTTTGGGGGGCGCCACGGGTGTGTCTGGTGACGTGAGGGTGATGGGCGCGTCCATCAGCGCCTTGATCCGCTCCATGGCGGCGGCCGCCATTTGCCAGAGCCCGCTGATCGAGCCGAGGCGGCGGATCGGATCAAAGGCGAGGCCCATCGCGGTGAAAAAGCTCATGAACTGGCCCACCGATTTCTCGCCCGAAATGATCTCGGATCCGCCGAAGATGAGCACGGCGAGAAACCCAAGACCGGCAATCAAATCGACCATCCCCGGGATCAGCGCCGTGCCAAAGGAGGCGCGGACCTCAGCCCCCACATAGGCCTGCATCTTTTCGGCAAAGCGGCTGCGCTGATAGCTCTCAAGACGGTTGAGTTTGACCGGGACGATGCCGTGAAAGACCTCATCAAGGCGGGTGGAGAGCGCGGCGCCGAGGTCCCGGGCAGAGCGCGCCTGACCACGCACGAACCGCTGGATCGCAGCCACCGGAAGGGCCATGAGCGGCACGCCGATCAGGGTCACCGCGGTCCAGCGCCAGTCGATGCTGATCGCCACGGCCATGAGTGCGAACAGCGACACCGCGTCGCGCCCGGCTCCGGTGACGACCGCGCGCCAGACATCGTTGATGGCGTTGACGTCCGACTGGATGCGCTGGATCAGAAAGCCCGGCGGATGGGCGAGGTGAAACGCGCCGTCCTGACGCATCATGCGGCTGAGAATGTCGAGCCTGAGCGCCGCGGCGGTTTGCTGGCAAATCCGCGTCAGGATCACGCTTTTGCTGACGCCGGAGATCGCGCGGATGGCGAAGATTGCGGTTATGGTCAGGCCAACGCTCCAGACCGCGCTGGTTTCGCCACCGACAAAGACCTTGTCGAACATCGGCTGCATCATGTAGCTGAGCGCGCCGAGCATGGAGCCTTCGATGGTCATCAGCACCACCGCCACGGCGAGCCATCCCAGATGCGGGCGCAGATAGGTGCCCCAGAGCCATTTGAAGAGAACCGGCGAGGACGTGTTCATGCGGCGTTCATTTCGCAGGCGTCCGGTGCGACGCCGGCGTGAAAGGCGCGACCTATTGCCTGATCGTCATATTCGGTGGCAATCCAGGTTTCGAATGCAATCGGGTGTCTGGCATTGCGCGCCGCGTAAACATCCAGCGTGTAATCCAGAATGCCGACCTTGCCGTTGCGAAAATGCAGGTAGCGGGGCGACAACATGCTGCGCGCCTCGTCCACGGATTTGCCTTCGACCACCATGAGATACATCGCCGAGGCAAAACCCGCCCGGTCGGCGCCGGACTTGCAATGCATCACGAAAGGCTTGTCAAGCGTTTTGAGCTTGGCGATGACGTCGAGAATATCGGCCCGGGTGGCGGCGGCTCGGGCCAGCAGGTTTGCATTGACAAGGGTCAGGCCCAGATCGGCGCAGATCTCTTCCTCCAGCAGATAATGGGCAGACTGTGTCACACCGCGCAGGTTCAGAATTGTCGTAATGCCACGGGCCTTCATCCGTTCGAACCGGGCCCGTGTCGGGTGGTTGGAGCGGAAAACGCCCGGGGCGATTTCGTCGAAATTGGTCCAGAGTCCGCGCAGAATTTCATGGTCGAACCACAGCGCGTAGATCCGGGCTTTGCGCCGGTTTTCAGGAGAGGTCGGCGCGACATTGTAGTGCGCCCGGATCCGGCCTTCCAAGTCTTTCAGCCGTCGTCCCAGGCCCATTCCATTGTCCTTTGTCTGATGCGGGGCCACTAGCGACCGGCCCCGTCCTGCGCCGATGCCGGCGCGCCATTTCTTGGCATTGACCTCGCCGGCAGGCCCGCTAACGTGCCCGGCGCTATTACAGGAAGCTTCCATGACATCCAAGCCAAGCCTTCGACATGGCCGACCCTACCTGGCGATCCCCGGGCCTTCGGTAATGCCGGACCGCGTGTTGCAGGCCATGCACAGGCCTGCACCCAACATTTACGCCGGTGAATTGGTCGATACGACGGCGACCCTGATGCCGGATCTGAAATATGTCGCGCGCACAGCACATCACGTTGCCATCTATATCAGCAATGGCCACGGCGCGTGGGAGGCCGCTTTGGCCAATACACTGGCACCGGGCGATCACGTTCTGGTGCCAGCGACCGGGCGATTTGGCCATGGATGGGGCGAGATCGCGGCGGGTCTGGGGGCACAGGTCGACTTGCTCGATTTCGGCAAGCGCGCACCCTGGGATATGGACCGGATTGCGGATGCGCTGCGCGCGGATCGCGCGCACAAGATCAAGGCGGTTCTGGCTGTCCACGTGGACACCTCGACGTCGATCCGAAACGATGTGCCCGGGTTGCGCGCGCTTCTGGACGAGCTTGACCATCCAGCGCTTCTGATGGTCGATTGCATTGCCTCACTGGCCTGCGATGTTTTCGAGATGGATGCCTGGGGTGTCGACGTCATGGTGGCGGGATCTCAGAAGGGGCTGATGACGCCTCCGGGGCTGGGGTTCGTGTTCTTCAATGACAAGGCGGATGCTGCGCGTCGCAGCCTGGCGCGGGTCAGCCATTATTGGGACTGGGTGCCGCGCGCGGCGCCGGAGTTTTACTACCAGTATTTTGGTGGCACAGCGCCAACCCATCATATCTATGGCCTGCGGGCCGCGCTTGACATGATACGCGACGAAGGAATGGACCAGGTCTGGGCCAGACATGAGGTCCTGGCCCGCGCGATCTGGGCGGCGGTTGAGGTCTGGGGGGACGACGGCCCCATGGAGCTGAACATGACCGACCCGCGCTACCGCTCGCATGCCGTCACGGCGTTGCGGATCGGCGCGCCCCATGGCACAGCGCTGCGCGACTGGGTCGACAACCGGCTGGGGCTGACCCTGGGCATCGGGCTCGGGATGGCGCCGCCGGGAGACCCGTCCTGGCACGGCTACTTCCGGCTGGGCCATATGGGCCACGTGAACGGGCATATGATCCTGGGTCTGCTGGGCGGGATAGATGCCGGGCTCAAGGGTCTGGACATCCCGCATGGAGATGGCGCTCTGGATGCAGCCAGTCGGGTTGTGGCCGGTCTCTGATGTCCCGACGACTGGTCCTGCGGGACGGTTGCGCCGGGGTATTTTGAAAAAGAAAGAAGCAGCCGAAGCGCGCTAGTCTTCGGCGGTCGCCCCGGTCGGATTGCGTCGTGCGGCCCAACGGTCAAGGCCATGGTTCAGCGCGAAGGCGACCAACAGAGCCGTAACATACCCAAAGAGCGACCAGATCGCGAAAAGAACCAGAAAGAGATTCAACCCCAGCATCACAAGTGCGGCATTGGTGTAGTCCGGGGCAGCTGGTCGGTGGTCAGATTGCATGCGCGCGTCCTCGCTTTGAGCAAGGAGTTTAGCGGCTCGGTCGGGTTTGTCAGATCAAATTGTGTGGAGCTGAAGTCAACGGCGGGCCGCTGCCAAAGCCTTGGGCAAGGCGATCGCGAGGGCGTCGAGATCCCGTGGCCTGCCGCAACTGATGCGAACACAGCGGTCTTGTGGGGCAACGAAGGGCATTCGCACAAAGATATCCTGCGAGATCAACGCGTTGAGGATGGCTTTTGCAAAGGCGCCGTCCGCACCGCAATCGATGGCGACAAAATTGGTGGCCGAGGGCAAAGCGGTCAGACCGGCCGCCTCCGCGATGTCCGCGATCCGTTTGCGCGAGGCGGTGATCCTGGCCAACACCTCTTGGCGCCACGCCTCATCCTGCAAGGCGGCCAGTGCACCGGCCTGGCCGATCCGGTTCACGCCAAAGTGGTTGCGCACCTTGTTGAAGGCGGTGATCAGATCGCGCTGACCCAGCGCGTAGCCGACCCTTGCACCCGCTAGCCCGTAGGCCTTTGAAAAGGTTCGCATGCGGATCACCCTTGGGTCATTGAAGGGCAAGGGCAGCGAGACCGCGTCGGGGGCCATATCAATATAGGCCTCATCAAGAACCAGCAGCGTGTCATCGGGAAGCGATGACATCGCTTCGGCCAGGGCCGCGCCGGTCGTCCAGGTGCCCATCGGGTTATCCGGATTGGCGATGTAGACGAGCTTGGCCCGCGTTTCTCGCGCCTTGGCAAACAGCGCCGCAGGATCTTCGGCGTCGTCCTTGTAGGGCACTTTGTGAAGCTGGCCGCCAAATCCCGCCACATGGTAGTTGAACGTCGGATAAGCGCCGTCGGAGGTCACCACAGCGTCTCCTGGCGCCACCAGCAGCCGCACCAGGGTGCCCAGAAGACCGTCGATGCCTTCTCCCACGGTTATCTGATCCGGACCCACCTCATGGTGCTGAGCCAAGGCGGCGCGCAGATCGTGGCTCTCGGGGTCTCCGTAGCACCAGGTCGTCTCAAGCGCTGCACGCATCGCCTCTACGGCTTTCGGCGAAGGACCGAAAACATTCTCGTTGGCGCCCAGGCGGGCCACAAAGGCCGCGCCGCGGGCCCGTTCCTGCGCTTCCGGTCCAACGAAGGGAACCGATGCAGGCAAGGTTTCGGCGAGGGGGGTCAGGCGAGGCGGCGTCATGGCCCTGTCCTATGGCCCGAGACCGCGGAATGCGCAAGGGTCGGCTGTGACCCTGCGTTTCAATGGACCTCGCCTGCGGACAGAGTCAGGATGAGATCCACATCTGCAGGAGGACAAAAGATGGCCCGTGTTTCGCTACATATGGACAATCATGTGGCCCATGTGACCCTGACCCGTGGGGACAAGATGAACGCGCTCGATGACGAGATGGTCCATGCAATCATTGCCGCGGGGCAGGAGGTGGCCGACTCCGACGCCCGCGCGGTTGTTCTGTCCGGTGAGGGCCGCAGCTTCTGCGCCGGTCTCGACCTGCAGAGCTTTGCCAAACTCGCCGGGCAGGACAAGGCCTGGCTGATGGAGCGCAGCCATCACGACGCCAATCGCATGCAGGAGGTTGCGTTGGTCTGGCGCCGCATCCCCGTGCCGGTCATCGCTGCACTTCACGGCGCGGTGTTTGGCGGCGGTTTGCAACTCTCGCTTGGCGCCGACATTCGCATTGCCGCGCCGGACGTCAAAATGGCGGTCATGGAGATCAAGTGGGGTCTTGTGCCGGATATGGGCGGCATGGTGCTGCTGCCCAAACTGATGCGCTCGGACGTCCTTCGGATGCTCACCTATACCGCCCAGCCCATTGATGCCGAACAGGCCGAACGCTGGGGACTGGTCACTCAGATCGCGCAGGATCCGCTGGCCGCGGCAGAAACGCTCGCCCGGGACATCGCCGGCAAAAGCCCCTCTGCCATTCGTGCCGCCAAACGATTGATCGACGACGCGGAGGCCGCCGACCGCACCAGTGTCCTGCTCTGCGAAAGTCAGGCTCAGGTCGGTCTGATTGGCCAGCCCGATCAAATGGAAGTGGTCGCCGCCCAGATGCAAAACCGCGCGCCGGTGTTCAAATAGCGGCATGGCCGGGGGGTCATACCGCCCGCCTGCTTCTTTCTTTTCGAAAATACCCCTGCCGGAGGACGCCAAAACGCGCCTTCACCGGAAGAAGGCACGCCGGGCGTCGCGGGCCATGTTATAGCGCATCTCCAGTTCGGCGATCCGCGCCATTGCGGTCTTTTGGGTCACCGGGTCGGTGGCGGCCTGATAATCGTGCCGCGCGGCAGAGAGCTCCGCTTTCAGCGCAAATTCCTCGGGTGTGACGCCGGCTTCGGCCATCATCCTCAAGCCAACAGCCAGCCCCGGATCTGCCAGCGTATCGGCCGAGCGATCTGGCAAGGGCTTGCCGGCGCCTTCCAGATCGTCGAACGCGCCGTCGGCTTGCGCCTTGCGGATCTGGCGCTCGATCATGGATCGAAAGGATCGGGACATGCCCAGACCCTATGATCACCCCTGCCGGTTGTCCAGTTCAGCCAACCTCGGACAACCGTGCCAGGGCTTCGCTCAACTGCATCTCTTCAGCCTCGCGCGCGGCGAGATTGGCGCGGGTTTCCGCGACCACCTCTTCCGGCGCGCTCTCGGCGAACTTTGGGTTCTTGAGCCGCCCACGCAGCCCGCCCAGTTCCTTGGCCAGCTTGCCCAGCGTCTTTTCCAGTCGTGCCTTTTCCTCTTCGATATCGATGATATCGGCCAGCGGCAGACCAAAACGGGCACCCTCCGCAGGCACCGTGATCGTGCCCTTGGGCATCGCATCGACATCTGACAGGTTTTCAATCCGCGCCAACCGCCGGATCAGCGCCGCATTGGCGTCCCAGGCGGCCCTGGCGGCGGGCTCCATCGAGGCAACGACCATCGGCACATGAAGCCCCGCGGGCACATGCATCTGAGCTCGCGCCGAGCGCGTGTTCTCGATGACCGAGATCACCCAGTTCATCTCGCGGTCCGCAGCCGGATCAACAAGCTCGGCGCCATATGTCGGCCAATTCTCGACGATCAGCATGGTGTCGCGCGTGCCGGTCTGGCCCCAGAGCTCTTCGGTGATGAAGGGCATGATCGGGTGCAACAGGATCAGGCACTGGTCCAGCACCCAACGCATGGTGGCCCGGGTCTCGGCCTTGGCCGCCGCATCCTCGCCCTGCAACAGCGGTTTGGAGAACTCCACGTACCAGTCGCAGACCTTGCCCCAGACAAAGGCGTAGAGTGCATTGGCGGCATCGTTGAACTTGTACTGCGCGAGGGCCGCGTCGACCTCGACCCTGACCTTGGCGGTCTCGCCGATGATCCAGCGATTGACCGTGGCCGACGCCACCGGCGGCGTCGATGACAGCGGAACCGCGTCGGTGAAAACCTCGTTCAGATCGGCAAATCGCGTGGCGTTCCACAGTTTTGTGCCAAAGTTCCGATAGCCTTTGATGCGCTCCATATCGAGCTTGAGCACACCGCCCAGGGCGGCCATGGCCGCCGAGGAAAAGCGCAAGGCATCGGCCCCGAACTCATCAATGATCTGCAGCGGGTCCACGACGTTGCCGATGGACTTCGACATTTTCTGCCCTTTGGCATCGCGAACGAGACCGTGAAGATAGACGGTGTCAAACGGGCGCTCGCCGACGACGGCATATTGCATCATCATCATGCGTGCGACCCAGAAGAACAGGATGTCCTGGCCGGTGACCAGAACTGAGGTCGGGAAGTATTTCTGAAGCGCGTCCGTGTTTTCCGGCCAACCCAGCGTCCCGATGGGCCAGAGCCCGGACGAAAACCAGGTGTCCAGGACGTCCGGGTCGCGCCATACTGGATAGACCAGTTGCGTCGGGTCCTGACGGATTTCATACTCCGCCAGACTGCGCGCCAGGGTGTCCATCGCCACCTGCTTGTTCGCCACTTCAACAATGCGGGCATGGCTGAGGGGCACCGGAATATCGGCGATTTCGTCCATCCAGGCCGGGATCACCTCGTCGAAATGGGCCGCGCAATGGGCTTTCTCGCCGGCATGCACCATGCCCTCCGTGATCAGAAGCCGACCAAGTTCGACCAGGTCCAGTGTGCCGTCCCCCTCGTCATCCTGGAAGTCGGGCGCCGAGAGATCCAAACCATACCAGACCGGGATCTGATGCCCCCACCAGAGCTGGCGCGAGATGCACCAGGGCTCGATATTCTCAAGCCAGTGATAATAGGTCTTTTCCCCGCTTTCAGGAAGGATCTTGACCGTGCCATCCTTGACCGCCGTCAGCGCCGGTTCAACGATCCTGGCCGTGTCGACAAACCATTGATCGGTCAGCATCGGCTCGATAACGACCTTGGAGCGGTCGCCGAAGGGCTGCATGATCGTCTTGGCCTCAACCAGGGGCACCTCGGTGACCGCAGGCTCCTCCTCGCCCTTCTTCCGCTTGGGCTTCGCACCCAGCCGCGGATCGTCAGAGAGCGTCATGACGGCCAGCCCATCGGTCTCGATCTCGGCGACCACCAATGCGCGCGCGTCAAACCGGTCCAGTCCGCGCAAATGATCGGGAACCAGATTCAGCGTATCAATCTCGGCATTCGAGAAATCCGCGCCATTTGCAATCTCTCTCGCGCGGGCAGCGGCCTCGGCATAAGGCGCACCATCGTCACGCAGATGCCCGCGCGTGTCCATCAGGCGGTACATTGGAATGCCGCCGCGCCGGGCCACCTGATAGTCGTTGAAATCATGCGCGCCGGTGATCTTCACCGCGCCCGAGCCGAAATCGGGGTCGGGGTACTCGTCGGTTATGATCGGGATCAACCGACGGTGTTCCTTCGGGCCCACCGGGATTTCGCAGAGCTTGCCGACAATCGGGGCATAACGCGCGTCTGATGGATGCACGGCCACAGCGCCGTCGCCCAGCATGGTCTCAGGCCGGGTGGTGGCGATCGAAATGTAGTCCCGCGTTTCCCGCAGCGTGACGGTGCCGTCCTCGTCCGTCTCCACATAGTCATAGGTGGCGCCATCCGCGAGCGGGTATTTGAAGTGCCACATGTGGCCGGCAACTTCGAGGTTCTCGACTTCCAGATCCGAGATTGCGGTCTCGAATTTCGGATCCCAGTTGACCAGTCGCTTGCCGCGATAGATCAGACCTTTCTCGTAGAGATCGACAAAGACCTTGATCACGGCGTCATGGAAATTGCCTTCCTCGCCAGCGGGGGCGTTTGGGGCGCCAGACATCGTGAAGGCATTGCGTGACCAGTCACAGGAGGCGCCCAGGCGCTTGAGCTGGTTGATGATCGTGTCGCCCGACTGTGCCTTCCAGTCCCAAATCCTGGCAGTGAATGCATCGCGTCCCATGTCACGGCGCGTTGCGTTGGTCCCGTCCTTGGCCAACTCGCGCTCGACGACCATCTGAGTCGCGATGCCGGCATGGTCCTGTCCCGGTTGCCAGAGCGTGTCAAAGCCGCGCATCCGGTGCCAGCGCACAAGGATATCCTGCAGGGTGTTGTTGAAGGCATGGCCCATATGCAGAGAGCCCGTCACATTCGGCGGAGGGATCATCACGCAAAATGTATCGGACCGCGAGGCATTGGCCCCGGCCCTGAAACATCCGGCCTGCTCCCAGGCCTGATAAAGACGTGTTTCGGCTTCAGCAGCGTCAAAGGTCTTGTCCATGGGTCCCACGCTTTCATCTTTGCGATCGGGTTGTCCTCTACCGAAACCGTCCGACAAGGGGAAGGCGGCAGGACGCCTTTCTTCAGTCAAGACGTGGCGAAGATGGGGATCGATGGCAGGGGTATTTGAAAAAAGAAAGAAGCAGAAAGCTTTGCTTAACCCAAAACCTGCACCTTGTTGAGGCGGTACAGGCTGGGGAGCCGATGACCGCAAAAGGAAGAAGCCGCTCTGGTTGCTCTGTAAGCACCGCCGGATATGGCGGCCGGCAGGGGATCAGAGCGCTTCGCTCCTGCTTCTTTCTTTTTCCAAATACCCCTCCGCAACGACAACACCATGCGCGACCTAGTATGAGATAGCCAATGGTCTGTGCACGGGCTTTGGCCACGCTGTCGGATAGGGGGGGTGGATGTCCGTTGGTGACGCTGTGTCACTGGACATGCGCGCGGCGAAGACTACTGTCGCGGAAAGAGAGTTAAGCGGAGAGCAAGCCATGGACAAGTTCGGAAAAAGCCAGCCCGTCAAGCGCGTTGAAGATGTGCGGTTTCTCACCGGTTCGGGCCGGTATGTCGATGATATTGCGCCTGTCGCTGCGCTTCATGCCTTCTTCCTGCGCAGCCCCGTGGCCCATGCTGACATCACCGCGCTGGATGTTTCCGCGGCGCGGGAGGCGGAAGGGGTTCGTGCGGTGCTCACCGTCGCTGATCTGGAGGCTGGCGGGCTCGACATTTCGATGGACGCGACCGTGGTGAAGAATCGTGACGGAAGCGATGGCGCGGCGCCGCTGCGCCCAATGCTGGCCAAGGACAGGGTTCGGTTTGTGGGTGAGCCGATCGTGGCGATCATTGCGGATACCCTTGATCAGGGGCGCGATGCTGCCGAGATGATCGAACTGGATCTCGACGAACTGCCCGCGGCGCTGGAGTTGCAGCGCGGTGGGACTGCGCTGCATACGGAGGCGCCGGACAACCTGGCCTTCGACTGGGGCATGGGCGATGAGGCAGCCACCGAAGCAGCCTTTGCATCCGCTGCGAAAACCGTCGCCCTGGAGGTGGATGACAATCGGATCATCGTAAATTCGATGGAGCCGCGCGGGTGTTACGCGGAGTGGACAGAGGGTCGTGGACATCTGGCGTTCAACGGCCAGGGGGTCTGGGAGATGAAGGATCTG
Organism: Pseudomonadota bacterium; assembly: GCA_039179965.1. Taxonomy (GTDB): domain Bacteria; phylum Pseudomonadota; class Alphaproteobacteria; order Rhodobacterales; family Rhodobacteraceae; genus Marinibacterium. The sequence goes on from JBCDEC010000043.1 coordinate 18,664, forward strand.
CTGGCGAAGGCTTTTTCGATGGAGCCCGAGCAGTTTCGCGTCACCAATCCGGATGTGGGGGGCGGATTCGGGATGAAGGCCATGCCATACCCCGAGTACTACGCCGCGATGTATGCCGCCAAATTGCTGGATCAGCCGGTGCGGTGGATGTCTGAGCGGACCGAGGCCATGCTGACGGACAATGCCGGACGAGACCTGATCTCGCTGGCAGAACTGGCTTTTGACGAGAACAACAAGATCACCGCCTACCGGGTCAAGACGCGTTGCAATCTCGGGGCATACAACTCGACCTTTGGTCAGCCGATTCAGACGGAACTCTTCTCCCGTGTCCTAATGGGCACCTATGATGTTCAGACAACCTGGCTGCACGTGGAAGGCTATTTCACCAACACCACACAGGTGGACGCTTACCGCGGCGCTGGGCGACCTGAGGCGATCTTTGTCCTGGAGCGGGTGATCGACCGGGCCGCGCGGGAACTGGGCATTGACCCGATGGAGCTTCGCCGGATCAACTTTATCAAGCCCGATCAGTTTCCCTATGCAACCTCGACCGGCGAAACCTATGACGTCGGCGATTTCGACAAGGTTCTCACCCGCGCCATCGAGGAAGCGGATCTTTCCGGGCTGGCGGCGCGCAAGGCCGCTGATGCGGCCAGCGGGAAACTCCGCGGTGTGGGGGTCTGTTACTATATCGAAAGTATTCTGGGCGATCCTGACGAAACGGCGAAAGTCGAATTCCATGACGACGGGACTGTGAGCATTTACGTGGGCACACAATCAAACGGACAGGGGCATGAGACCGTTTTTGCGCAGTTCCTGTCCGATCAGACCGGCATCCCGGCGGACGCGATTTCGGTCGTTCAGGGTGACAGTGATCGTATTGCCAAGGGCGGCGGCACAGGCGGATCCCGGTCGGTGACGACTCAGAACAATGCAACCCTGGCGACCGTTTCCGCCATCGTGACGGCCTATACGCCCTATCTGGCCGACAAGATGGGCGTGGCGCCCGAAGATGTGAGCTTTGATGCTGAAACCTTCCGCGCGCCCGGATCCAACCTGACGCCAACCATGCTGGAAGCGGCCGAAATGGCGCGACAGGATGGGCGCGAGGATCTTCTGGTTCATGAAGAAACGGCAGAGATCCCCGGCCGGTCCTTTCCCAACGGCTGTCATATTGCCGAGGTTCTTGTCGATCCGGACACGGGTGAGGTGGGATTGGACAAATACACGGTGGTGGATGACTTCGGGAACCTGATCAACCCGATGCTTGCGGAAGGCCAGGTCCATGGCGGTGTGGCGCAGGGGGTTGGACAGGCGTTGACAGAACATGTGGTCTATGACGCGGATGGTCAGCTGCTGACGGCCACCTTCATGGACTATGCGATGCCGCGGGCCTATGACATGCCCATGGTGTCGTTTACCTCTGTCCCGGTGCCCTCCACGGCCAATATCATGGGCATGAAAGGGTGCGGGGAGGCCGGGACCGTCGGTGCGCTTGCAGCGGTGTCCAACGCGGTTCAAGATGCGCTTTGGGAGCGGGGCGTGCGCCAGGCGGATATGCCGTTTACGCCGCTTCGGGTTTGGGAATTGCTCAAGGATGAGCCTGTCGCCGCTGAATGATCGCCTGGCAGGGTGGTTTGGTCGCAAGGGCGGCGCGCCATCCGGCACGCCGGCCGGGGACCAAACCGTCCGTACCCATGTGATCGTTCTTGATGGCACCATGTCCTCGTTGAAACCCGGACAGGAGACCAATGCTGGGCTGGTCTATCGCCTGTGTCAGGAGATCGGCGCACCCGTCATGGTCTACTATGCCCCCGGCGTACAATGGCCGGACTGGAGCGCCACGCTGAATGTGATGCGCGGCAAGGGTACGGGGCGGATGATTCGCCAGGCCTATGGATATCTTGCCTCCCGCTATCGTCCCGGCGATCGCATTTACCTGTTCGGGTTTTCCCGCGGGGCCTTTGCTGCGCGGTCCCTGGCGGGGGTGATTGATCTGGTCGGGCTCTTGCGACCCGACGCGGCGACGCATCGGAATGTGCGGCTGGCCTACCGTCACTATGAACTCAACCCGTTTGGTCACACGGCGGCGGCGTTTTCACGGCAATTCTGTTATCCCCACGGGGCGGTCGAGATTGAAATGGTGGGGGTCTGGGATACGGTCAAGGCGCTTGGGCTTCGTGTGCCCATTCTCTGGCGGTTTCTGCCCAACCGACATGCCTATCACAGCGACATCCTGGGCCCATCGGTGAAGGCGGGGTTTCATGCCTTGGCACTGGATGAGACGCGTCTGGCCTATGAGCCGGTTTTGTGGACGACGCCGCCGGGGTGGACCGGTCGGGTGGAGCAGGTCTGGTTTGCCGGGACCCATGGCGATGTGGGCGGTCAGCTCAATGGGCTGATGGATGTGCGCAAGCGCTCCAACATCGCCCTGGTCTGGATGCTGGAGCGGGCGGAAGAAACCGGCCTTGTCTTGCCGGAGGGGTGGCGAGACCGGTTTCCCTGTGATCCCGATGCCCCGTCGGTGGGCCGATGGCGGGGGTGGGCCAAGACCATGGTGCTGCGCGGGCCGCGACACGTGGGGCGGGACCGGTCGGAGCGGCTGCATGAGACCGTGCCACCGCGCGCGCCGGAACCGGACGGCTGGTCTGATCGTCTTTCGGCGCTGTGGTCGGCGGTGCGTGGTTCGATCTAAGCTCTTGCCACCTTGCATCCGGTGTGTCGGGGTATTTTGAAAAAGAAAGAAGCAGCAGGTGCGCGCGGTTGTGGCCTTGCGCGACTTTGGAATGGGAGGACGCAGATGGGATTGCAGGGGCAGCGGGCCTGGATCACCGGGGGCGGCAGCGGGATCGGCGCGGCAGCGGCGCGGGCATTGGCGCAAGCGGGCGCGGAGGTGGTGATTTCGGGGCGGCGCGCGGGACCATTGCAGAGTATGGCGGAGGACATCGGCGGGCACGCGCTGCCGCTCGATCTCTCCGACGCTGCCGCGGTTCGCGATGCCGCGCAAACGTTGGGGTCGGTTGATATTCTGGTCGCCAGCGCCGGGATCAATGTGCCCAAGAGGTCATTGGAGGCGCTGGAGCCACAGGATTGGGCCACGGTTGTAGATATCAATCTCAACGGGGTCTTTCACGCGGTTCATGCGGTTTTGCCGGGGATGCGCGCGAAAGGCGGCGGTCTTTGCATTCTGGTGTCAAGTTGGGCCGGCAAGTACGTATCCCGGCTGACGGGCGCGGCCTATACGGCATCAAAACATGCGGTGGTCGCGCTGAGCGAGACCATCAATGCGGAGGAGGGCGGTCATGGGATCCGCTCCACGGTGATTTTGCCGGGTGAGGTGGCGACGGATATCCTAAAAGCACGGCCTGCGCCGCCGTCGGAACAAGAGATGTCCCGCATGCTGATGCCCGAAGATCTGGGCGCGACGGTCCGCTTTGTGGCAGAGATGCCGCCGCGCGCCTGTCTCAACGAGATCCTGATTTCTCCGACATGGAACCGATTCTACCAGGGCTTTGACGAGCTATGATCCGTCTGTCGTGTTCAGGTCAAAAATGATGCAGGTGGTCGAGCCCGTCGCATAGATCTTGCCGTCTTCGATTCCGCGGATCTCGCCGTGGGCCACGGCGGTGGTGCGGCCCCGGTGATCGACTTCGGCCCAGCATTCGACCGCCGTGCCGACCCGGATGGCGCGGGTCAGGTTCACCTTGTATTCGAGCGTTGTGTAGGCTTCCCCCTTGTCGAGGGTGGTCATGACCGAGCATCCCAGCGCGCTGTCGAGAATGGCTCCGTACCAGCCGCCATGAACGCTGCCCATCGGGTTGGTGACGGATGCGTCGGGCGTGCCGCGAAACACGGCGCGGCCAGTCTCGGCCAGATGTCCGGTGAAGCCAAGTGTGGCGGCGATCGGGGCTGGGGGGACGCGACCGGCCATCATGGCCTGCATGAATTCCAGACCGGTCATCTTGGAGATTTCGGACAGGGGAAGGGCGTTCCCCATCGACGGCGCTTGTGTCATGACGACCTCCGTTGCTTAACAGCAGGTTAGTGGTCGGTGTCGTGGCAGCAAGCGTTACGCAACGTTCTCCAAATGCAGGTCCGGGGTCACGCCCAAGGCGTGGCACACGTCGCGGGTCAATTCGGGGCGGTTGAGCGTATAAAAGTGCAGCTTGTCCACGCCGCCGTCGAGCAGATCCGTGCAAAGTTCGGTGCAGATACTGGTGGCCAGCAGGTCTTCGCGCCCGTCGCGCTTGGCCGCCGAGAACGCTTCGTCAAGCCAGGCCGGAACCGAGGTGCCGCAGCGCAGGGCGAAGCGGCGCGCGCCTGTCCAGTTCTCGATGGGCAAGATTCCGGGAACAATCGGCGCGTCGATGCCGGCCTTTTCGCAGGCATCGCGGAATCGGAAGAAGGTGTCCGCTTCGAAGAAGAACTGCGTCAGGGCTTCGGTTGCGCCGGCATCTATCTTGGCCTTGAGCCAGTCGATGTCGGCCCGGGGAGAGCGGGCTTCGGGATGCGCCTCGGGATAGGCGCCCACGCGAATCGTGAAGTCGCCGGCCGCGGCAACCGCGGAGATCAGCTCACAGGCGTCAGCAAACCCGTCCGGATGCGGGGTGAAGCGCTGCGCGCCCTTTGGTGGGTCCCCGCGCAGCGCCACGATGTCGCGCACGCCGGCTTCCGCAAAATCGCGCACAATCGTCATGGTCTCGTCTTTGGTCGCTTCGACGCAGGTCAGATGAGCGGCCACCTTCAGGCCCGAGTGTTTGTGCAATGTGGCGACCGCGTCGCGTGTCAGATCCCGGGTGGTTCCGCCTGCGCCATAGGTGACCGAAACGAACCGTGGGCCAAGAGGGGCCAGAACCTGCACCGTGTCCCACAGGCGAAACGACCCTTCGAGGTCGCGTGGCGGAAAAAATTCAAGCGAAATCTCTGGTGTGGACATAGGGGTCTCCAAACGGGTTACGCTTTCCCTAGACGACAAAGAAATGTGAAGCTAGTTCATCTTATTCAAGAACAAGATGAGGTTTGTCTAAGTGCATCTCGAATTCCGGCATCTTCGGACCATCAAGGCGATCCATGATTGTGGAGGGTTGGCGCGCGCGGCAGACCAGTTGAACATCACGCAAAGCGCCTTGAGCCATCAGATCAAAGGTCTGGAGGATCAGGCCGGCGTTGA
>JBCDEC010000044.1:0-23804 GCA_039179965.1 Pseudomonadota bacterium
ACCGGCTGATCATCGACGAGCTGGGACCCTGGCCGGTGTTTCAGGAGCTTCTCAAGACCCTGAAAGCGATTGGGGACAAACACGGCGTGGCGCTGTCCACCGTGGCAACACGCTGGGTGCTGGATCGACCGGGCGTTGCGGGCGCAATTGTCGGCGCACGCTATGCGCGGCACTTGCCCCAGACGATGGAGGTATTTGACCTCGCCCTCGATGGCGAGGATCGCGCTGCACTACAGGCCATCCTTGATCGTTCGCCGGGGCCGCAAGGGCCCGTCTTCGCGTTGGAACGCGACCGCGGCGGACGGCATGGACGGATCATGAAATACAACCTGAACACCCGGCCCGATGACAAGGTTCTTGGCGGTGGCTGAGACCATCTTGTCCATTCAGGGCCTGTGCCGCGCGTTTGGCGCAGTCAAAGCGGTGGACGATGTGTCGCTGGAGATCCGAAAGGGCTCCATCACCGGGCTGATCGGCCCGAACGGTGCCGGCAAGTCGACGCTGTTCAACCTGCTGACCGGTGCCCTGCGTCCCGACAGAGGCATTGTGCGCCTGAACGGGCAGGATATCACCGGTCTGGCGCCAGAGCAGCTGTTTGGACTGGGGGTGGGCCGGACGTTCCAGATTCCGCGACCCTTCGCCCGGATGAGTGTTCTGGAAAACGTAATGCTCGCCCCGCCCGGTCAGGTGGGTGAGACGATCTGGGGCCCGTTTCTCAATCGCCGCCGCATGCAGGTCGAAGAGGACCGCGTACGCGCCAAAGCGCTGGAGGTGCTCGACTTTGTGACGCTCGGCGGACTGGCGGATCATCCGGCCGGCAAGATCTCTGGCGGACAGATGAAGCTACTGGAACTTGCCCGCGTGCTGATGGGTGATCCGGAGGTGATCCTGCTCGACGAGCCGGCAGCCGGGGTGAACCCGGTGCTGACCGAGACCTTGATCGGCAAGATCGAAGAGCTCAATCGGCAGGGTACGACCTTTGTGATCATCGAACACGACATGGACTTTGTCATGCGCCATTGCGATCCGGTGATTGCCCTGAGCGAAGGCCGGGTTGTCTTTGAAGGCACCAGCGCTGAGGCCCTGGCCAATCCGGTGCTGCTTGACGCCTATCTTGGGGCCATGTCCGATGACTGAGCCGATCCTGCGGGCCGCGGCCGTCACAGCGGGCTATGTGCCTGACCTGCCGATCCTTCGGGAAGCAACGGTCAATGCCGCACCCGGCCAGATCACGCTGATTATAGGGCCCAATGGCGCAGGAAAATCGACCCTTATCAAAGCCATTGTCGGGCTGATCCCGGTCACTGGCGGGCAGGTCCACTTTGACGGGATCGACATCACCGGTCTGCGCCCGGACAAGCTGGCGTCACATGGCATCGCCTATGTGCCGCAGACGGACAATATCTTCCGCAGTCTGACCATCCGCCAGAACCTGGATCTGGTGCTGCGACATGCAGGTGCTGCCGCCGCCGCGCAGCGCGACGCGCTGTTTGAGCAATTCCCGGCCCTTGCCGCCAAACAGCGCGACAAGGCTGGCACGCTCTCGGGCGGACAGCGCCAATTCCTGGCCATTGCCATGGCGCTCGCCACGCGCCCGCGCCTGATCCTGATGGACGAGCCCTCTGCCGGTCTGTCGCCCAAAGCCGCACAGGAGGTGCTGGAGCATGCCCGCGCTTTGACAAGCGAAGGTGTTTCCATCCTTCTTGTCGAGCAGAACGTTAATCAGGCGCTGCGGCTTGCGGATCATTGCTACATCCTTGCCGAAGGCCGCAATCAGATCGATGGGCCCGCCGACACGCTCCGGAATGACGCTGTGGTAGGTGAGATCTACCTTGGCGGGCGACGGGTCCCGACCTCATGATCCAGAACCTGATCGACGGCATTCTCACGGGTTCCTACATTTCGCTCGGCGCCATTGGCCTGACCCTGGTGATGCACATTCTGCGCTTTGCCAATTTCTCACATGCCGAACTGCTGTCGCTGGGCGCCTATTGCGCCTTGGTATGCGACGCGCTGTTCTCCGCCCTGGTGCCCGCTTTTGCCACCAAGCTTGCGGGGCTCTCGCTCACCTGGGCGCTGATCCTGGCGATCGTCGTCTCGGTTCCTGTCACGGGTGTGTCCGCCCTGCTGATCGATCGCCTGGTCTTCAAACGCGTGCGCGAGAAGGGGCAAGAGCTCTCCATGGTCTTTGCCAGCTTTGGCATGGCCCTGGTGATCCGCAACATCATTGGACTGATCTTCGGGCTGAGCCCTGAGCTCTACTCCCGCGATATCGCCTTTGCGACCGTACTGAGCCGCGATCCGCTGATTCTGGTCAAACCCGATCAGGTCTTCGTCCTTGTTGCGGCGCTCTTGTTGATGCTGGCGCTGCATATGGTGCTCACCCGCACGACCTTTGGTTTTTCGCTGCGCGCGGTCGCCGAGAACTCGACTCTGGCGCAAGTCAACGGGGTGAATCTGGCGCGCACCATCGCTGCGGTCTGGCTCATCGGCGGCGGGCTCGCTGCCGTGGCCGGGGTGTTCTACGGGATCAGCCATCAATTGATTCCGGTCATGGGGCGCGACCTCGTCCTGCCGATTTTTGCGGCGACCATTGTGGGCGGCATCGGCAGTGTTTATGGCGCGGTATTGGGGGGCTTTATCGTGGGTCTTGCCAGCAACCTCGCGCTGGTGGTCCTGCCGTCGGGTTACACCCCCTCGGTGCCCTTTCTGTTGATCCTGGCCGTGCTGATGATCCGGCCCAACGGGCTGTTTGGCGAGGCGCGGGCATGATCGGCGTTCTCTCCTACCTGATCTTCTTTGCGACCACCGCGTCGATCCTGGCGATCGCGGTCTTGGGTCTGAACCTGCAATGGGGCAACACCGGCCTCTTCAACGGTGGCGTTGTCGCCTTCTTCGGCGCGGGCGCTTACGGCACGCTGCTGCTGGGCGGCACCCCGCAGGACGGGCATCTGGGCGGGTATGAGTGGGTCTATCCACTGGCACTTCTGGGCGGCATGGCGGCGGCCGGGCTGATGGCTTGGATCGTTGGGCTGCTGACGCTGAGGCTGCGCCACGATTATCTGGCGATTGCGACCTTCGGCGTTGCCGTGGCCTTTGAGAATCTGATGCGCAACGCCGAATGGCTGGCCGGCGGCGCAAAGGGCGTGCGCGGCTTTGAACGGCCCTTGCGGGCGGCTCTGGGAGACGGGTTTCTCTACAACCTGCTCTTCTTTGTTGTGGTGATGTTGATCCTCGTGGCCACATATGTCTTTCTCGAACGCCTTGTCGCCTCGCCCTTCGGGCGGCTTTTGCGCGCGATCCGCGAAGACGAGGAGGCCGCCCGCTCGCTAGGCAAAAGCCCGGCTCGGATCCGTCTGACCGCCTTTGTCGCCGGATCAGTCATTCTGGGCCTTGCCGGAGGCCTTTATGGCACGTTCTATGCCTTTGTGAGCCCGCAGGATGTCTTGCCGACCCTGACCTTCCAGATCTGGGCCATGCTCATCGTGGGTGGCGCCGGAAACAACCGAGGTGCCATATTCGGTGCGTTCCTGATCTGGGGGGCCTGGACGGCCTCTGGCTGGGCGCTGTCACGGTTTGCCCCGATCGAAGCGCAGCTTTACACTGGCTCGGTCCAGTTTGTGCTTATCGGGTCTGTCATTGTTGGCATGCTCTTGTGGAGGCCGCAGGGTCTTTTGCCGGAGCGGCTGGTCGTATCTCAATCGGGGACAACCCCGGATATAAAACAGGGAGTGTGAAATGAACCTTAGACAACAAATGCGGGTCGGGCTGGCCGTCGGGCTTATCAGCCTGCCCATGGCGGCCCTTGCCCAGGATTGCAGTACGAAAGTGGGCGCGGTGTTGCCGACCTCGGTCGATTGGGGACGCCCCATCGCAGAGACGGCCCAGTTTGCTGTCGATCAGGTCAACGCCGCCGGTGGGGTGAGCGGATGTGAAATCGAGATGGTTCTGCGCGACACCCAGGTGGACCCGAAGGTGGGCGTGGATGCCGCCAAGGCGCTTGTGGATCTTGAAGGCGTCAAGCTGCTTCTGGGCGCGGTCTCCTCCGGGGTATCGATGCCGATCCTAACGTCGGTCACGGTGCCCGGTGATGTGATGCAGATGTCGTGCTGCTCATCCTCGACCGCCTTCACCAAGCTGTCGGAAGATGGCAAGACCAACGGCCTGTGGTTCCGCACCTTCGCCACCACGGGCGTGCAATCGGCGATCGGCGCGAAAGTGGCGCAGGACAAAGGCTTCAAGTCCGTCGCCATATTGTACAAGAATGACGACTGGGGCCAGGACATGGCCCGCCTGATCGCTGCTGACTTTGCCGCGGTGGGAGTCGAAGTGACGACATCGGTCGCCATCAATGACGGTCAACCGTCCTATCGCGGCGAAGTGACCAAGGCTCTGGGCACCCAGCCCGAAGCGCTTTATCTCGCGCTCTATCCGGCAGAAGGCACGGCTGCGGTGCGCGAATGGATCTCGCTCGGTGGCACGCAGAACATGATCCTCGCGAACTCGCTGAAGTCGGACGAGTTCCGCGACAATGTGGGCCTGCAGTATCTCGGAAATGCTCTGGGCACCGACACTGCCTCGCCGCGCACCGACAGCGCTGATGCATTCCGTACGGCCTATCAGGACCGCTTTGGCTCTGAGCCCAATGGTCCGGGCCTGGCCAACAGCTATGACGCGGCAATGATCGCGCTTCTGGCTATGGAGGCCGCTGGCAAGAACGCCAGCGGATCGGATATTGCCGCCGCCGTGGCGCGGGTCACCGATCCCAACGGCACCAAGATCACGGCTGATACAGCCGGGTTCACGTCGGCCAAGGATGTGCTCGGCGGAGGCGGAACGGTTTCCTACCAGGGTGCCACGGGCGACGTGCGCTTTGACGCCAATGGCGATGTGTCCGCGCCGGCGGTGGTCTGGTCCTTCACCGATGCCGGCACCGAAGAGGTCGAGTATCTCTCGCTGGCAGACGTCGACGCCTTTATGGCCTCGCTGCAATAAGCCAAAGCGCAAGTCTTGCCCGGATTGGCCGCCTGACAGGGCGGCCTTTCCCGTTTGAGCACCTAAGCCTCGCCGTTGTGAAACCCGACGCTCTGTTGCACATTTGTTTTTTGACCTTTGCGCTCTGGAAACCGCCATGATCGAAGCTCCGCCAACATTGACCATCAGAACCAACAGGCGCCGCCCCACCGATGCACAGATTGCGGCGTTCCAGGGCGTGCCCACTGGATTTGTCGTGGACGCGTTAATGGGGTCCGGCGCCCTATCATCGTGCATCCAACCGCTGGGCGCAGGCCGTGACCTGACCTGTGAGGCCGCAGGTCCCGCGCTGACGGCCGATTGCGGACCAGGCGATGTGCTGGCAACCTTTGCAGCCCTTAAGTCTCTCAAGGCGGGAGATATTCTCGTAGCGGCTTTTGCCGGTCATCAAGGCTGTGCCGCCGCCGGGGATCGCTTGATCGGTATGATGAAGAATTGTGGCGCAGCGGGCTTTGTCACTGATGGGCCGGTGCGCGATTATCAGGGGATCGTGCCAGTTGGCCTGCCGGTCTGGTGCACCGGTCTGACGCCTGCGTCACCACAGATGTCCGGTCCGGGGACGGTCGGATGTCCTGTCCAGATCGGTGGCCGGGAGGTCGAAACCGGGGATATGATTGTCGCAGATCGCGACGGCGTGGTCGTCGTCCCGTTCGAACTGTTGGACGAGGTCGTGGAACGTCTGGCGCATATCAAGCAGCTGGAAACCGCGCTTGATGCCGAAGTCGCACAGGGTTTGCAAATTCCGGGCTGGGTTGAATCGCTTCTTGAGAGCGATCAGACCGTGCATAAGGACTAGATGAACTCGTTCCCGATCAGCCCGCCAAAGGCGTTCCGCTTGCAGGTCAAACATGCCGCCCCGCGGAGTCCCAAGACCGTCTCATACCGGAGAAACTGTTCTCAGCGATGCACGAGCCACCCACGCTTCATATGATCTGCGGCAAGATCGCATCTGGGAAATCCACCCTGGCCGGGAGGTTGGGCAAGTCTGAGGGCACCGTGCTTGTCAGCGAGGACGACTGGCTCGATGCGTTGTTTGGCAAAGAGATCAAGACACCAAGAGATTACGTGGCCTGCGCGGCCAAGCTGCGTCGCATCATGGGGCCCCATATCTCCGCGCTCCTGACGGCAGGTGTCTCGGTGGTACTGGATTTTCCGGCCAACACGGTGGAGACCCGGGCCTGGATGCGCCAAATCCTGGAGGCCACAGAGGCCGAACATAAACTCCATGTCCTGGATCCGCCCGACGCCGTTTGCCTGACCCGGTTGAAGGCCCGCAACGTCAGCGGCGATCATGCCTTCGCGGCAACCGAAGCCCAGTTCCGGGAGTTCTCGCGCCACTTTGTGCGCCCTGCGCCGGATGAAGGTTTTCGCCTCGTGATCCATCAGACTGGGTCGGGATGACGGCAATGGGCCCGCAAACGGCCCCGGGCGGTTTGACGTTTTGCCTAAGGGGGTCGAAAAGCAGCCTGCCGAGAGGCCTGAAGTGACAAGAAAGACCCTGCGCCCGTGCTCAGCGAATTGCTCAACATCATTGCCCCGGTCTTTATCATTGCCGGGATCGGTTTTGCTTTGGAGCAAAAAGGCATCGGGTTTCACGGCGAGACGCTGAGCAGACTGGCCATGTTCATCGGAACGCCGTGCCTGCTGTTTTCCTCACTGACAAAAACCGATCTGCCGGGTCAGGCCATCCTCGGAATGGGCGGCATCGCCGTCACGGCCATGGTGATCACTGCTCTGCTGGCTCTGCTGTTGCTGCTGGCTCTGGGTTTGCCGTGGCGAACGTTCCTGCCGCCGATGTCCGTACCGAACGCGGGCAATGCGGGGCTTCCGCTTGTCTTCTTTGCATTCGGACAGTCCGGACTGACGCTGGCGGTTGCCTACTTCATCGCAGTTTCCGTGGTGCAATACACCGTTGTGCCGGTTCTGGTGTCCGGCGACATGAGCCTGCGCAAGTTACTGGGTCAACCGCTGGTCTGGTCTTTGGCGGCGGTCGCGCTGTTCCGGATCACGGGCGCGCCGATTCCCACAATCCTTGCTGAGACAACCGATCTGCTCAGCGGCCTGATGATCCCGGTCATGCTCCTGCTGCTCGGCGGTGCGATGTCGCGCCTGAAAATTCAGGATGCCCGGACCTCGGTTCTGTTGGCCGCCGCGCGGTTGGTCTTCGCCACTCTGGTTGGGCTGGGCATGGTCGCGCTGTTTGGCCTTGAGGGCACCAAGGCCGGGACCGTCTTTCTGCTGACCGCCATGCCATCCGCCCTGATCACCTATGTGATCGCGGCGCACTACAATCAGGAACCCGAACGGGTCGCCGGTTTGGTCGCAAGCTCGACAATCGTGAGCTTTGCCTGCCTGCCGGCGCTGATCACACTGGCGATCTGGTTGTCTGCTCTTTGAGCGCCTTTGCGGCCCGCGGTTGCGCTGTGGACTAGCCTGACCAGCCACCATCGATGACGAACGGCTGACCCGTGGTGAAGGCACTATCGTCGCTGGCCAGATAGACCACGAGGGCCGCGATCTCTTCAGCCTTGGCCAGGCGTCCCATGGGTTGGCGCGCCACGAACTGGGCCATGGCCGCATCGTAGCCGCCGACCTGATTGCCAAGTTCTTCGACCCGCGAAAACAGGCTGGGGCTTTCGACGGTTCCCGGACAGATGCAGTTGCAGCGGATGCCCTTGTCCACAAAGTCCTTGGCCACCGACTTGGTCATACCGACGACCGCGGCCTTGGTGGCGCCATAAACGAAGCGGTTGGGCGCACCCATAATGGAGGAGGCCGCCGAAGACATGTTGATGATCGACCCTGCGCCACGCTCCAGCATGCCGGGCAAGGCGGCGCGCATGGTCCGGAACATGGAAGCCACGTTGAGATCAAACGCAAACGACCATTCGTCTTCTGTCGCGTCAAGCACAGAGCCGTGGTGCACGAAACCCGCACAATTGAAGAGCACATCAGGTGCGGCCTGCGGCACCTGCGCGGCAACGGCATCCTTGTCCAAGACATTCAGGACGGCGGTTTCAATATTGGGCGCTGTCAGAGCAGAGAGAGCCTCGGCATTGATATCGGTGGCAATGACATGGGCGCCCTCGGCCGCCATGGCTTCAACAGAGGACTTTCCAATGCCCTGTCCAGCTGCCGTAACCAAAACCCGTTTTCCGCTCAATCTGCCCATATTCCGCACTCCCCTTGCTCTCGGCCGGTAGCGACAGGCTAATCACAGGGCCAAGGAGAGGACAACATCCCTTGCCACCGCGCCGCAAGGACGCGCAGGTGTTGGCGCCGTGACCCCAACGCCCACGCACCGGTCACCATAGCAAAATGCACTCGCCGCGGGTGCCGGAATTTTGCAAAATTCCGAACCGGAAAATTCGAATTTTCCGGCGCCTGCGGCGGCGTCAGTGTTTGCGCAGGGACTGGCCTTGGTGGAACAGATGCACTTTGGCAGGATCCGCCGCCAACGCCACGTCTGTTCCGCGAAGCTCGCGGTGAATGCCGGGAAGTTTCGCAGTCACACCCCCGGCAGTGTCGGTGTCTTCGAAATAAAGCAGCGTCACCTCGCCCAGCGCCTCCGTAAAATCCACACGACCCTTGAACATTGGCTGCGCATCGGTTGGCACAAGATCTTCCGGCCGCACACCGATGTTCACCTCTTTGCCCAGATCGCCTTCGACCGTCGCAATGGCCGAGTACACGCTTTCGCCGTGGGCCAGCGCCACTTTTGTCTGCGCGCCGGTTTCGATGATCTTACCGGGCAAAAGGTTCATCGCAGGAGAGCCAATGAACTGCGCCACAAACTCATTGTCGGGTCTCTCATAGAGATCCAACGGCGTACCAACCTGGGCGATGCCCTTGTTGGCCAGCACCACGATCCGGGTCGCCAGGGTCATCGCCTCGACCTGATCATGGGTGACATAGATCATGGTGCGATCGGGCATGGCTTCTTTTAGCCGGGCAATCTCAATCCGGGTGGCCACGCGCAGCGCGGCATCAAGATTGGAGAGCGGCTCGTCAAAGAGATAGACCTTGGGATCCCGCACAATCGAGCGACCAATGGCCACGCGCTGGCGTTGTCCACCCGACAGAGCCTTTGGCAGTCGATCTAGATAGGGCCCCAACTGCAGCGCAGCCGTGGCGCGGTCGACAGCCTCATCAATCTCCGCCTTCGATTTCTTGGCCAGTTTCAGGGCGAAGGACATGTTTTCGCGCACTGTCATATGCGGGTAAAGCGCATAGGACTGAAACACCATGGCGATCCCGCGCTGAGCGGGCGGCACGTCGTTCATGCGCGTGCCTTCGATCGTCAAATCGCCCCCGGAGATGCGCTCGAGCCCCGCGATCATGCGCAGCAACGTCGATTTTCCACAACCCGACGGGCCGACGAACACAATCAACTCGCCGGTTTCGATCTCCAGATTGATGTCATGCAGGACCTGGACGGCATTGCCATAGGTCTTTTCGACGTCCTTCAGAACCAGTTCGGCCATCAGTTCCCTCCTCCCATTCGCTTGGCGACGACGTAGCCCCAAGCCGGCAATCCGACACGCGATGCATCGGGTGCAATCTGTTCTCCGGCGAGCGCTGCCCACCGCCCCTCGGGCAGCGCCACCTCAGCCTCTCCGGCGCCCAGTTGGAAGGCGCAAAAGATCTCATCCGCTCCGTCGCGGCGCAAAAAGGTCAACAGATCCGCCTGCGCGACGAGATCGTCCTGATCGCCGTACCGCAGCGCCGATTCCGCCTGACGCAACGCCACCGCCTGCCGGTAGTGATGCAGCATGGATGCCGGATCCTGTTCCATCCGGTCCACCGCCAAGGCTGACTGCGCCACATTGACCGGCAACCAGGGCTTTGCGGCGGAAAACCCTGTGAATTCATCCTGCGCCGCCCAGACCATCGGCGTGCGGCAGCCGTCGCGACCCTTGTATTCCGGCCAGAACTCAATGCCATAGGGGTCCTGCAAGGCCTCGAACGGAACATCGGCCTCGGGCAACCCAAGCTCTTCGCCCTGATACAGACAGAACGACCCGCGCAGGCACATGATCAGCATCGCATAGCAGCGCAGGGCCTCGTCACTCAGATCCCAACGCGAGCTGTGACGTTTGACATCGTGATTGGAGAACGCCCAGCAGGCCCAGCCGTCGGGCGCGGCCGCGTCAAAGCGCTGGAACGTCCGGGCCACCCAGTCGGCGCTGGCGCGACGGCCTTCGAGAAACTCGAACGCGTAGCACATGTGCATGCGCGCATCGCCCCGGGTGTATTCGCCCAGAATCTCCAGACCACGCTGGGCATCGCCCACTTCGCCAAGACACGCGCGCGCATCGTAGCTGTCCGTCAGGGCCCGCAGCCGTTCCAGAAACGCCAGGTTCTCCGGCTGGTTCTTGGAATAGAGATGGTCCTGGTGGTTATAGGGATTCACCTGCGGCGCAATGGAGGCGTTGCGTTTGTCCTGAGACAGCGCCGGGTTTGAGCGCAGATCCTTGTCATGGACGTAAAAATTGATCGTATCCAGACGAAAGCCATCGACACCGCGTTCCAGCCAGAAGCGGGCCACATCCAGCAGCGCATCCTGCACGGCTGCGCAGTGGAAATTGAGATCCGGCTGCTCCACGAGGAAGTTGTGCATGTAGTATTGCTGGCGACGCGTGTCCCACTGCCAGGCTGGTCCGCCAAAGATCGACAGCCAGTTGTTGGGCGGCGTGCCGTCCTCTTGGGGATCGGACCAGACGTACCAATCGGCCTTGGGGTTGTCGCACGACGCGCGGCTTTCCTGAAACCAGGGATGCACGTCCGAAGTGTGCGACAGCACCAGATCGATCATCACCTTCAGACCAAGATCATGGGCCTTGACCAGGAGGGCGTCGAAATCCGCCAAGGTCCCAAACATCGGATCGACATCGCGGTAGTCGCTGACGTCGTAACCAAAGTCTTTCATGGGCGATGTGAAGAATGGCGAGATCCAGACGGCATCCACCCCAAGCGAGGCGACATAATCCAGCCGTTGTGTAATGCCTTTCAGATCGCCGATTCCATCCCCATTGCTGTCCTGAAACGAGCGCGGATAGATCTGGTAAATCACCCCGCCGCGCCACCAATCGGTGCGGGTTGTATTCTGCACGTCACGCATTGCGCTGACCCCTATTTCACAGACCCGGCCAAAAGACCGCGGACCAGGTACTTTTGCATCAAGAAGAAGACCAACAGCGGGACCACGATCGACACGAATGCCGCTGTCGCCAAAATTTCCCAGTTGCCGCCACGGGTGCCCAGCAATTCGACGATCTGCTTGGTCATCACCGTGGTCTCACCGGTCGCATCGATCAGGAACACCAATGCCACGAGCAGATCGTTCCACGTCCACAGGAACTGGAAGATCGCGAAGGAGGCCAGCGCCGGGAAGCTGAGCGGCAGGATGATCTTGGTGAAGATCTGGAACTCCGTCGCGCCGTCCACGCGTGCGTTTTCAATGATGTCCCTTGGCAAGCCGACCATGTAGTTGCGCAACAGATAGATCGCCAGCGGCAGCCCGAACCCGGTATGGGCCAACCACACGCCGAGATACCCTTTGCCGATCCCGATGTTCAGATGGAGCTTGAGAAGCGGGATGAGCGCCAGTTGCAAGGGCACCACAAGGAGCCCCACCACCGCTGCAATCAGCAGCGCGCGTCCAGGGAAATCCATCCAGGCCAGCGCATAGGCGGCAAAGGCGGCGATCAGGATCGGGATGATGGTGGCCGGTATCGTCACCGTCAGTGTATTGAAGAAGGCCTTTCCCATGCCGCCACCAGACCCGTCGCTGAACAGGATCGTTCGGTAGTTGTCGAGCGTGAATTCCGGTGGCGAGGTTGCCGTCACAAACATCCGCTGGCCTCGGCCCGAGATCTGTTCGTCGGTCCCGCGCCAGACGTAGTCGCCGTTCGCGCCCAGCGTCAGTGTCTCTCCATCGCCGAGATCGGCGCTGTCGCCGGCCTGATAGGCATCGATGGCGCGGGACGATGTACCCCAGACCGTCACCGTTCGCGTGGAACCGTCCTGGCCAAAGACATTGCCCGACACCACGAACATCTCGCCGTCTGCCACGCGGAAGTCGTCAGGACTATCGGCCCGGAACACATCGTTGATTTCGGACGGGAACAATGCAGCCCACCAGCCCGAGCTCGATATCTGGTCAGCGGTCCGGAAGGACGAAATGAACAGGCCCATCGTGGGAAAGAGCCACAGCATCACAAGCAACAGAACCGCAACATGGGTCACCCACATCAGAGCGGGTTTCTGGCCTGCGATGCCCTCGACATGTTCTTTCGCTCCAAAGATGCCGCGCATGAATTGCTGCGACGCTGCAACGATTGCGCCGCGATCAGGTTGATCAGTCATCAGCGCATCTCCTTGCGGGCGTTGTAGACGTTCCAGATCAGGATTGGAGACACCAGCAGCATGATGACGATGGCCGAGGCCGACCCCACCCCCCAATCATCCGCGCGAAACATCTTGTCATACATGTAATTGGCAAGAACCTGTGTTTCCCATTGTCCGTTGGTCATCGTGAAAACGATGTCGAAAACCTTCAGCACGGTCAGCGTGATTGTTGTCCAAACCACCACGATGGTGGGCATGATCTGCGGTGCCTTGATCTTGAAGAAGATCTGGAATGGGTTTGCGCCGTCGATCACCGCGGCTTCGATGGTCTCTTCCGGAATGCCGCGCAGTGCGGCGGACAGGATCACCATCGCAAATCCGGTCTGGATCCAGACCAAAACGATCATGAGGAAGAAATTGTTCCAGAAGGGAACGGTCAGCCACGTGCTGGGGTCACCACCCAGTCCCACGACAACGGCATTCAGAACGCCAATCTGTTCCACGTCGACCGGACGCGCCTCGTAGACCAGTTTCCAGATCACCCCGGCGCCCACGAAGGAAATGGCCATCGGCATGAAGATGATCGACTTGGCAAGGCTGCCCCACGCGATCCGGTCGGTCAGCTGTGCGGCCAGCAACCCCATGGCGGTCGAGAACGCCGGCACGACGATCAGCCACAACACATTGTTGCGAATGGCCTCCCAGAACTTCGGTTCCTCAATCATCTGGCTGTAGTTCTGCAAGCCGACGAACGCCCCGCCCGCGTCCCGGTCGGTCAGGCTCAGCCGCAGGGTTTCAAAGACCGGATAGGCCAGGTAGAGCCCCAAGGCAAAGATCGCGGGAAACAGAAAGATCCACGGACGAACAACGTTCGCGCGGTTGATGTTGCGCCCGGCATTGGGGCCGCGCGGCGGAAAGATCACCTGGTCGATGAGCTGGTTGGCGAAGAAAAAGTAGCCGACGCATCCGCCGACGCCGACCACGATTGTGATTAGGCCTTGTATCGCTGGAGACATCGGTTCCTCCTCCGAACCAACTGTAAGACGGTATCGTGAGACAGGGCCCGGGCAATCCCCGGGCCCTGTCGATGCACGTTACTTCAGTGCGTCCCAGGAGTTCTGGATGTCGGTTGCCACTTCGCCCGCGTCCTTGCCGCCGGTGTAGTCGACCATTCCGGTCCAGAAGGAACCGGCCCCGACGCCCGCCGGCATCAGATCGGATCCGTCAAAGCGGAAGGTCGTGGCGTTCAGCAGGATCTCGCCCTGCTTGCGCAACGTCCCGGTGTTATACGCGTCCAGGTTCACACCTGTATGCGGGGTCAAAAAGCCGGTCTGGGCCATCATCACTTCGTGCGACAGCGGCAGCGTGAGGAACTCCATCAGTTCGTTGACGCCAGGACCGGCCTTTGTGATGGCCATCAGCGTACCGCCGCCCAGAACCGGGCTGCCCAGATCCTTCTCGGCGAAGGCCGGGAAGTAGAAGAAATCGGCATCCTGTCCGACTACGACATCTTCCGGGAAGAAGGCCGAAGCGAACGACGCCTGGCGATGCATGTAGCACTGCGGCGGCGAGGCAAAGAGACCTTTGGGGCTGTCGCGGAAGTCGGTTGAAGCCACAGCGCCCGATCCACCGGACACCTTGGCATCTTCACGGGCGAACCAGCCGAATTCTTCGATCGCGGCCACAACGCGGGGGTCATCAAACGCCATTTCGTTCGTGGTCCAGGCGTCGTAAACCTCTGGCGGCTGCGTGCGCAGCATCATGTCTTCGACCCAGTCCGTTGCCGGCCAGCCGGTCGCCGGGCCGGAACCCAGTCCGATGCACCAGGGTGTCTCGCCATCGGCGACGATCTGTTCGGTCAGCGCCTTCAGATCTTCCATGGTTTCAGGCACGTCGTAGCCCGCATCCTCGAAATTCTCGGGGCTGTACCAGACCAGGCTCTTGACGTTCACATTGTAAAAGAAGCCATAGAACTGGTCGCTGCCGCTCGCATCGGGATAGGTGCCCAGATCGACCCAGGACTGACCCGCCGCATAATTGTCGGTTACCCAGGTCTCCATCGCATCAGGCAGCGGCGTCAGCTGACCCTTGGCGGCGAGAACGGCAGCCAGGCCCGGCTGCGGAAAGACCGAAATGTTCGGAGCCGATCCCGCCTCGGCATCGATCACGATCTGCTGCTCGAACCCGTCCGAGCCGGTGTAGACTACATCTGCGCCCGTGGCGGAGGCGAAATAGGCCAGAACGTTACGGAAATAGTCATCCTCGGGGGTCAGCCAGGGTCCGAAAACCGTGACCTGCGTGCCGCTGAGATCGGGTGCGCCGGCGGCCCAGGCATCATAGCCGTCCCAGCTGAAGGGACCTTCCCCGGCTGGGTAAACAAGAGTGTCACTGGCCTGCGCCATGCCGGCCATCAGCGCCAGGGCGCACGCCCCAGCGTAGAGCGAAGTGTTCGTCATATCGTCCTCCCGATTGTGACTATGCGCTGTGAAGTCGGACCCAGGCGAATCGTTTTCAAAGCGCTTTGGATGGCGGTGATAAATCCTGTTCAAGGGGCACCTGTCAACCTATCCGCGACACTGGCCAGCCATTTTCCTCGAAAATAGCATATTTTCAGGGTTTCAAAGGATACCCACTTGCGCGCTCCCCGACAAAGACGTTGACGGGACCACACTTTGAACGCACTAAGAGTATGGATAAAATCAAAGCGCTTTGACACATGATGAACCTCAAGTCCCTTGCCGAAGAACTGGGCCTGTCTCAGACGACGGTGAGCCGTGCGCTCAACGGATACCCGGAGGTGTCGGAGGCGACCCGCCGACGTGTGGAAGAGGCGGCGCGGCATCACAATTACCGGCCCAACAGCCGGGCCAAAGGCCTGGCCACAGGCCGCGCGATGATGATTGGCCAGGTGATCCCGACAGCCACGCAGCACGAGATGGTCAATCCGATCTTTGGCGATTTTGTCGCCGGTGCCTCACTGACCTTTTCGCGCTTCGGCTATGACATGATGTTCACGCGGGTCTCCGACGCCGATGAAAGCGATATCTATCGCCAATTCAAAGCCCGTGGTGCCGTTGACGCGGTGATCCTGCAGGGGCCTTCCATCCTCGATCACCGCATTCCGCTGCTCAATCAGATCGGCCTGCCGTTTATCGTGCACGGCCGCTCAACCGGCGTAACCGAACCCTATAGCTGGGTCGATGTGAACAACAAACGCGCCTTCCGCCATGCCACGCAGTTTTTGCTGGATCTGGGTCACCGCCGGATTGCTTTGATCAACGGCTTGGAAAAGATGGACTTCGCCCGCCGACGGCGCGACGGCTATGAGGCCGCGTTGAATGACGCAGGTCTCGCTCTGGACCCGGCCCTGATGCGCTCACAGGAAATGACAGAGCACTATGGCTACCGCGAAACCCGAAAGATGCTGGCGCAAGACGCTGCGCCAACGGCTATTCTGGCGGCCTCGATGATCACCGCACTGGGCGTGCGACGTGCCATTGAGGACGCCGGTTTGCAGCTTGGCCGCGACGTTTCTGTCATCACGCATGACGACGACCTATCCTATCTGAAAAATGGTCAGGATGTTCCGATCTTTACCGCCACGCGTTCCTCGGTGCGCAAGGCCGGCGAGATCCTGGCACAATGCCTTGTCGACCGGATCAACGATCCAGAGACCCCGCTTCAGCACCATATGCTTGAGGCCGACCTCGTCGTCGGCCGCTCTACCGGCCCGGCGCCAAAAGGGACATAAATCATGACCTTCTCCCGCAAGGATTTCCCCGAAGATTTCCTCTTCGGCACCGCCACTTCGGCCTATCAGATCGAAGGTCATGGCCAGGGCGGCGCCGGCCAGACCCATTGGGACACGTTCGCCGCCACGCCGGGCAATGTCGTGCGCGCAGAACACGGTCAGATCGCCTGTGATCACTACAATCGCTTTGAAGAGGATCTGGACCTGATCGCTGCGGCGGGGTTCGACTGCTACCGCTTCTCGACCTCATGGGCGCGTGTGCTGCCAGAGGGCCGCGGCGCGCCCAACCCGGACGGACTGGATTTCTATGACCGGCTTGTCGATGGGCTGCTGGAACGGGGGCTGAAACCCTGCGCGACGCTGTATCATTGGGAATTGCCCTCACCACTTGCGGATCTTGGCGGCTGGACCAATCGCGACATTGCCAGTTGGTTTGCCGATTTCACCGAAACCATCATGGGTCGGATCGGCGATCGGGTGTTCTCGGCCGCGCCGATAAACGAGCCCTGGTGCGTCGGCTGGCTAAGCCACTTTATGGGCCTCCACGCGCCGGGTCTGCGAAACATCCGCGCCACAGCCCGCGCAATGCATCACGTGCTGCTTGCGCACGGCCGCGCCACGCAGGTCATGCGTGGGCTGGGGATGGATAATCTGGGAGGTGTGTTCAATCTGGAATGGGCGACACCCGTAGATGACAGCGATGCCGCGCAACGGGCGGCCGCGCTTTATGATGGCTACTACAACCGCTTCTTCCTCTCCGGCGTGTTTCACAAATGCTACCCCGACATCGTCATGGAAGGGTTTGCCCCTCACATGCCCAATGGCTGGGAAGACGATTTCGCCACGATTGGGGAACCGCTCGATTGGTGTGGAGTAAACTATTATACCCGCAAGGTGATCGCTCCCGACCCCTCACCCTGGCCAAGCTTGCGTGAGGTCGAGGGGCCGTTGCCGAAAACCCAGATGGATTGGGAAATCTACCCCCAGGGCCTTGCCCATTTCCTGACCCGAACGGCAGAGGAATACACCAAGGATCTGCCGCTGTTTGTCACCGAGAATGGCATGGCCAACCCGGATGTGCTCCAAAACGGCGTGGTTCATGACACAGCCCGGACAGATTACCTGGACAGCCATCTGGCGCAGGTCCGGCAGGTGCTGGACGAAGGCGTGCCGGTCAAGGGCTATTTCATATGGTCGCTTCTGGACAATTATGAATGGGCGCTGGGTTATGAGAAACGCTTCGGGTTGGTGCATGTGGACTTCAACACACTGGCGCGCACGCCCAAAGCCTCGTATTACGCGCTGCAACAGGCGCTGAGCTAAGACGGACCCAACCCATGACCTGGCTACTTTGTGCGGATATCGGCGGCACCAACCTCCGACTGCGCGCGTTTGATGGCAACCACGTTCGGGCCTCGGAGCAACACGAGACCAACGGGCCTGAAGATCTGGCGGACATCTTCGGCGCCTTCGCCGCCACGCAAGGAACGGCCCCTGAGCTTGTCGTCGCGGCGGCAGCGGGCCCGGTATCAAACAACCAGGTGCAATTGACCAACGCCGCCAAGCTGGTCTGCGGCACGGATCTGCGCCGCTCCACCGGAGCGGCGGAGGCCTGGGTCATCAATGATTTTGCCGCGGCCGCCTGGGCCACGGCCCGCGTGTCTGCAGAGGATCTGATGTGCCTGCAAGGTGCACCGGCGCCCAGCCTGCCCGGCACCCATGTGGTCGTTGGTCCGGGAACGGGCCTGGGCGTCGGCGCTCTGATCCCCCACCATGGTACCCAAATCGCGCTGCCCGGCGAAGGCGGTCACGTTTCATTGGCGCCGCACACACCCGATGAGATAGAGATTTTCGAGGCTTTTCGCCGGCTCTGGCCCGAAACCTTCTTCGGGTCGGGGCTGACCTGCGAAGCCGAGGCCATGCTGAGTGGAACAGGCCTGCCGATCCTCTACCGCGCGGTGCAGGAGGTGATGGGGGAAAGCGGCCCGCAGCTTTCCGCGCGTGACGTGCTGAGCCAGGCGCGCACCCAGCAAACAGCGGTGGCCCAGCGGGTCGCCGGTTTCTTCAAAACCCACCTCGCCCGCCTGTCAGGCGACATCGGGATAAGCTTTGGCGCAGACAGTGTCTTTCTGGTGGGCGGTGTGGCCACCAAGAATCCATGGCTGTTTGACAAAGACTTTGCGACGGCTTTCGCTCAGGGCGGGCGTTTCACCAAGCTGCGTCAGGCTATGAACCTCTACTTGCTGCGCACCGCTGACTTTGGCCTCTTGGGCGCACACAATTACGCACGCTACAGAAAGCAACAACGTGCCGCATAGCGCTGCCTCAGCCTGACGTTTGGACAGCAGCGGGACACCTGTACGGGGATTCCAAGAAAAAACCCGGGCTCAGCCATGGAAACGATGGTCCGGGGTCTTGCAGAACCCGGCTTTCAAATCGCGCGGCCTACGACGCCGTTGCGTTTGGGTATTTTGAAAAAGAAAGAAGCAGGGGCGTCGGGGCGCAATACCGGGCTTGCGACATTGATCAACGGGTACGACGAAGGCCTTTGAAGCGTCGCCCTTTTGCTTCTTTCTTTTCTCAAATACCCCATCCTGAACTGGCCAGACGCGCTGACTTCACCTTGCCAGGTGCTCAAACAAACACGCGACAGCCTCGGCGCCGGGATCCTTGTGCCCTGCGAGGCTGTCTGCCCCGACATAGGCGGCGCGTCCGGCTTTTGCGCGCGTGATATGCGCGGTACGGTTTGCGCCCTGACGTGCAGCCTGGGCAGCGGTATGCAAACCTTGGGGCAGCGCCTCGAGCGCCGGGGCCAGAGCATCAACCATGGTGCGATCGCCCGGTGCGGCCCCGCCGACTTGCATGACACGGTCCAGCCCCGCCACCAGAGCCGCGATCGGATCTCGTCCACTGGCCGAAGCGTCGCCCGCCGCGGCAAAGAAGATGGCCAGCAAAACGCCGGAAGAGCCGCCCATCGTCTGGCTGAGTTCGATGCCGATGCCGCGATAAAGCCCGGTCAGATCGGCCAATGGCATATCGTCCAAGGTTGCCTCAAGCGCTCGAGCGGCGGTCGCCAGGGTCGTACCGGTATCTCCATCGCCCGATTTGGCATCGAGCGCATTCAAGTCGGCCTCCGCCGCGATCAGCCGCTGGCAGGCGCTTGCGACGAGCGCGCGCCTTTCCGCATGTTCTGACGGGGCTGGCCGCGCAGGTGCGAGTCCGCCGGGCAGCGGATGTATCTCGACTCCTGCCACGCTTTGGCATCCCGGCCAGGCCCAGGGTGCCTCCGGGACCGTCAAGGCCACCTCTTCGGCCGGGTCAACCGGCAACAGGGACACCGAAAATCCCTGCATGTCCAGCGAGGTCATCATGGGGGCCGGTCCAACGATCCACTTGATCTGACCGGCTATGGGTGCCTGCAGCAACTCGTCCGCCAGGACCGCCATTTCCAAAGGCGTGACGCCGCCCAGATTGTTCAGGAGCGCCACATGCGGCCCGGCGCCCAGATTGGCGGCCAGTCGGTCGACCACCTGGCGCATCGCGTCTTTTGCCGAAGAGAAGTCCACCTGTTCGATGCCCGGTTCGCCGTGAATCCCGAGCCCCAGTTCCGCCTTGCCGTCCGGTATCCGGGCTTCTTTGGGGGAGCCGGGCACAGTGCAGGTGTCCAAAGACATCCCGATGGAGACCACACCTGCGATCACCTTCCGCGCGGCGGCTTCGACACGGGCCAGATCAGCCCCGTCTTCTGCCAAAGCTCCGGCGATCTTGTGAACAAAAAGCGTGCCTGCAACGCCCCGCGCCTGCGGCAGGTCCGGCAAGGCCACGTCGTCATCAACCACCACCATGGCCACCTTCAAACCCTGCGCCCGGGCACGCTCGGCCGCCAGACCGAAATTCAACCGATCCCCCGTGTAATTCTTCACGATCAGCAGGCAGCCCGCCGCGCCTGTTACGGCGAGGATGCCCGCCAATACCGCATCAACCGAAGGCGAGGCAAAGACCTCGCCACAGACCGCCGCGGTCAGCATGCCCGCTCCGACAAAACCAGCATGCGCGGGTTCATGACCCGAGCCACCCCCCGAGACCAGAGCCACCTTGGATTTGTCCCAGTCAGTGCGCACCACGACTTTAATGTGCGGATACCCGTCCAGCCGGGCGAGCCGACCGCCAGCGGTCCGCAAGGTGCCATCAATGGCATCTGTTACCAGTTCCGTACGTGCGTTGATAAAGTGTGTCATGCGCCCTCCCCGCATCAGGTATTGACGGCCAATCTGCGCGGCCGCTCTCCTCCGCGTGAGAGCGTGACGGGATTTTTGAGGTACGTCAATCAAGATGACCTCACCGTCATGCGCAGAGCTGCCGCCAGACCAGCGTCCCATGACCACCACACAATCCATTTACCAATCAAGCGGGGGCAAGATCTTGAAAACCGGACGGGGAGTGCTTTTGTTGATTGCACAGGCGTCCAAGACTACTCCCGACGCCTAAGGCCTTAACCGGCCACCATTTTTCAAAGTATTGGAGGACTTAAGGTGATGTCATTTCATCGCACGCTTTCTATCGGGCTTCCCGTCGCGCTCTCGGCTATTGTAGCAACCAGCGCCTTCGCATCCGACACCGCGCCTGGCTTTTCTGGGCCGGTCTCACTGACGATTTCCGTCGGAGCGCCGGCAGACACAGACGGGCCCACATTTGATCTCACAGCACGTGAGCTTGCAGAGTTTGGCGCATCGGACGTCACCAAGAACGGCGATACGGCCTACGTCGGCATCTCGCTCATGGATCTGGTGCAGGGCCTTGCCGATACCTCGCTGACCAGCGATGGCGCGGACCTGGACGGCGTCTCGGTCACGCTGAACATCACGGATTGGGTCGACTCCGCGCCGATCATTGCGATCAAGCCCGACGAGGAGGCCGACGAACCCGACTTTGTAGAGACTCTCTGGGTGTCGCTGCCTGCCAGCATCCAACCAGCGGGCGGACACGGCGCAACCTGACCGCCGACCACCCGGGCCAGGGCGAAACAAGATCGGGCGTTACGCCCGCCCTGCGCCTTTAAGATGTTGACGGGCCTCCCGGGCCAGTACGCTTTCCTCATCCGTATTCAGAACCAGGACGCGTACAGCCCCGCCTGGGCCGGTGATATCCGGCCCATGCCGCGCGTTGGCATCGGGATCGGTTGATATGCCAATCCAGGCCATCCCCGCGCAGACCTCTGCGCGGATCTCGGCGGAATGCTCACCGATGCCGCCCGTGAAAACCAGCGCATCCAACCCTTCCAGTGCAGCAGCCAGAGCACCCAGTTCCCGGCGAATGCGGGAGACAAAATAAGCTATGGCCTCTTTGGCAGCAGGCTCTTCGGAGGCCGTCAGCGTGCGCATGTCATTGGACAGGCCAGAGAGTCCCAGAAGACCTGAACGTTTGTAAATCAGGTCCGTGATGGCATCGGCACCCATACCTTCCTCAGTCATCAGGTAAAGCAGGACCCCGGGATCCAACTGGCCCGTCCGGGTGCCCATCGGCAGGCCATCCACGGCCGAAAACCCCATCGTACTGGCGACGGACTTTCCGTCCTTCAAACCGCACATTGAGGCGCCATTGCCCAGATGCGCGACGACGACCCGACCATTGGCAAGATCCGGGTAATCCGTGGCCAGTTTTGACGAGATGTAGTCGTAGCTCAACCCGTGAAAGCCATAGCGCCGCACGCCTTTGTCGTAGTAGGCGCGCGGCAGCGCAAACGTGTCGTGGACCCAGGGATGGCCACGATGAAAGGCGGTGTCAAAACAGGCGACCTGCAGCGCCTCGGGAAAAGCCTCCATCGCGCCTTTGACGCCGGCGAGGTTATGTGGCTGATGCAACGGCGCATAAGGGGCAAACCGAGCCAGATCGACCATCAGCGCCGCGTCCAAAACGGCGCTGTCGGTCCGGTCGGGACCACCATGGACAATGCGGTGGCAAACGGCGTCGATCCGCGCCCCGGGCGCGCCATCCTGAACCAACGCCAGAACCGCGCGCATCGCTCCGGCATGCCCGGCATGCGCATCTTCAAGAGCATGTTCCGCCAGGGTTCCGTTCGCCCAGCGCGCCTTGAGATGCGGTGCTGTTCCGATCCGGTCGATTTGCCCGCTCATCAGAGCCGGCCCGGCCGAGTCCGCCCTGTAGAGCGCAGTCTTCAAAGAAGACGACCCGGCATTGAGAGTCAGGATCAGGGATGTCACGAGTGCTACTCAGCAGCCTTGTTCAGTCGCGCGGGCTCGGTCGTGCGTGTGTAATGCAGAACGGCCACGGCGCAAGAGGCAAGACGGGCCATATCGTCATCGGCGCGCGAATTCAGGATGATCGGAACCGAAGCCCCGAGAACGAGCCCGGCACCCTCTGCATGCGAGACCACCGCAAGTTGCTTGGCCAGCATGTTGCCGGCGTCGATATTCGGGACAATCAGCACTTCGGCCAGACCCGCGACAGCGGACCGGATGCCTTTGGTGCGCGCCGCGCCCAGATCCATCGCATTGTCCATGGCGAGCGGCCCGTCGACCAGTCCGCCCTTGATCTGTCCGCGTTCCGCCATCTTCGACAAAAGCGCTGCGTCCATCGATGAGGGCATATCCGGATTGACGGTCTCCACCGCCGAGAGAACGCCCACCTTCGGTTCGTCAATGCCAATCGAGATCGCCACGTCGATCGCATTCTGAACGATGTCGACTTTGGTTTTCAGATCCGGTTGAATGTTGACAGCGGCATCGCTGACCAGCAACGGATGGGACAGACCCGGCACATCCATGACGAAGACATGTGTGAAACGGCGGCCTGTGCGCAACCCGTCGGTTTTGCGCAATGCGGCATGCAGAAGGTCATCGGTATGCAGATGACCTTTCATCAGCGCCCCGGCGCGACCCTGGGAAACCAAATCAACCGCCGCATGGGCGGCTTTCACATGATCCGGACAATCAATGATCTCGATACCGTCGAGACTGCGCTCGAGCGCACGGGCAGCCTGCGCGATCTTGTTTGCACCGCCCACGAGAATGGGTGTGATCACCTGGTGCTCAGCGGCCAGCAGCGCGCCGCCAAGTGATTTGGGTTCTTCGGGCGCAACGACCGCCGTCACCAGCGGCTCTAGGCCGCCAACGCGTTCGAGAAGTTTCTCAAAATGCTTGTGGCGTTGCACGATCAGACCGGGGATTTCCAGCGCATCAAAACTCAGGCTTTCTGTCGGCGCGCGGACAACAGCCTCGCCGGTGACCACATCGATACCATCGGCAGCGCGCGTCACCTGCGTAGACAGACGAACGTTCTGATCCGGCAGTTTTTCAAGCACCTGTACCGAGATTTCCAGCTCATCCCCGGCTTCGACATGCCCATGAAAGGTGAAATTCTGGCTTCGGTAAAAAGTCCCCGGCCCCGGCAGCAGGTTTCCCAGGACCGCCGAGATAAGTGACCCGACCCAAAGCGATGGCGCGATCGACTCCGGATGCCCATCGCCATCCCCGTCATAGGCCGCGATATGGACGGGGTTATGATTGCCCGAAGCCGTGGCAAAGATCAGAAAGTCATCCTCGCGCGCGATCCGGCGCAGCGTTGCGCTATCGCCCGGGTTCAACTCGTCATAGGTTTTGTTCTTGCTGATCATTCCGCCGCATTCCCCACCCCGCCGGCCTTGTCCAGA
>JBCDEC010000045.1:0-23508 GCA_039179965.1 Pseudomonadota bacterium
GCCTCTTCGGCGGTGACGGAGGGCATGTTCAGCGCGTTTTCGACGGCACCGGTCAGCAGATAGTTCGACATCTGTTCAGCGACCTGCAGCGCGACGTTTTCCTGCGCCTCCGTGGTCGCAGCGCCAAGATGAGGCGTGCACACCACATTGGGCAGGTTGAAGAGCGGGTTTTCCTTGGCCGGTTCCTGGGAAAACACGTCAAAGGCCGCGCCGGCGATATGACCGGACTGCAGCATCTCGGCCAGGGCGACCTCGTCCACGAGGCCGCCGCGGGCGCAATTGATGATCCGCACGCCGGGTTTGGTCTTTTCCAGGTTGTCCCTGGAGAGGATGTTGCGTGTCTGGTCCGTGAGCGGGACGTGGAGCGAAATGAAATCCGCACGCGCCAGCAGTGCGTCAAGCTCGACCTTTTCGACACCCATCTTGGTGGCCTTCTCGTCGCTCAGAAAGGGGTCGAAGGCGATGACCTTCATCTGCAGACCACGGGCCCGGTTGCAGACGATCGAGCCGATGTTGCCGGCGCCAATCACGCCGAGCGTCTTGTTGGTCAGCTCGACCCCCATGAACTTGGATTTCTCCCATTTGCCGGCATGGGTGGAGGCCGAGGCCTCGGGGATCTGCCGGGCCACGGCAAACATCATCGCAATGGAATGTTCAGCGGTGGTGATGGTGTTGCCGAAAGGCGTGTTCATCACGATCACGCCCTTTTTCGAGGCCGCGACCTTGTCAATGTTGTCCGTGCCGATCCCGGCCCGGCCGATGACCTTCAGGTTGTCTGCCGCCATGAGGATCTTTTCGGTCGCTTTGGTGGCGGAGCGAATGGCAAGGCCGTCATACTGGCCAATGATTTCGGCGAGCTTGTCTTTGTCCTTGCCAAGATCGGGCTGGAAATCGACGTCAATGCCACGGTCGCGGAAGATCTGAACAGCGGTTTCGGAGAGTTTGTCCGAGACGAGAACTTTGGGGGCCATGTGTCTGGTCCTTTGAAAGAGAGAGACGAGGCGGGGTAACCCCCGCCCTACACGGGCGCTGTGTGTGTCGGGGGGGGTTTACCCCGCCGTTTTGCTCAGGCGGCCTGGGGCTGGGCTGCGATTTCGCTGTCAAAAGCCCAGGCGATCCAGGGCAGCAGAGCCGCGACATCCGTGGTCTCCACCGTCGAGCCACACCAGATCCGCAAGCCCGGAGGCGCATCCCGGTAGGCACCGATATCCAGCGCCACGCCAGCTTCGGCCAGTCGTTTGGCAACCGATTTCGCAAACGCCGCACCATCGGAGATGCGCGGGTCCGTGAATTTCAGACAGACCGACGTGGTCGACCGCGTCGCAGGATCTTCGGCCAGAAAGTCGATCCACTCATGCGCCATGACAAAATCCGCCACGGCCTGCGTGTTGGCCTCTGCCCGCGCAATCAAGCCGCTCAACCCGCCCACGCTTTCGGCCCAATCCAGGGCCTGCAGGTAGTCTTCGACGCAAAGCATCGAGGGTGTGTTGATCGTCTCGCCCTTGAAGACGCCCTCAATCAGCGCGCCCCCTTTCGTCAGCCGGAAAATCTTCGGCAACGGCCAGGCCGGCGTATAACTTTCCAGCCGCGCGACGGCGCGGGGCGACAGGATCAGCATGCCGTGCGCCGCCTCTCCGCCAAGGACTTTCTGCCAGGAGTAAGTCGTCACATCCAGCTTGTCCCAGGGCAGATCCATCGCAAAGGCCGCCGAGGTCGCGTCACACAGGGTCAATCCCGCCCGGTCTGCCGGGATCAGATCGCCGCTTGCAACCCGCACGCCAGAGGTCGTGCCGTTCCAGGTGAAACAGACATCCTTGTCGAAATCCACCGAGGCGAGATCCACGATCGCTCCGTAATCGGCGGTCTTCACCTCGGCCTCGATCTGCAATTGCTTGATCACATCGCTCACCCAGCCGGCGCCAAAGCTCTCCCAGGCCAACATCTCGACAGGGCGTTCGCCCAGCAGATTCCACATCGCCATTTCAAAGGCGCCGGTGTCCGATGCCGGAACGATCCCGATCCTGTAGCCTTCCGGCACGCGCAAAATCGCGCGGGTCCGGTCGATGGCCGCTTTCAGCTTGGCCTTGCCTTCCGCCGAACGGTGCGAGCGCCCCAGCGGCGCGCCTGCCAGTTTGGTCAGATCAAATGTCGGGGGTTTGGCACAGGGGCCAGAAGAAAAACGCGGGTTCGCCGGCCGCGTCGCCGGTTGGTCATTGCTCATATCCGTTACCCTTCCAGATAAACGCCCCTCGTTGGGGAGGGGTGTCCCGCGAACCGAAATAGGCGTCTGCCAGCGCGGCCACAACCGAAAAATGGTCTGATGTGTGCAGATCACCCGTCAGATTTGGCCACCGGGCGCCGCCTATCGGAAACATCCGATCCGCCGGACGGCGCCGCCCTTGCCCGGATCTGAGAGACCTGCCGCACACCTGCGGGGTCGATCCCACCCCTGCTCTCGCACCAGTGAACTGGTGCACCCGGGTCCGCGTCTATTCTCGCCAGGGCGACAAAATGAGCCTAAAAGCTCGCCCGTCAAATCGGAGCCGACGCCACCCGCGATATGCGCAAGCGTGCCACCTTCGACGGATGCGCCATCCGGAGACTATCGTGACCGACCCCGCGCAAGCGTTGCGACGCGGTCGGGCGAAATCAATCGCTCAAAGGATCCGCATTTTGACGGCATCCGCCATATCGGCTGACAGGGGCGCAACAATCGGATCGAGAGCAATCATGCGTCCCGGAAACCACGGCGCAGCCGTCGACCGAGCTTTCGGTCATTGCAATCAAAAAAACGACCAAGCGCGAGGTCGGGACGATCCGAACCCTCAAAACCCTGCAAGTGTTCCAGGTGAGATCCAGGTCATCCGCCAGCCTTGCGCAGCCGCCTGGTCCAGCGCTTCCAAAGCACCCTCAACCGATCCAATCAGAATACTTCGACCGTCGCGCTGCGCGCGTCTTTCCCCGGCGCTTCACGGTTTGTGGCTGATGGGTCAACGCATAGCAGGTCGCCTGCGCCCATGTTGCAACTGGACAGATCGCGTCTTTGCGTTTCACATGTGCCTGAAGTCAGAGGAGACCACCCATGAGCTACGACGCTTTGACGGACAAGCAGAAGTCGTTCATCAAGCGCTATGTTCTGGCAGAAGTGAAGGCGCACGGACCGATGTCCGACGCAGCGCTCAACCACATGGCCAACGAGGTCAAAGCCTGGGATGGTAGCAAGGCCCTGGTGCTCGAGTACATCGAGAACCTGCCCAAGGATCTCGGGCGCAAGACCTTTCAAAGCCGCGTAAAAGCCGCCGACAAAACATTTCGCGGGGATGGCCAACAGACTCAGTATGACACGGCAAGGATCGAGCTGACGCAGATCATGCAGGACGCGTCACTGGCCGCCACAAGCTTTGCCGGCGAACGCGAGAAGGCAGCTGATGAGGCGATGGTCGAGATCCGCAAGTATCATGGAGCGGGCGGTGAATTGCCGGCCCTGGAGGCGCGTCTGGCAGAGATCAATTCGGCCATGGATGGCAGGCTGCCAAAGCTCGAAGCCCTGCGCACGGCGCACGACGTTATTGTTGCCGCCAAGCCGCGGCTGAAGGCGAAACATGACAAACTGACGGAGGCCTATGGGGGGTTTGAAGGCGAGTACGGCTCGCTTGGTTTGCTAGAAAAGGACATCAAGGCTTATGGCGGCACCGAGCTTGCGTCGCATATTCCTGCAGTGCAAGCGGCTGTGGAGCATGCGCGGCAGTTGATGAAAGACGGATCGCCTCGCGTCATCGTCATGGAGGCGCTGGCGCTGGCCCAAGCAAAAAACAAAGAACCCAGCGATATCCTGACTTACACGTCGCAACTGGACAACAAGAAGCGGAGTTTTACGACGCCCATGAGCCAGGTGGCAACGGACCGGCCTCGAATCGCTGCGCTGAAACCCAAGGTGCAGACTGAATACGATCAGGCGCTCCTGCAGATTTCCGGGGGCGATCCGATTGGTGGTGCCACCAAAATCGACGAGCTCAGTGGGAAGGCTTATTGCCTGCAGCGCATCATCGCAACAGACGCGGCCTATGAGACGGAATCCGCGACGCTCGACAGGCGGATCACAACGCTGAAGGCGATGGCAGGCGCGGCGCTTATGTCTGCCGATATCGCAAAAATCGACGCGGGGCGCCTGCACGCCGACAAGCTGGCCGATGACGACGCCGCGCATGCGCTCGACAAAACGGCAAATCCGGTCGAATTCCCGGCGGCGATGGCCCAGCTTGAGAGTGTGGACACACTCTGCCAAGAGGCCGAAGCCAAGGCCGGTCGGGCGGCTGCTTTCGCCACGCTCGCCAAATCTGCCGGAACCGGCGATGCGGCGACAGAGCTTGAAGAGGCAAAACGGCTCTTCGAGCTTTTGCAGGCGCATGACGCCCAGGACCTGGTGCTTGCCAAGATCCAGGGTGCGCAACTGGCGATCGGCCGAGCGGAGAGCGCGATCCAGGAAGGCAACTCAGCCGCTGATGATCTGGCGGCGGCCATCAAGGAGATCGCCGATGGCTGGCAACAGGCGGAAATCCTGGGGCCGCTGAAAGCGCGACATGGCGCGCTCGATACTCGATTGGATCAGGTAAAGGACTCCCATGCGCAAGCTGCGTATATCGCAACCCAGCTGAGCAACGTGCTGAAGCACCTGTTGGCGGCCAAAGGGAAATTTGACACAGGTGATGCGCATGCTGCGGCGGATCTCGACGCGGCGGAGCTGGCGCTTGACCAAGCGGTCGCCCTGGCGGACGCCGAGGTGGATTTCCAGACACAGCGGGCCGAAGTGGCCCAAAAGATCACGGCAGCCCAGCGGGTGGCGCGGCCGGGCGCAGATCTGCACGGTCCGGATATGCCCAAGCACTTGCGGGCTGCGGAAAACGCGGCAGCACTGAATGATCACACCACCGCCCTGGCCGAGCTTGCCAAGTCTCGCGCCATGGCAGACGCAGCGCTGCTGGCTGAGAGGATCCGGGCCAAAGACGTTCCGGGTGAGGACGAATTAAAGGCCATTGCTGCGCAGGACGGTGGGCGCGAGACGATGGACGCGATCATCGCCAGCCTGAATCCGAAAGACGTCCGCCAGGATATGATGGTGGCCCTGATGGCGGCCCGGTTCGATATGGATGTGTCCGTCTTCAAGGGACTGGACAAGGACAAAAAGGCAAAGAACAAACGCACCGAGCGGGATCTGTCAAAGAAAAAAGCACCGAATTTACTGATGTTTTACAATGTGATGGCCAAAGTTCCGGAAAAAGACACGCGGCTGAACGACAGTTTGAAACAGCTCCAGCAGATCGAGACGAGCGCTGCTTCGGACTACCACGGCGGGACGGCGCGCATCCGGATGATCTGCTACGGGGTTGCAAAGTCCAGCGGCACCGAGCTTAACAATCGCAAGGAATTGCTGGAGATCGACGACGATGCCCAGGCGGTCCCGGAAAATGAGGCCCCGACGCCGAACTACGGCACCTGGACGATGTTGCACGAGATCGGGCATGCCGTCGACGATCAGAAAGGCTTTATGAGCAAGAATGGCAAGAACGCGGCCTTCGGCGGCTGGGAAGATTACGGCAAAGGCAACCTTAAACCGGTGGCCGATGCGGCCTCAAAGGCCTTTGATTTCGACCATGTCTATGTCGAGACGACGATTGTGAACGGAAAATCCGGTGCGATCCCGGATGTGCCCCAGAGGCTGATCGACAGCATGGGCGAAGATCAGGCCAAGTTGGAATGGACCAGCCGGAAATCAAAATTTGATGCCTGGCACAAGGCGACGCGCGAAAAATCGGAGATGTGGGAAAGTGGCTCGGCCTCGCAGCAGCATGCGCTGAACATTGACGGTACGGTCCGCGTTCTGCACGAAGCCTACGACAAGCACTGGGTGTCCTATGACCTTTCGGCCCGCAAAAAAGGGATCACAGGGTATCAGTTCCGCGCCCCGGGCGAGTGGTTTTCCGAGCTGTACGCCGCCTTCTATTCAAAAAAGCTGAAAAACAATCATCCGGCGATGAGCTGGCTGAAAGCCCTGTAAGCAGGGCAGGGGAAGGACCACCGGATGTCGCTCTTTACTCAAACGACGCAAGCCTGTCCCAACTGTGGGACCGAAGCCACTTTCGACGCCTTTTTCAGCGTCAACGCCGACCGGCGACCGGACCTTCGCATTGAGATCCTGGGCGAGGAGTTCATGACCGTGACCTGCGCGTCCTGCGGCTCTGATTTTCGGCTCGAACCGGATCTGAACTATCTCGACATGGCGCGCGGGACCTGGATTTTGGCGAAGCCTTGCTTTCAGTTGCCCGAGTGGGGGCCTGAGGAGGCGGCGGCGGCGGAGGCTTTTTCGACGTCCTTTGGCGCAAACGCCCCCGGTGCGGCCCGCGCCCTTGGCGACAGTCTGGACCCGCGCCTGACCTTTGGCTGGCCGGGGTTTCGCGAGAAGATCGTGATCGAACAGGCGGGTCTGGACGATGTCGTGCTTGAGGAGCTGAAACTGGCCGTGCTGCGGTTCCGCCAGGACAATCCCTTTGCGCCGGGCGTGGAACTGCGGCTGATCAGCGTGATCGAGGACGTGCTGCGCTTTGCCTGGGTCGAAACGGCGGGCGGGGCCGAGCTTGAGACCTTTGATCTGCCCCGCGAGTCCTATGACGCGGTGGCTGGGGACAGCGCCTGGCAAGAGCTTGGCGCTCAGCTGTCTACCGGGCTCTTTGTGGATATGCAGCGCCTCTACATTGAACCCACCGAAGCTGAGGCGGCGGCCGAGGCTTAGGCTGGGTCGGGTCGGGACGCCGAACCCGCGTCTCTTGCGGCGCGGGTGGCCCGTGTCGGGGTACCTGTCCGTTTGCATGGATCGGGGCCGGAACGTGCGGGGTCTGCGCGCGGCGCAAAGGCCGTCATGGGGAGAAAAGGGGAGGAGGCGCAGCCCCGCACGTCCCGTACTCACAGCTCTAGCACTCCGGCGTCACAGACCTGTCAACGATACGTTAACCATACGTCAGTAAAACGCTGATGCGCCGGATATCCAGGGGCCTCTTGTGAGATCCGGGTCTAGCGTTTGCGTTTCAGCGAGACCGCGTAGCTGACGCCGTCGCCCGGACCGGCGTACACCAGGTGCAGTTCCCCGTCGTCATATTCGCCGATCAGGAACCCCGTGTTGATCCAATCCTGCGGCGGTGGCGATTCCTCGACGATGACCAGTTCGTCACGCTCATCGAGGTTAAAGCTGCCGGTCCCGTATTCGACAACCCATTCCGATGTCCCACGACGCCAGCGCTTTTCGACCCAGATCAGGTTTTCTTCCTGACGGTAGATCTCCAGTTCGACCTCGGTGTCGAGCATCTGGTCAGGGTAGCGGGGGTGGGACTTGGAAAAGGCCGCCTTGTAGGTGCCCTCCCAGGTGCCAGTGACATCGCGGAATGTGTCGGCCAGTGCGGGCGACCCGGCGGCAATCAAAAGCGCTGTGGCACCGGCGGTCACACGGGCTTTCAGACGGGACGGGGTGGACGGTGTTGACGATGTTGATGGGAAGAATGGAGAAAACGCGCGCAGCATCGGAGACACTCCTAAAGACGATCATTGAATGCTTTTCAACCATAGGCTGCCTTTTGCAGCGCGCAAAGGCGGGATGGATGCGCGCGGTGGACGAATCTGGTAAAGCGGTCAGACCCGGCCTGAGCTATTGTCCCAACGAGTGCGGAGTGTTCCCCATGCGCGGCATCATCCCCTATCTGCAAGTCACCAACACCGGCGATGCCATCGCCTGGTATGAGACCGTGTTTGACGCGACCGAAACGCGGACGCGTCTGGTGGCGCCCGACGGCACCTGCATGAATGCCGAAATCCAGATCGAGGGGTCGACCCTGATGCTGGCCGACGAAAACGCCGGTATCGGGTCGCTGAGCCCGGCCCATCTGGAGGGAACAAGCGTGGTGCTTGACCTCCATGTTGCGGATGTGGACGCGGTCTTTGCCAAGGCCCTGGTGGAAGGGGCCGAGCAGATCTATCCGCTGGCCGATCAGTTCTATGGCGACCGGTCCGGTCGGCTTCGCGATCCCTTTGGGCACCACTGGATCCTTGCGACGCGACTGCGCGAGATGACGGACGACGAGGTGGTCGCGGCCTTCAAGGCGCTGTTCTAGGCCCGGTCGGATCGGCCGGGCGGCACCTGTGGCGGCGAGGCCTGCAGCGGTGAATGCGGTGGCGACACTGGCTGGCCCATGTCAGGGGCCGAGGTCCGCCAGCGCGGCACGATGTAGGGCACCCGGGCGCGATAGCGTTCAAAACGCAACCCGTAGCGCGTGGCAAATCGGGCCTCTTTCAGGCGGGGCGCGCACAGGCAGTAGGCGGTATAGCTGAGCGCCAGTGCCAGTTGATCCGGCGTCCACACCGGCACCGTCCACAAGGTCAGCGCAAAGGCCACGTAGATCGGCTGACGGATCCGTCTGAACAACCCGAGCGTTGGCATATCGGGAAAGACCGGCGCCCGGGCGGCCAGCATCGACATCCAGCCGAGCGCGCCCGATTGGACTTCGGCACCGGCGTCAAAGCTGGCCTTCACCAGCAAGAGCCAGGCGCCCGCATAGGCGGCACAGATCACCCAGAACACCGCGCCCTCGGCCTGCCACCAGATCACGCCGGACGGTGTCCACAAGGTAAACAGCGCCAGCAGCTGAAGCGATGCGATCAGCGCGTAGGTCGTCGTCGCCAGGGTCCGCCCGTGCGGGCCGGGGACAAGCCGCGCCACCAGCCGCGTGCCACGCGGGGAGAGCAGCGCGGAGTGGACCAGCGGAAATTGCGCGAGCAGCGCCGCGTTGGCCAGACCCGCCCAGGGCCAGGGCACAATCCCCAGGCTTCGGCTCATGCCAAAAAACATCGCCCAGATCATCGCCAGAACCGCCACGGCAAAGACCGCGTGGCAGATCACTCCGGCCCCCAGCGCGGCGCAGATGCGGCCCAGCCCGGGCGGCGGGCTCAGCGCATTCCGGACCAGCCGCGCCAGACCCGCGACACGCGGATCATGCAACGCGCGCCGGATCCCTCCGGGCAGGGCGCGCATCACAGCACCCCGGTGCGTTGCAGGATGTCCGGGCTCCGGCGCCTGACCTGGAAGACGCCGGCGGCGGCATGTGGCCGGATCTCAAGATCCCAGACTGGCCGCCAGTCATTCAGCGGGATCCCGGCGGCCTGCGGGTCGCTTTCCGCGCCACATATCCAGCCGCGCATCCGGTCACCCACGGGGCCTTGGGGCACAAGGGCCAGCAATCCGGGCTCGCCCGCGGCACCGGTGGGGGCGCCGTCAGGCGGTGAACTCTGGTTCTTGCGCATGTGTGCTCCCCCGCTTGAGTGAAGGAGATACGCATCAAGGGCGGCACTGGACCGCTGCCGCGTCATCTCGCCACCACCACGCGCGCCGTTGACGCGGGCGGACCGGGACATAGCTCTGCGATAAAGGAGTTCGTGATGTCCAACACCTCATCCCTTGCCAGACCGATCCCGGTGCCCGCCGGCCGCGTCTCGCGCCTGGCGCGGATGGGCGGCTTTGCCACCCAGGTGGCGGGGGCGGTGGCCTTCAACGGGGCACGGGGCCTGGTGAAGGGCGAACGTCCGGATCTGCGGTCGCTGATGCTGACACCGGCCAATGTACAACGGCTGACCCATCAATTGGCGCAGATGCGCGGCGCGGCGATGAAGCTGGGCCAGCTGTTGTCGATGGACACCGGCGACGTTCTGCCCACGGAGCTGACCGAGATCCTGTCGCGGCTGCGCGCAGATGCGCATTTCATGCCGCCCAAGCAATTGCAGCAGGTTCTGATCGCCAATTGGGGTGCCGACTGGCGGCGCGGGTTCCGCCGCTTCGATGTGCGCCCGATTGCCGCCGCCTCGATCGGGCAGGTTCACCGGGCCGAGTTGAAAGACGGCCGACAGGTCGCGGTGAAGGTGCAATACCCCGGCGTTGCGCGCAGCATCGACAGCGATGTCGCCAATCTGGGTGCGCTCCTGCGGGCCTCCCGCCTGCTGCCGCGCGGTTTTGATGTGACGCCCTATCTGGCCGAGGCAAAACGGCAATTGCGTGAAGAAACCGATTATTTGCGCGAGGGTGACCGGCTCTCTGCCTTTGGCCAGCGTCTGCGCACGGCGCGCCAGTTTCATGTGCCAGCGTATCACGCGGACTGGTCGACCGGACAGATCCTGACCATGTCGTTCGCCGCCGGCCAGCCGATTGAGACGCTTGAGGCGGCCTCGCAGACCACCCGGGACCGCGTGGCGGGCTGGCTGGTCGAACTGGCGCTGCAGGAGCTGTTTTCCTTTGGCGAAATCCAGAGCGATCCCAACTTCGCCAACTACCTCTATGATGCCGAAGCCGACCGGGTCGTGCTGCTCGATTTCGGCGCTGCGCGCCATGTCTCTCCGCCGGTGATCGAAACCTATCGCGCGCTGCTGGGTGCAGGGCTGCACGGAGACCGGGCCGCCATGATCACGGCCGCCGAGCGGATCGGTTTTCTTGCGCCCGATCTGGCCGGGGCGCATCGCGTGCGCATCGAACGGATGCTCGACATGGGATTTGGCAGCCTGCGCGCGGGTGAAATCTATGACTTTGCGGATACGGCGCTTTCGGACCGGATGCAGGCGGAAAGCATGGCGCTGATCGAGGACGGCTACCTGCCGCCGCCCTTGCCGATGGATGTGCTTTACCTGCAGCGCAAACTGGGCGGTCTGATCCTGCTGGCCACCCGTATGCGCGCCCGCGTGCCGCTGGCGGCGATGATCGCGCCCTATGTGACGGCGACGGCGCCCTGATCGCTGGCATCAATCAGGTGCCACACCAGCACCGCCGCGGCAGCATTCATACAAAAGAGGATCACAATCGGTTTGGTTGCCGCGTGCATATGGGCAAACAGCCCAATCACCGTAGCCAGCACCATGCTCAGAAGGCCGGTTGAGACATCCGTCACCGCGATCAGGCCGGGGCGCTCCTGGGGCGCGCTCATCTGCAGAAGATAGAGATAGCGCCCGCCGGTGAATGCCATCCTGACCAAAGGACAACAACCCGATCACGGCGGCATAGGCCCACAGGTTCTGTGCCAGGCCAGGGACGTCGAAACTGAGCGCGAGCAGGGCCGAGCCCGCGCCAAGAGCCAGATAGAGAAACGGCAGCACCAGCTTGGGATCGATCATCCGCTTGGCAACAGCCGAGCCGACACCGGAGGCAAACAGCAGCCGGAAGTTGCGGGTCCTGATCTGTTCTTCGGCCGCTGACGTTTCCGCAGCGACCCTGCTGTCGTTCACTTTGCCTGCGCCACGACCACCGGCCATTCCGGTTTCATCGGCGGGCAGGGGAACAATCGCAGCGTCGCAGCACCACGGTTGAGCGCGTGTCCGATGTAGCGCGGCGAGACCAGAATGATGGGCATCAGGAACGACGATAAAAACGCCGGCCAGGCCTCAGTCGTGAGCAACCGCGTGCCAATGAAGTGATGATTCCGGCCAGTGGCCACCAGAACGCCGCGCTGATCGGGCAGGATGTCCAGGATCGTGCGCAATAAGTCCTGCGGGCAGGTGTCGACCTCGGGGTGGATGTTCATCAACGGCAAATGATAGGTTGCCGTGCCCATGCAGACCTTCGAGGTCAGCGACAGCGCGTAATTCGAGCGCGGAAGCGCCTCGACGGCGCCGTCGATGATCTCCTGTCCGGTCAGGCGAATCTCCTGATGCGGTGCCTGGGTGTTGAAGGCAGCGGCGAGATGCGCCACCTGCGCGGACGGCGCCAGATGAGTCTGCCGCCAACTTGGTGAAATGCTATGTTCGCTTATAAAAAATGTCGCCTCTGTGGCTGCGTTCTGAACAATAAATCGCTTAACGACAGTCAATGTGTCGATATGATCGTTTCTCAACAATATCCCCTGTTGTGTCGTCTTGGTTTTGCCCGCCGCCGTTTGAGTGATGTATGAGCGACATCGCGACCGCGGGTTGTATCGTTGTGTGACGTTTCAATGATGAGAGTAAAGCGGCATGCGTGAGCCACTGCAAGACCGTGCTGTGCCAGAGGGGGCAAAACCGGCGGAGTCCAGCCCGCCCGACTGGCTGGCCGATCGCGCCGTGCTGGTCATCGACGTGCAGCCCAGCTTCAACCCGCCCGACTGGCTGGTGGATCGCTGCCGGGCGATGGCCGGCCGCTGGCCCTCGATCGCGACCGTGTTTCACCATGACGAGAGCCAGGTGCCCTATTCGCGCCAGATCGGCTGGCAGCTGCCCAGCCGCGACGACTCGCTCGTGCGCGCCGATCATGTGGTCATCAAACATGGCTACGGGCCGTCTCAGGCGGTGCTGGACCGGCTGGCCGACTGGCGCCCCGGGCGGGTGCTTGTCTGCGGGATCGAGGCCGACGCCTGTGTGCTGGCGGCAGGCTTTGCGCTGTTTGACGCAGGTCTGCGACCAACCCTGGTGGGCGATGCGGTCGCCGGCTCATCGCGCGACCCCGACGCGCGTGAAACCCTCGGGCTCTGGCAGCACCACATCGGGCCGGTCACCGCCCTGGACAGGGAACTGGATCGCTGAGGCAAACCGGACGCCCCGAGGTCACTCTCGCGCAGGCACGCTTTGACACCAGCCCCCTGTCGGCAACATCATCCTTCGGTTGACTTTATGGTATCGGAGCGATGCAGAACGCGCGCCGTTGGTCTGGAGATTGGTCGTTGCGGAGGAATTTTGAGGCTATTGCTATGAAAAGGATTATGCGTCTTTCGGCCCTGAGCGGTCGTTGATGGCCACTGCAACGATGGTTGGTTCGAGCCCAATTATTCACTTCACACAAAAAGTATCACTCGTCCAAGGACGATATTGGAGCTAGGAGGGTCAAGACGTGCGCCAACCGCTGGCACACGAAACAGCCACTATTAGACGCCATTCGCCGTCGCAATTTCGCATGACATAATGACCATCAATTTTTTCCAGAAGAGAACCATCTTTTTTCACTCTATTGACTTCGGCGGCATCCACAATCGCAAGCCCATCACCACATGGAGTAGCGTCGACCGATCCAATAGTCGTGTGACTGAAACCTGCAGCCTCCAGTCCGGCAAAAACCTTTTCGAGAAGTGAAACAAGTGACTGTCGATCAGGCGATGATACTGCGCCGGTCGGGAGTACGAACATCGACGGTTCGTCAAAACATGCGGCTACTCCTTCAAGGTCGCGTTTGTTCCAGCAGTCAAGGTATTGGTCGAACAGCTCTTGCACGTCTTCGATAATATTGTTCATTTTTTGCCTCCGCCTATGAAAATTCATCAAGGAATTTAGATGCATAGAATTTGAGAGTAACGCTTTAGCGGTGGACCTCAATAGGGAGGTGGAGCTGAATAGGGACTTAATTGATGTGGAAGCGAAAATCCTGAAAAGCCGCCTACGTCAGGACTTCTCACACTGCAGACCCTGGCATTCGTTGCAGCGAACTTCCGCGCCCCACCCCGGGTGCACAACTCAAAACATTCGCATCAGTTGCAATGCACACCAATTCTATGACAGATCTGCGGCGCACCTATACGGTGCGGAACGCCTGTGCAGTTTACTGGACAAGCGCACATCGCTCGGATGCGCAGGCTGCGTGTCGTCGGGCTCTGACACCGCTGCACCGACAACAGCAAATCTTGCATGCGTCCCTCCGACCGGCGGGTTGCGGCGTCGCTGCGGGTCTCACTCCATGCCGGGCAGGCAGTGCGGATAGCCAAACCCCCAGCGCCAGGGCAGACCGCTGCACGGTGCGCCGCCAAAGCGCACGGCGATGAACATGGTCTGGCCGATGGCGCGATAGGCCATGCGGATCTGCGCGTGCGAGACTTCATAGCTTTGGGACAGGCCGTCGACATGAGTCTCTCCGTAGTCGATGACACAGGCGCGCAGGGCGATGTCGGCCTGCAGACGGGCGGCATAGCTGGCAGCGACAGCCGCGTCCCGGTCCGCACCGGTGGTTCTGTCGGTCCCGGCCGCCCGGGCTGACCCAGCTGACCCGGCTGCATCGTGGTAAAGACGGTCATGCGCGCGGCAGCAATCCTCCCAGGGCGGCGCACCGGCCCCGGCCGCATCTTCCTCCTGCGCAAAGAGATCAGAGAGCCCGCGCCAGGCCGCGGACATCCCGCCGCTGCAGCCGTCGCTCACGAACGGGGCAAGCTGCGTTTCCGGATCATCGATCACCGCCAGCAGGGCGCGATGCGCCGGGGCCTCCACCGTTCTTTGAACCGTCGCGCCAAAGCCCGCCTCCTGCGCCATCGCGCCGCCGGGCACAGCGACCAGCCACGCCCACCAGATCAGGGCGGGCGCGCAGAGCGCGCGGCTCATGGCACCTCATCACCGGACGGGCGCGGGCCCAGCGCCACACCGAGCCGATCACTGAGGGCGAGAATATAGCGCTCCTGCGTGCTCAGCGCCTTCCGGTCCGCGATCACCTGACGCGCCAGCGCCGGCTGATCGGTGATCAGTCCATCCACCCCCATCGAGATCATCCGCGACATCGACAGCGCGTCATTGACCGTCCAGGCATAGACGTCCTTGTCCGCCGCCCGGGCACGCTCGATCAGCCCGGTCGAGATCTGCGAGGCATTGACGGCCAGAAAATCCCCGTCCAGCCCGGCCATGTCACCGATGGCCGTGGCTGCCAGAACACCGGTCCGCCATGTCGGGCGCAGGGTCAGCATCTTTTGCACGGCCGGGTATTTCAGCGACATGGTGGCAATCTGGTCT
Source organism: Pseudomonadota bacterium (assembly GCA_039179965.1). GTDB lineage: Bacteria > Pseudomonadota > Alphaproteobacteria > Rhodobacterales > Rhodobacteraceae > Marinibacterium. The sequence goes on from JBCDEC010000045.1 coordinate 14,752, forward strand.
TCCATGCCGGCGGCTTCGACCAGCGCGATCACACGGTTTTCGAGATCCTCATCATGGCCATAATATTTCAGCTCGATGATGACGCGTGCACGGTCTTTGGCGGAGGTCAGCACATCAGACAGCCGCGGCGTGCGCTGATCGGCAAAGGCCGGGTCGAACCAGCTGCCGATATCGATGTCGGCCAGATCCTCCATGCTTGCGTCCCAGACCTTGAGATCGACCCCGGCGGCCTTCATGAAATCGCTGTCGTGGACCACGACCACGGTGCCGTCGGCGGCTTCCTGAACATCGATCTCGATCCAGTCGGCCCCGTCCTCGATCGCTTTTTCGACGGCTGCCATGGTGTTCTCGGGCCGGCTGCCCGCAGCGCCCCGGTGACCAATGACCACAACATCTCCGTCCGGGCCGATCCGCTCCAGAAGCGCATCGCCCGCAAACAGGCTGGCCCCGGCCAGACCGACGGCGATCACCGGCAGGGCGATCATGGCCAGCCGCATCGGGCCGCCCGGCGCGGGCGCGCTCAGAGAAACCGCTGGCGCGCGGCCATCCAGCGCCCGGTCGAACTCATCGTTCAAAAGGTCGGCCAGAGCGCCATTGCCCATCGTTGTGAGCACCATGTTGACCAATGCGGTCAGCACAAAGACCGCGGCGAGCACAGACGCGGCGAGGATCAGAGACTCGGAAACCCCGCGTGCCACCTGGGCAATGACAAAAGCGCCCAGGAGCCCCAGCACCGCGCCCAGAGCCGCCCGGATCGCCAGCCAAATCACCACCTTGAGAAAGATCGCACCGCGCCGGCTTTGGGTTTCGGTCTTGCTCCACCGGAACGCCGCGCCAACGGCGCGCCGGTCGAACAAAACCGCATGCATGGCCAGCGACCAGCCGGCGAGCTGACGGATCAGCAGGATCGCCATCACCATCAGCGTCAGCCCGATCAGAGCGGCGGCCAGCAAAAAGGCCGGAGGCCGGGTCGAGAGATAAAAGTTGATGTCATATTCGGTCAGAAGGGCATAGGCGACGGCGCCCGCGATCAGAACAAACGGCAGAACAAGAGCCAGAACCCGCACCAGAAGGTGCGCGGCGAACAGGATCAGGCGCACCACCGCAGTCAGCGCAAAGGCCACGGCGGCGCGCAGGGCCGCCCCGGGACGACGCGCCCCGCTGCGCAGGATCGCCGTCATGACAGCGACATCCAGAATAGTGACCACAATCGCAAGCGACAGCACCACCAGCGCCCCGATCAGCCCCGCCGGGGTCAGCAGAAACCGGGCAATATCCTGATCGGTCAGCGCGCTCTGGTCGGAAAACGAAATGGCAAGCGCGCCCAGGCCCGCCGCCACCGGCACCAGAAGGCTGGACGAGACCGCGACAAAGAAAAGGTGGACGACAAAGTTGGGGGACACCCGTGACCAGGCGCGCGCGTAATGTGTCGTAACCTCGCTCAAGAGCATTGCTGTCCCCTTCATGTCGCTGACCCGGACCGGCGCGCCACCCGCGGCAGGGCCGACGAAGGGACGGGGACACCCGGATCCAGGGTCGTCTCCGGGCGAGCCTAGCGCTCAAACCGGGCATGGGGAAGCGGCGGTCGCACACCGGCGCGGCGGGGGCCCGCGGGGGCTAGGCTACGGGCAGGGGATGGAAACAGGCGACGCTCACCCCCTCGCCCACCGGTTCAAGCGCTGGCACGGCGCGGCGGCAACGCGAGCTTGCCGCCGGACAGCGCGCCGCGAAAGCGCATCCCTCGGGAGGATTCATCGGGTCGGGCAATTCCGTCTCCCGCCCCTCGGGTGCTGTCAGCGCCCGGCCCACCACCGGGGCGCTGTCGGCCAGAAGCCTGGCATAGGGGTGACGCGGCGCGGCAAAGACCCGCGCGGCCGGGCCAAGTTCCACGACCGAGCCGAAATACAGCACCGCGACCCGGTCGCTCACCGCCTCAACCACGGCCAGATCATGGCTGATGAACAGGTAGGTGAGCCCGAATTCGGCCTTCAGATCCGCCAGCAGATTGAGCACCTGGGCCTGCACCGAGACATCAAGGGCCGAGACCGGCTCGTCAAGGATCAGAATCCGGGCCTCTGCCGCAAGTGCACGGGCAATTCCGATGCGCTGCGCCTGCCCGCCGGAAAATTCATGCGGATACCGGTCAAGAAAGTCGTCACGCAGATTGACGGCGGCAAAGATCTCGCGAATGCGCGCCAGCCGCGCCGCAGGGTCGAGCCCGTGAAGATGCCTGAGCGGGGCCTCCATCACCTCGCGAATGGTCTTGCGCGGATTGAGCGACGAGATCGGGTCCTGAAAGACATATTGGATGGCTCTGCCAAAGGCCGCCGGATCGACACGCGCGCTGGCCGTCATGCGGACTCCGTTGAGCGCGATCTCTCCCGAACTCGGCTCCACCAGACCCACCAGCATGCGCGCCAGCGTCGATTTCCCGCAGCCGGATTCGCCGACGATGCCCAGCGTTTCGCCCTGCGCCACGCTCAGTGTCAGCGGCTGAACCGCGCGGACCTGTGCCCGGGGCGGCCCGAACAGACGTTTGCCCATCGGGTAGGTCTTGCTGAGCGCTGTGATCTTCAGGGCATCTGTCATTGTGCCGCGGCCTGTTTGGCGGGCTCCGGGAACCGGCAGCGCACAAGATGCCCCGCCCGCCTCGGCGCCAGGTCAACCGCCCCGCTTCGGCAGGCGTCCTGAGTCTTGTGGCAGCGCGGCGCAAAGGCGCAGCCCTTGGGCAGGGCATCGACCACCGGCGGCAGTCCGGGGATCGCCTCCAGCCGGCGACGCCCCTGCCCCAGTTCGGGCACACAGTCCATCAGCTTGGCGGTATAGGGATGGGCTGGCGAGACAAGGATCTCCTGCATTGTACCCTGCTCGACGATCCGCCCGGCATACATCACCGCCACCCGGTCGCAGAGCTGCGCGACAACGCCAAAGTCATGGGTGATGAAGACGATCGCAAGCCCGCGCGCGCGGCGCAGATCGTCCAGCAGCGACAGGATTTGCGCCTGCACAGTAACATCGAGCGCCGTGGTGGGCTCGTCGGCAATGATCACGTCGGGATCATTGGCCAGCGCCATGGCGATGCCCACGCGCTGGCGCATTCCGCCCGAAAGTTCATGGGGATAGCTGTCGACCCGGCCGGCGGCGTTGGGGATACGAACCAGTTGCAAAAGCGCGATGGCGCGGGTTCGCGCGGCGCTTCGGGAGGTGGCGTGATGGCACTGGATCGCTTCGATCAACTGCTGGCCCACGGTGTAGAGCGGATGCAGCGTGGCCTGCGGGTCCTGGAAGATATAGGCGACCTTCTCGCCGCGCAGCCCCCGCAGCGTCTCGTAGGGCGCGCCGATCAGATCCTCGCCCTTGAAGCGGACGGCCCCGCCGGTGATCACGCCGGGCGGCGAGGCCACCAGACCCATCACGCTGAGCGCCGTGACCGATTTGCCCGAGCCGCTTTCGCCGATGAGGCCCAGACATTCGCCGGGCCGAACCGTCAGGCTGACATCACCCACCGCCCTGTAGACGCGGTCCTTGACGTGAAACTCCGTCTGCAGGTTCTGCACGGCCAGCACCGCGCCGGAGTCTTTGACCGGTGGCACCGGCGCGGTGCGCTCAACCCGCGTGGCCGGCATGGGACGCTCCAGCGCGCCGGACTTCAGGCGCGGATCCAGCGCGTCGCGCACCCCGTCTCCCAGCAGGTTGATCGCCATCACGATGATCAGGATCATCGCGCCCGGCACAATGGAGGTATGCGGATTGCTGATCAGCGCCGACCGCGCCTCCCCCAGCATCGAGCCCAGATCCGCCTGTGGCGGTTGCGAGCCCAGCCCGAGGAAAGACAGACCGGCCGTCTCCAGGATCATCCATCCGACGGTGGTCGACATGGCAATCACGATGACCGGAACCACGTTGGGCAGGATCTCGGACCAGATGATGCGCCAATCCGACATCCCCGACAGCCGGGCGGCATCGACGAATTCCTTGTGCGCAATGCCCACCGTGATGCCCCGGATGTTGCGCGCAAAGAACGGAATGTTCACGGCGGCCACCGCGATGAGCGCATTCATCAGCCCCGGCCCCAACGCAGCCACAATGGCCAGCGCCAGCAGGATATAGGGAAACGCCATCAGCATATCGACGCCCCGCATGATCACGTTGTCGGTCCGTCCGCCGTAGTACCCCGCCACGATCCCGATGGCCGCCCCGATCCCGGCCGCCAGGATCGCTGCGGCAAAGCCCACGGCCAGCGACAGCCGGGTGCCCCACATCAGGCGGCTCAGAAGATCCCGGCCCAGATGGTCCGTACCCAATGGCGCACCTTCGGAGAATATCGGTTTGAACCGGTTCGCCGTATCGGTCACATCCGGATTCGCCAGCGGCAAAAGCGGCGTGAGCAGCGCCAGCGCAACGATCAGACCCATCACGATCAACCCGGCCAGCGCCAGCCGGTTGCGCGCCAGGAGCCTGAGAAAGGCCGTCATGTCTTGATCCTCGGATCAAGCATCGATTGCGCCACATCCACGGCAATGTTGAACAGCACATAGCAGGCGGCAACAAAGACCACCCCGCCCTGCACCAGCAGAATGTCGCGTTTCAGGATCGCATCGACCAGCATCCGCCCGACCCCCGGCCATTGAAAGACCATCTCGATATATACCGCGCCTGACAGGACAAAGCCCGCCTGAATGCCCAGCACCGGAATGATCGACACCATCGCCGCGCGCAAAGCATGCCCCCAGATCACCCGGCCTTCGCGCACGCCCTTGGCGCGGGCGGTGCGGATGAAGTCCTGCCGCAACACCTCCAGCATCGCCGAGCGCGCCAGCCGCGCAATGACACCCGTTGCCACCACGGCCAGCGCTGTGGCCGGCAGAACCAGATGATCAAGCAGTGCCCAGACAGAACGCGCGCCGTAAATCGGCCACATGCCCGAGACCGGAAACCAGCGCAGGTTCACCGCGAACAGAAGGATCATCATCATCCCAAGAAAGAACGACGGGATCGAAATGCCCAGCAGCACCACAAACGTGATCGCCTTGTCCGCAAGCCCGTACTGGCGCGCCGCCGAAATCACCCCCGCTGCGACACCCAGACCCGAACAGACGACAAAGGCCGTGCCCGCCAGAACCAGCGTTGCGTTGAAGCGCTCCAGCACCTCATCCAGCACCGGCCGGTTCAGCGCGAAGGACCGGCCAAAATCGCCCTGCAGCATATTGCCCAGCCAGATCAGGTAGCGCTGCAAAAGCCCCTGATCGAGACCCAGATCCCGGTTCAGCTTTTCAACGTTTTCCGGTGTGGCGAATGACCCCAGAATGGCTGTCGCCGGGTCGCCAGGGATCATTGCCATGATCAGAAAGACAATGATCGAGATCCCGAACAGGACGGGAATGGCCGACAGCAGACGTTTGAGAATGTATCCAGCCATCGCGCAGGCCTCGCAGGGGTAAGACAAGGGGCGCGGGCAGGTCGGACCCGCGCCCCTCAATCCGGTCTTGGTGCCGGCCCGTCACAGGGGCCTGCAATCGATCAGTTCTTTGCGACCTCATCAAGCAGCAGGAAGAACGAAGGCTGCAGCGAAAAGCCCTCCACGCGATCCGAAGTCACCGCATTCTGCTTCCAGTTTGCCACAAAGACCCAGGGTGCGTCTTCCTGCACGATGGACTGCATCTCCTGATAGAGACGCGCGCGCTCGGCCTGATCGGTGGAGGCGCGGGCAGCTTCCAGCAGTTCGTCCACCTTCGGGTTCGAGTAATAGCCCGAGTTGAACCCGCCCTTGTCCGGCCAGGCTTCGGTGCGCAGCGCCAGGAACGGCAGCGTGTCGGGATCGTTGGTCATCCACGCCATCTGCGCCATGTCGGCCTTGCCTTCCAGACCCGGGTTCACGTTGCCCAGGAAGGTGTTCCACTCGTAGGTCTCAATGGTCACGTCAAAGCCCACGGCTTCCAGATCGGCCTGCATGGCCGTGCCCATCGCCACAGGATCGAGCATGCCCGAGCCGCCTTCGGTGACATAAAAGGTCAGCTCCGCGCCTTCTGCACCGGCCTCAGCAATCAGCGCCTTGGCCTTTTCGGGATCGTATGGATAGGGCTCGAGACTCTCGTTGTAGGCCCAGGCAAAGGCCGGCGGGGTCGGGCCGGCGGCGACTTCGGCGGTGCCTTCCAGCACGTTATCGACAATCGCCTCCTTGTTGATCGCGTAGTTCGCCGCCTGGCGCAGGCGGACATCGGCAAACTGGCCCTCCTTGGCGTTCAGGATCAGGAACCAGACATGAGGACCAGCCTGTTCGTGCACCGTGTAGGGATCGCCCTGGAACTGGCTCAGCGCCACCGGGGGCACCTCAACCATCAGATCGATACCGCCCGCCAGCATTTCCGCCGTGCGCGTGTTGGCATCGGTGATCGGGCGGAACACGACAGCCTGCAGCTCCGGTGCGCCGTCCCAGTAATTCGGGTTGGCCTCGATCACGACTGCTTCGTTTGATCGCCATTCCCCGAAGGTGAAGGCCCCGGTGCCCGACGGGTTGCGCCCGAAATCGGCCCCGTGCTCCATAACCGCGGCAGGCGACACGATGAGACCCGTGGGATAGGCCAGATTGGACAGAAACGGCGCATAAGGCGCGTTCAGCGTGAACTGGACCGTCATCGGATCCACCACATCCACCGACTCGATTGCGGAGAAGAAGAAGGACAGCGGGAACGGACCGGTGTCGTGATAGGGATGGCTTTCGTCGAGCATCCGATCAAAGTTGAACTTCACCGCATCGGCGTCAAAGGCGCTGCCGTCATGAAACGTTACACCGTCGCGCAGCGTGAAGGTATAGACCAGACCGTCGTCGCTGATGGTCCAGTCCGTGGCCAGCGCCGGTTCGGTTTCCAGCGTGCCGTCCTTGTAGCGCACAAGGCCGTCGTAGACGTTCATCAGGATCCGGAAGTCATTCACCGCCGTCACCGCCGCGGGGTCCAGCGCTTTGGGCTCGGCGATCTGTCCGACGATCAGAACGCCAGGCGGGGTCTGGGCACTGATGCCGGGGGCAGACAGCGCCAGCGCGAGGGCCGTACCGCCCGCGAGCAGCCCCCGGCGGGTGAAGGGAAGGAGTGACATGGTGAAACCTCTCTGACCTAATTTATCATGATTAATTGCAGTCAGACAAATTATCATTATAAATTCAAGAAAAATGTCTGGGGAGCATTCCATGACGTTCTCGATCCTGGCCATCGACCAAAAAACAGGCACGTTGGGTGCGGCCGCTGCGACCGGCAGTCTCTGCGTGGGTGGCTGGGTTCTGCGCGGCCAGTTGGATGCCGGTTTGGTGGCCAGTCAGGGCACCGCCCCGTCGACCTTCTGGCGGGATGAGGCGCTGGCCGCGATGGGCACCGGAATGAGCGCCGAAAAGGCCCTGTTGTCAGTGACTAAGGATGATGCGGGGCAAGATCACCGACAGCTGGCGACGCTGGACAGGCGCGGCCTCACAGCCAGCCACACCGGCGCCAAAAGCGTCGCCTGGGCGGGGGCCCGCAGCGGCGAGGGATTTATCTGCACTGGCAATATGTTGACCGGCCCCCGCGTGCTTGACGCGCTGGCCGGACGCTTTGAACCAGTGGCCGCGACCATGGCTGACCGGCTCCTTGGCGGGCTGCGTGCGGCCGAAGCCGAAGGGGGTGATTCGCGTGGTCTGCTCTCTGCCGCCATGCTGGTGCTCACGCCGGATGCGCCTCCGCTCGACCTGCGCGTCGATCACAGCGCGACGCCGCTGTCCGATCTCGCCGCCTTGCTTGCGCGTGTCCGCACACGCCCCTATGCCGACTGGCTGCACGAGGTGCCGGTGCAGAACGACCGGGCCCGGACCGGGCGGACCTCCGGCAGCGGCGCCGCAGAATAGCGCGCCCCCGCGCGTCTGACGTCCTGCATCTGTGACCGCCGCGCCCTGCGTCTGCCGTCGCCTCTGTGTCCCTCTGTGTCCCCGTGATTGCCCACGTCTCTGCGCCCGTTTTGCCTTGGCCACCACCGTGCCCCGCGCCTGTCTCCGGCCCCGTCTCTGCACATACAACTGCGCCCGTCTGCCGTCTCCCATCCGCAACGGCCTTGCCCGCATCTCTGCTGGCCTCGGCGCGCGGACGTCACCACCCCGACCAGCCGCCGATCAATCGGGAATGAAGCGTTTGGCCAGCCGGGCCTCCTGGTGCTGCATCAGCTCTTCTGCCGCGGCCATATGCGAGGCCATGATCCTGCGCGCGGCCTGCGGGTCGCCTCGCCTCAGCGCCTCGATCAGATCCAGCTGATGTTGCCGCCCGCGCCGCCAAAGTTCGTGGTTGGGCACGTCGTAAAGCTTCCGGTACACCGTCATCTCGGTCAGCATCCGGGCCATAAAGGCAATCACAAACCCCAGCAGCGGATTATCCGCGAACTCCGCCAACTTGGCATGAAAGGCCAGCGAGGCAATGTGTTCGCGTTTTTCCTCTTCCGCCGACTGCGCGGGCTTGTCATGCGCACCGACCATCTCTGCCAGCTCGCTCAGCTGCGCCGGGCTTAGCGCTCCGGCCAGCCCCGCCGCCAGTTCAGGCTCCAGCGCCTTGCGCATCTGGTAGATGTCCGCCAGCGACAGGTCGTGGAAGTAAAAGTAGTTCCCCAACAGCGACAACGCCCGATCCTGCGAGACCTCGCCGACGAAACTGCCGCCGCCCGGCCCCGTCCGGGTCGCGATCAGCCCCTGGGCTTCGAGAATGCGCAACGCTTCGCGCACGGTGCCCTTGGACACGGCAAACA
>JBCDEC010000046.1:0-23423 GCA_039179965.1 Pseudomonadota bacterium
ACTCCAGCCCCATGTCATTGTCGGTGTTTCCCTGAAATTCGATGCCGCGAACCTTGACCATTTGGCAGATCTCCTTTGTCCGCCGGCGGGCCGGCGGGTCACGTTCTGAATGCTGGGTGGCTCCTCCCACCTGTCCTGCATGATGATGCACATGCACCGCATCGCGGTCAACAATTAAACTCGCGATGCGGTTGACTTGCATCGCAATGCGATACAGTCTGTCGGAAGAGATCCGCGCCCTGCGGATCACAGTGGATCGGCGGAGATGGTGGATATGCTTGAAAAGGCTGATAAAGGCGGCATCCAGGTCATTTCGCGCGCGGCCAGTATTTTGCGGGTCCTAAAGGAAGCTCAGACCGGAATGAGCCTCGGACAGATCGCGGAACGTGTTGGCTTGCCCCGCTCTACGGTACAAAGAATCACCTCCGCCCTGGCCGAGGAAAACTTCGTCAGTTCCGACTCCGGTGGTGGTGGGTTGCGGCTGGGACCGGAACTGAGCGCGCTGGCCGCCGGGGCGCAATACAACATCGTGGAACATTGCCGGCTGCTGCTGACCGAGCTCACGCAAAAGACTGGGGAGACCACTGACCTAGCCGTGATGCGCGGCATAGGCATGGTGTTTCTCGATCAGGTGCCGGGGGTGTTTCGCCTGACCACGGTGTCCCAGGTCGGCGAAGTCTTTCCGCTGACCACGACAGCCAACGGCAAGGCCTGTCTGGCGCAGCTGGACGAGGAGGACGCGGTCAAACTCATTCGCAACGAATGGGATCGCAACGCAAATACCGCGGATGTCGCGCCGCTGCTCGAGGAATTGGACAAGATCCGAAAGACCGGCCTGGCGTATGACCTCGACGAACATGCCGTGGGCGTCTCGGCGATCGGATTTGCCTTTTCGGACTGGGGCGGAAATCTGCATGCGATTTCCATTCCTGTGCCGTCGACGCGGTTCGAAAAACAGCGCGCATTGATCGAGGAAGCGTTGCTGGAAAAGGCCAAAAGCACGCCGCAGATTTTTGCCTGAAGGGCAGGGGACGGTCTGAGGCCGCGCCAAAACACTCGGGCGCCGGGCGTTGCCTGGACCCTACGGCCCACAGACGCGATTCAGATGTCGTTGCCCAGCACCTTGCGGATCTCACGCGCATTGACCGAGGCGCCCACCATTTGTGGATGGATCTTTAGCGCGGCCTCGAAAGCGTCCAGCGCGCGGCCGAGATTGCCGAGGCTGAGTTGCACCAGCCCCTGCCCGGAGAGCGCACCGAAATGGCGCGGCTCCAGCGCGATCGTGCGGTCAATGTCCTCAAGCGAAAGGTCGAAATTGCCAAGCATGTAGTGGATGGTCGCCCGTTTGTTCCAGCCTTCCGCGAGATCGGGCGCTGCGACGACCAGCCGGTCAAAGATCTCGAGCGCGTCCGTGGTGTTGCCAGCCGACATGGCCGCCAGCCCGTCCGACATCAAAGCGGCTGCCGCCGGGTCGGAGGTTTCGCCCCAGATGACCCAGATCTGGCGTTCGATCAGCGCCGCCCTGGCCGGGCTGTCGGCGCGTTCAAGATCTTCAAACAGGAAGGGCAGGCGTGGGTCGGACTGATCTGCCACAGACGGCGTCCCAACTCCGATCCCGGTGACAACACAAAGCGCCAGAAAACAGCGCGCCAGACCGCGCACCGCAAACCAATCATGAACCATCTTCACACCCCTTTCAGCCGCCTTCCACCTAGTCTGCCTCAGTCTGGAGGCAAATCGAAGTGGGCCTGTCGCCGGTGCATGAGGCTTGAGCTTGGCGCTGGCCCGCGTAGAGTTGATGTCAGGAGAATTGGGGGGGTGGACATGAAATCTCGGGATTGGGATCGGCTTGGAAATGGCGGCGTCACGCTGACGGAGCTTGGCTTTGGCACGGCGCCACTTGGCAATCTCTACAAGGCGGTTGGTGATGCGGACGCGCGCGAAATCCTCGACATGGCCTGGGCGGGCGGCGTGCGGTATTTCGACACCGCGCCACTCTATGGGCTCGGCTTGTCGGAAACCCGGCTCAACGGGTTTCTCCGCGACAAGCCACGGGACTCCTTCGTTCTGTCGACAAAGGTCGGTCGCCTTCTGGAGGTCTGCGCCCCGCAGGATCGCGACGGATTTGGCAAATGGTTCAATGTGCCTGCACGGCGCGAGCGGTTTGACTACAGCTATGATGGGGTGATGCGCTCGGTTGCATTCTCGCTGGAACGGCTGGGGGTCGATCGCATCGACATTCTCTATTGCCACGACATCGATGTCTTTACCCATGGCTCGCAGGACGCCATGGAAAGCCGGTTTCGGGATTTTCTGGAGGGCGGTCACACGGCGCTGGTCCAGCTCCGGGACCAAGGTGTGATCAAGGGGTTCGGACTGGGGGTCAACGAATGGCAACCAGCGGAGGCGCTGATCGATCAGGGAGATCCGGACATCATCCTGCTGGCCGGACGCTACACGCTTCTCGAACAGGAGGCGCTGACCTCTTTCCTGCCCAAATGTGTCGACCGTGGGGTCGGCGTGGTTGTCGGGGGCCCCTATAACTCGGGCATTCTGGCGACCGGCCCGCGTGAAGGTGCCTTCTATAATTACGACCCGGCGCCGGCCGAGATCCTTGAACGGGTGCGCCGGATTCAGGCCGTCTGCAACAGCCATAAAGTCCGCCTTGTCGATGCGGCCTTTCAGTTCCCGCTGAACCATCCGGCCGTGCTGTCGGTCATCCCGGGCGGACAGGCAGTGGCGGAGATGCAATCCAATCTGGAGGCCGTCAATGCAAGCCTTCCAGCCGGTCTGTGGTCTGACCTCAAGGCAGAGGGCCTGATGTCGCCTGACGCACCCACGCCGTGAGCGCTGCGATGACCCATCCGATCCGAGTTGATGCCCACCAGCACTATTGGTCGCCCGCGCGGGGGGATTATGGCTGGATGCCACCTGATCATCCGATCCTGACACGGCCCTACGGGCCTGCGGATCTCAAACCGCATCTCGATGCGGCGGGTGTACATCATACGGTGATCGTTCAGGCCGCCCAAACCATTGAAGAAACGGAATATATGCTTGGACTTGCCGATGCGACGGCCAATGTCGCGGGCGTGGTGGGCTGGATCGACTTTGAACAGGCAGCCCAGCGGACACAGCTTGAGCGGCTGGCAGGGCATCCAAAGTTCAAGGGCGTGCGCCCGATGATCCAGGATATCCCCGATGTCGACTGGATGCTGCGCGCAGATGTGCAATGGGCCTATCAAGCCGTGGCCGATCTCGACCTCGCCTTTGATGCCTTGGGCTTTCCGCGGCATCTGGCGAACTTCTTGACGATCTTCTCGCGCTATCCGGAGATGCGCGCGGTTGTAAATCACGGGATGAAGCCGCAGATCGCACAGCATGCGCAGGACAGCTTTGCTCATTGGTCTGACGGCATGAGCCGTATTGCTGATGAGACCGGGGCGCATTGCAAGCTCTCGGGTCTCATCACCGAAGCCACCCCGGACTGGACAGTCGAGGACCTTCGACCGTACGTGTCCCACATCCTCGACGCCTTCGGGCCAGCGCGCGTGATGTGGGGATCAGACTGGCCGGTCTGTCGGCTTCACGGTGAATATGATGCCTGGTGGGACGCTGCCGAGACTCTGACGGCCCACCTGTCGGGGGCCGACAAAGCACGTGTCTTCGGCGGCACGGCGGTCGAATTCTACCGCCTGGAGCTCTGAGGCTAGTACGTCGCGCGCCCGCCGGAGAGGTCAAAGACACCCGCGGTGGTAAAGGAATTCTCCTTCGAGCACAGCCACGCGATCATCGCGGCGGCTTCCGTGACCTCCAGGAACCGTCCTCGCGGGATCTTCGAGAGCATGTAGTCGATATGCTCCTGCTTCATTTGGTCGAAGATCCGGGTGCGCGCGGCGGCCGGCGTGACGCAGTTCACCGCGATATCGAGATCGGCGAGTTCCTTGCCAAGCGACTTGGTGAATCCGATGACCGCCGCTTTGGAGGCTGAATAGGCGCTCGCATTCGGGTTGCCGTCCTTGCCTGCAACCGAGGCGATATTGACGATCCGGCCATAGGCCTGGGCCTTCATCGTCGTTACCACCGCCTTGTTGACGTGAAAGGTGCCCATCATGTTGATGTTCATGATGTCGGCAAAGACATCAACCGGGTAGTTTTCGACGGTGTCGTTCGGCCCGGCTATCCCGGCGGAATTGACCAGAATGTCGATCCGACCTGTGTCATCCAAGGTGGCCTTGCAGGCCCTCTGGACGCTCTCCCAGTCGCTGATATCGACCGAGACGGCGATTGAGTCTGCGCCCAACGCCGCTGCCTTTTCCTGGGCCAGGGCGGCATCCATGTCCCAGACCGCAATACGTGCGCCGCCTGCGCGCAGGGCATCCGCCACCGCGCCGCCAATGCCCTGTGCGCCGCCGGTCACGATGGCGGTCTGTCCCTCAAAGTTGCTCATGCTGCGTCCCATCCTTTGCGAATGCAGTCGTATCCGTCACGGTAATAGGCCTCGGGCGATTCCGCGAAATCGCGCCACACCCGGGTCGCCGCCGCCAGTTCCGGAAGCCCGCGTCCAAAGGCTTCGATGGTCAGCCAGCCGTCATAGCCACTGGCCTTGATGGCCCGGAATGTCTCGGCCCAGGGCACATGGCCACGTCCGGGCACACCGCGGTCGTTTTCCGAGATATGGATGTGCACGACGTCGCCTGCGCAGCGGGTGAAGGCACCGACCGGGTCCTGTTCCTCAAGATTGGCGTGGAACGTGTCATACATCGTCTTGATGGCCGGGTGATCCAGGCTGCGGGTATAGGCGCAGAGATCGTCCATCGTGTTGGCGAAATAGGTCTCAAATCGGTTCACGGCTTCCAGCGCGATCACCTGCCCATTGGCCTGCGCATAATCGCCAACGCTCTGGTGCACGGCGCGGGCGCGATCAAATTCAGCCGGAGTCGGCCCTTCGCCGGTGAAATGGCCCAATGTCTGGTGCAACGGGCCGCCGATCCCATCCGCGCCCAGAGCCGCGGCGCAATCGATCAGCCATTTGAGGTAGTCCTCTCCGCGCTGCCGGTCTGCCGCATCCTCGCTGAGGATATGCATGTCCGGTGTCGGAATGACCGAGATGGCCGTACGTCCCAAGCCCAACTCATCAAGCATTTCGCCCGTCTTGGCGTAGTCTGCCGGCGTGCCGCCGAAGACCGGGATCTCCACCCCGTCATAACCTGTCGCCTTGATGTCTTCGAGCAAGGCTCTGTGTTCGTCGCCGACGGATGTGGTCCACAACAACATGCAGAATCCGATTTTCATGAAAGCTCCCCCCTCTGACCCTCACGAACCAGCATAGCCGTCCGCTTCGGAGGGCGAAAGCCAGTTTTGAGGGGCGTACATCAGAAAAAGATTGCTTTTGAGGCGGAGGCCCGAGACCATGGGGCTGGAGAGGAAACCGATCTTGGGAGGATATGATGGGGGCGAACGCTTACCCGAAGCTGCATAATGCCATGTGGCCGGGGCTGGTCGGCAAAGGCGAGGAAGAGCCGCCGATCAGCTTGGACAAAATGCTGGATTTGACACAGGCGGCGGAGGTCAATGGCGTCAAATTTGATGGCGTGGACCTGTTTCTGGCCGATCCGCATACGTCGATTGACGCCGATGACGATGGGATCAAGGCGCTGGCGGATAACGTCGGGGGACGGGGTCTTCGGATCGGCTCGGCGGTGGCGCCGGTCTGGCCGCCGGTGGGCGGCGGTTCGGCCATGGACGAAGGTGAGGGACGCACCGCATTTTTGGCTGCTGTGGACAGGTCTTGCAAGATTATGGGGCGTTTGAAAGAGCTTGGCGTGCGCGACAGCGGTGTGGTGCGCATCGACACGGCCACCGGTGTCAGCGAATGGGCCGAAGACCCGGAAGGCAACTCTGCCAAGATGGCCGAGACGCTGCGCCTGGCCTGCGACATCGCGGCCGATCATGGCGAACGCTTGGCGGCAGAGGGTGAGATCTGCTGGGGCGGCATGCATTCCTGGAAGCATATGGCCGAGCTTTTCGAGGCGGTCGACCGCAAGGATGTCCTGGGCTTCCAGGCGGATCTGGCCCACACCATGCTGTACGCCATGGGCTATAATGCCCCGGAACATGCGCTGATCTCGGCGGAACAATTGGACAATCAGGCCGCTCTGGATGATGCGCTCAGACAGATCACAGACGCGCTGCGGCCCTGGACCATCGACTTCCATGTGGCGCAAAATGACGGCACGGTCCATGGCAGTGGCAGCCATGACAAGACCGGACGGCATTGCATGGCCAATGACCCGAACGGCAAGCTTGACGTGGTCAAACACGCCGGCTTCTGGCTCAACAATCCCGACGGCACGCCCACGAAGGCCATGCAGCATATCTGCTGGGACGGCTGCATGTTCCCCAATGCGGTTCTCGAAGACCAGCAGACCTGGAATGACATTCTGGCCAAGATGATCGACGTCCGGAACGCCCATGGATGGAGCGCCTGAGATGAGCAAGAAAAAGCTGCGCATCGGTATGGTGGGCTACGGCTTTATGGGCCGGACCCACACCAACGCCTTCACCCAGGCGCCCCGGTTCTTCGATCTGGGGTATGAGCCGGACCTGACCGCGGTTTGCGCCCGCAACGGCGAACGTGCTCAGGCCTTTGCCGACCAATGGGGTTATGGCAGCGTCGAAACCGACTGGCAGGCGCTGGTGGCTCGCGACGACATCGACCTCATCGATATTGCCGCGCCCAATGACATGCACCACGACATTGCGATTGCCGCAGCCCAGGCAGGCAAGATGGTGATGTGCGAAAAGCCCCTTGGGCGCACGGCGGCAGAGTCTGGCGAGATGGTCGCGGCGGTCGAAGCGGCCGGTGTGCCCAATATGGTCTGGTACAACTACCGCCGCATACCGGCCGTCACCCACGCCAAACACCTGATCGATGCGGGCAAACTTGGCCGCATCTTTCACTACCGCGCGCAATTCCTGCAGGACTGGACCATCGCCAATGATCTGCCGCAGGGGGGCGAGGCTCTGTGGCGGCTTGACAAGGCGGTGGCCGGATCTGGCGTGACCGGAGACCTTCTGGCCCACTGCATCGATACCGCCATGTGGTTGAACGGCGGGATCGATAAGGTCACTGCGATGACCGAGACCTTCATCAAGGAGCGTCCGCATACGATCACCGGCAAGGTCGAACCGGTCGGCATCGACGATGCCAGTGCCTTCATGGCGCGCTTTGGCAATGGCTCGATGGCGCTCTTTGAGGCAACCCGTTACGCGCGCGGTCACAAGGCGCTCTACACGCTGGAGATCAACGGCGAAAACGCCTCGATCATCTGGGATCTTCACGACCTGCACCGGCTGCAGTACTTCGATCATCGCGATGAGGGCACAGAGCGCGGGTGGCGGTCGATCCACGTCACCGACGGCGATCATCCCTATATGGGCAACTGGTGGGTTCCGGGCCTGTCCATCGGCTATGCGGAAAGCTTCGTGCACCAGGCGGCGGATTTCATCCAGGGTCTCGACGGAACGCCCGCGGCACCAACGTTTGCCGATGCGCACAAAACCGATCTGGTGACGGATGCCGTTCTGAAGTCCGCCGAAACCGGGCAGTGGGAAGCACCCTGACCAATTGACCTGACGGGCGCGCGTCCGTCAGGTCTTACGTACGCAGGTCCTTCCACGGGACCTGGTCGGCGACATCGACCAGTTCATAGCCCTGCGCGCCGACGCAGGGGCCCAGGATCGCGAGAAGCTGCGCGTCACTGTCGCCAACGTTAAAACTGGCATGGACCACATCCGCTCCGATGAAGACACTGTCGCCGGGGCCCAAAATGCGTTTTTCCTGATCGAGCCACTGCTCCACCGTCCCGGTGATGCAATAGATGACTTCTTCCTGATCTGGGTGTTTGTGAAAATCGTGACCTTCGCCGGGGAGAATATTCACCTCAATCACGGTGAGTTGCCCGGCCCCGGTTGAGGGCGGATGCGACATCCAGCGCAGCTTTCCCCAATCCAGAACCTCTGGCGGGGTATCAGCGGACATCATGAACTTGCCGGTCATTTGGGTCCTCCGATCTGCGTGAAGGCGCGGGTCTGCGCGACGAGAGCGGTTTCCGAAGGCAAGCGCTCCATCGAACTGGCGCCATAGAAGCCCTGGCAATCCTTGGCCTTTTTCAACACGTAATCCGCGTCCTCGGGCATGGCGATCGGGCCGCCGTGGCAGAGCACGATCACCTCTGGATTGGCGCTGCGCGCGGCCTCCGCCATGGCATCGATGGCACGCACGCACTGGTCCAGATCGAGCGCGGTTTCAGCGCCGATATCGCCGCCGGTGGTCAGGCCCATGTGGGCCACGACGATATCCGCGCCCGCGTCGGCCATGGCATGGGCGTCTTCGGGCGAAAAGGCATAAGGCGTGGTCAGAAGATCAAGGTCATGTGCGGCGCGGACCAGGTCCACCTCGAGGTCAAAGCCCATGCCGGTCTCTTCGAGATTGGCGCGAAAAGTCCCATCGATCAGCCCGACGGTGGGGAAATTCTGGATGCCGGAAAATCCCAGGGCGATCAGGCGCTTCAGGAAGTCTTCGCGGATCATGAAAGGATCGGTGCCATTGACACCGGCCAGAACCGGCGTCGACGTGACGACCGGCAGCACCTCCTTGGCCATGTCCACGACGATCTCATTGGCGTTGCCATAGGCCAACAGTCCGGCGAGCGAACCACGCCCGGCCATCCGGTATCGCCCGGAATTGTAGATCACGATCAGATCGATGCCGCCGGCCTCTTCACAGCGCGCCGACAGGCCCGTTCCGGCACCGCCGCCGATGATCGGACGCCCGTCGGCGATCTTTGCACGCAGGCGGGCCAGGATGTCGGAACGGGAAATGCGCATCAGGTGATCTCTTTCAGAGCAGCCAGCGCTGCGTCGGCAAATTCGGGGGTGTTGAGATTGGCGGGGACGGACACGAGTTGTCGGGTCTCAGTCTGGATGACATCCGCCATAAGGCGGTCCGTGAGGGCAGAGAGCGCCTCAGGGTCATAAAACGGCTGTCCGGGTGCGTCGATGGCCGAAACGCCACCCTGCGGGATCAGAAATCGGACCGGGCCGGTCATCCTGTTCAGCCGCGCCGCGATCCAGGCGGCGAATTGCTCGTTCTCGGCGACCGTAGTGCGCATCAGTGTCACCTGCGGGTTATGCACATGGAAGGTCCGGTCGGCAAAGGCCTCGGGCACGGTGTCCTCGGCTCCGAAATTCACCATGTCGAGCGCGCCGACGGAGCCGACATAGGGCACCCCGGCCCGGATGATGGCGCCAAAGCGGTCCTCGGTCGCGGCAAAGACCCCGCCGACCAGCATGTCGGCGACTTCCGTGGTGGTCAGATCGACAACGGCTTCGACCATGCCGCTGTCGACCAGCTTTTCCATCGACTGCCCTCCGGTGCCGGTGGCGTGAAAGACCAGCGGATCGTAACTCTGCGCCAAAGCATCGGCGATATGGCTGACCGCAGTGGTGGTCACGCCGAACATGGTCAGACCGATCGCCGGTTTGGCAGCGATTGCCGGGGTATCGTGCCGCATCATCCCAGCCAGCGCATGGGCGGCATTGCCCAGCACCCGCGCCGAGATCAGGTTGAGCCCCTGCACGTCGGTTACCGAGTACATCATGGCGATATCGCTGGGCCCCACATAGGGCGCGACATTGCCGCTGGCGACGGTGGAGACCAGCACCTTGGGCGTGCCGACCGGCAGCGCGCGCATCGCCGGGGCCAGCAGGGCCGTCCCGCCAGACCCGCCGGCTCCGATCATGCCGCCGATCCAATCGGCCTGACGTGTATAGGTTTCGAACGCCTGCGCCATGGCGGCAATTGCCACGCCCCGGTCGGTCTGACCAAGAACTGCCGCGGCGCCATCGGGATGGCAGGCGGCAACAGTCTCGGCGGAGATGTCGGCCTCGCCGCCACCGTTTGTGCCCAGGTTGATGGTGCGCACCTCGACCCCGGCCGCCCGTATTAGGTCGGCCATGTAGCTCAGCTCTGTGCCCTTGGTGTCAAAGGTGCCGGCAACAGCGGCAATCATTGCCGCCACCCCGCCATCTTGGCCTCGACTTGCGCGCGGTCGATGATCCCTGCGTCCGAGCCCAGTCCGCTGGCCACCAGCGAGGCCGAGGCTGTGCCCAGATGCGCTGCTTCGGTCAGGCTGCGATCGTCGGCGAGGCCGGCGATAAAGCCGGCCGTAAAAGCATCCCCGCAGCCGGTCGTGTCGACCACGTCAATGTCATAGGCGGGCACGTGAATGCGCTCGTCACCCATCGCGATGATCGAGCCTTCGCCACCCATCGTCAGAACCGGGCACGTCACGCCCCGGGTCTGGAAGAACTTGATGTTCTCTTCCACTCCGGCGATTCCGCTCAGGATTTCAGCCTCTTCTATGGAAGGAATAAAGTAGTCGATATGCGGCAGGAGCGGCTCGACATACTGCCACGTGTCAGGACCGGCCCCCACAAGATCCCATGTGGTCGTGCGCCCGGCCTCTTTGGCGGCCTTCAAAAGGCGTGCGCTGGGCGCCCCGTCGAGTTTTGCCAGAAGCCCGGTGCCGCCCAGGTGAAAAAACCGGCAATCGAGCACATCCGCCAACATGTCATCGGTGACATCGAAATGATCCGAAGCACCCCGACAATGAAGAGCGGGGCGCTCTCCGTTGGGGCGCACGTTGAGGATGGTGGCCGAGGTCTCCACCCCGTCGAGCCGTTGCATCAGGCGACAGTCAATGCCCAGCCGGGTCATGTGATCGATCACGAAATCGGCCTTTTCGTCGCTGCCGACCGCGCCGACAGCCTGACAATTGAGCCCGAGCTTCACGAGATCCACGACCGTGCCGCCCGCCGTACCGGCGACGGTCAGTCGGATCTCTTCGATGAAATCCACATTCCCGCCGTCCGGGATCGCGCTGACCGGGCGCCCCAGGATATCGAGGATGTAAAGCCCGACGACAGAGACGTCAAAGCGGCTCATCTCAGCGACTCCAGGTATCCGACATAAAGGAAGGCCGTGCCCACACCGAGCGCCGCGGCAATACCCAGGATCACCAGAACGATGATCACCGCCTTGCGCAACGCGGTGAAGGGCACACCTTCGCGGCACAGCGGCACCAGGTTGAACGCCAGGGCGCCAATCACCACTGTCACGCAGCCAATCGAAAAGAGTTGCAGGGAAAACGGCTGAAAGATGAAGATGATCGATATCACGCAGAGGCCAATGATGAGGCGCTCGATCAGTTTTGCCTGGCCTGCGGTCATGATGCACTCCTCAACACTTGTTCGTCTTCGGTGAAGATATGGGTGACACCCGGCGGAAAGCGGGTGTGGACCTGATCGCCTTCGGCCAGTGGCACGCGCCAATCCGTCACAAGGCGCAGGTCGTGGTAACCGTCATGCATATGCGCCAGCGTCTCGGCCCCCATGGGTTCGACCATGTCGATCTTGGTCGACAGGCTGTCTTCGGTGGCTTCGTGGCTGATCACCAGATTGCGCGGTCGCACGCCCAGCGTCACCTTGGTACCCGGCGCGAGGGAAGAGACAGCCGGGTCGACCTGGATCTTCAGACTCTGGCCGCCTTCAAAGGTGAAATCCGCAAGCCCCTGACCATCCGAGCCGGCCAGTGTTGCCGCAATCAGGTTCATCTGTGGCGTCCCGATAAAGCCGGCGACAAACAGGTTTGACGGGTTCTGGAAGACATTGTGCGGCGTATCGACCTGCTCGATCCGGCCGGCGCGCATCACAGCGATTCGATCCGCCATCGTCAGCGCCTCAAGCTGGTCATGGGTCACGATCACCGTGGGGCGGGAAAGATCCTGAAGGACCTCCTTGATCTCGCCCCGCATCTCTTCGCGCAACTGCACGTCGAGCCGCGATAAGGGCTCGTCGAAGAGAAAACACTGCGGGTCGCGGATGATAGAACGCCCCACGGCCACGCGCTGCTTTTCGCCTTCGGCCAACTGGCTGGGTTTGCGTTGGAGGATTTCATCCAACTGCAGCGTCTTGGCGACCTGCGCCACCCGCTTGTCGATCTCCGCGCCCGACAGCCGCTCCGCATGCAACGGATAGGCCAGGTTCTCGGCCACCGACAGAGACGGGTAGAGTGCGTAGAACTGGAAAGACATCGCGACATTGCGGTCCCGCGGTGCGAGGTCATTGACCCGCGCGCCGCTCAGCATGACATCGCCTTCGCTGGCGAATTCCAGTCCGGCCACCATGCGCAGGGTTGTGGTCTTGCCACAGCCCGAGGGGCCGAGCAGGCAGAGGACCTCGCCATCACCGACGTAGAGGTCAATGGCTTCCACGGCCGTGAGAGACCCGAACCGTTTGGTCAGTTTCTTGAGTTCGATCGCCATTATTTCTTGACCGTTCCGAATGTGACGCCGCGCAGAAGCTGGTTTTGCAGCATGAAGGTGACGAAGAAGATCGGGATCAGGAAGAGCGTCACGATCGCAGCGAGCAACCCGTAATCCACGCCGACCTCCCCGCCCAGCGTGCGGGCCATGGCGACCGGAACGGTGCGCGTTTCGACCCCTGTGAGCAACAGCGCGAAGAGAAATTCGTTCCAGGTCAGGATCAGTCCGAAGACAAAGGTGGCGGAGAGCCCGGCCAGGATCTGCGGAATACAGAAGTTGAAGAACACACGCCGCTCATTGGCGCCGTCCATTCGTGCGGCGTCTTCGATCTCGGGATTGAGTTCATCGAAGAAACTCTTCACCAGCCAGACGGAGAAGGGGATGTTGAAGGCCGTATAGAGCAGGATAATGCCCCAATAGCTGCCCGCCAGTCCGCTCAACCGGAACATGAGGAAGATCGGAATGATCACCACGATAGGCGGCATCATCCGCGTGGTCAGGATGATGAAGAGGTAGGTGTCATTGCCTTTGAGCGGGTAGCGCGAAAAGGCATAGGCGGCGAGCGTGCCCACGATCAACGCCAGACCCACCGAGGTGAAGGCGATGAAGATCGAGTTGAAGAAGTAGAGCCCCATATCCGTGGCCTGCGACGTGCCCGTCGTGATCGAGGCGCGGTAAAAGACGCTCACGAAGTTGTCGAATGTGGGTGTGAAGAAGAGCTTCGGCGGTACCGCCAGCGCGTCTGTCCGCGTCTTGAACGCGGTGAGGATGATCCAGAGCACGGGGAAGAAGTAGATCAGCCCGATGACCGAGGCGATCGCCGTATACCCCCAGCCGGCTTTGCCGATTTCGCGATGTCTGCGAGCCATCAATCCACCTCCTCTGCGCGCCGGTTCACGGAGTAGAGATACAAATTGGTCAGCACGATCACGATGAAGAGCACGATGTAGGCCAGGGCCGCGGACTGACTGGTGCGGAAGAACTGGAACGCCGTCCGGTACAGGTAGACGGCGATGGTTTCGGTCGTCGAACCTGGTCCGCCCTCGGTGATAATGTAGACGATATCAAACAGCTTGAAGGTCTCGATCGTCCTGAACAGGACGGCCAGCAGCAGCAGCGATTTGATATAGGGAAACGTGATGGTGCGGAACGTGCGCCATGTGCTGGCCCGGTCGATCTCGGCCGCCTCATAAAGGTATTTCGGAACCGAAACGAGGCCGGCCAGCACCAGGAGCATCACGAAAGGCGACCACATCCAGGCGTCCGCTATCACTATACCCAGGATCGCTCCTTGTGGGCTGCCCAGCAGCACGAATGGTTCTGAGGTGACGAAATTCAGCACGTAGCTGACCACGCCGAACGTGGGCTCGTAAAAGAGTTTGAAGAAGACGCCCACTGAGACGAAGGACAACATCATCGGAGTCAGCACCAGCATCAGCACAATGCGGCGCATCGGGAAGGCTTTGGCGAAGAGCAGCGCAAGCAGAAAGCCCACGATCAGCTGCATGATCACCGAAGAGCCCACGATCACCGCTGTGGTCTGAAAACGCTCCCAGACTTTTTCGTCGGTCAGGACATCGGCGTAATTGTCGAGCCCCTTAAAGCGCGGCACCCTTTGGCTGGACGCCTTGTAGTTGAAAAAGCTCAGCCCAAACGACCACAGCAGCGGGAAGATGTTCATCACAAAGAGGATGAGAATGGCCGGTGTGACCAGCAACGCGCCACGGCGTTTCGGATCAAGAAGCCAGGCGCCAAAGCCGCCGGTGGAGGAAGTGGACTCCGCCATGTGATAGGGCCGTCCTTTTTTGGAAATGCAAGGGAAGGGCGGAGCCCGGCTGGCGCCGGACTCCGCGGATCGTCACTGATCAGTTCTGGATCATGTCGATGTCTTCAAGAAGCTCCTGCTGGAACTCCGCGACGGAGTCCAAAGCCTCTTGGGCCGAAATCTGACCGGTGATCGCCTTGTCGAATTCTTCCTGCTGCTGAGTCAGCATTTCGAAGAATTCCGGGATGTGCCAGACGTCTTTCTGCCAGTCGATCATCTCCACATGGGCGCGGTTCCAGGGACGCAGGTCGTTATATTCCGGCATCGCCATCACGCTCATGAGGCCGGACTGACCGCCATTGGCCACAGCGGCCAACTGGGTTTCCGGGTTCAGCCACCACTTCACAACGTTGAGTGCTTCGTCAACAACCTCGTCCGAGTTCCACGTGGTCAGAACGAAGGGCTGGCCGCCGATGTTGCCGGTCCGGTCAATCGAGCCGTCCGCCTGCCGGGAGCCCGGCGCGGGACCAAAGGCCGACTTGTCATGCACGGTCGAGGCGCTGGGGTCGAGCACAGGCTCGCCCAGACCAACCCAGTCGATGATCGCGCCCACTTTGCCCTGCATATAGAGGTCCTGGATCACGAAGATGTCCATCTGACCCGTCTGGGCAACAGGCGGCATGTACTTCAGGTAGCTGAGGTATTCGTCGAAGGCGGCCACGGCCACGTCCGAGTTCACCACACCTTCGGCCTGTGCATCGGGCGCTTTGGATTCGTCCCAGATGTCGCCGCCCTGCTGCCAGATGAAGGCGTTGACCTGCATGGTCGAGAAGTCATAGCCCTTGCCGGCCTGAAAGGCGATGCCGTAGAACGGCTCGGTAAGTTCCTCACCAGCCAGCATTTCGCCTGCGTCCCGGCGGAAGAATTCGCCGACCTGGCCCCACTTGGTCCAGTCCGTGTCCTGCCAGTCTTCATAGGTGCAGGGCAGATTGGTGCCGTACTTCTCCTGGAACGCCGCCATCTCGCCTTCGTCGCAGAAGATATCTTCACGGTAGAAGGTGACATAAGTGTCCGGGAACTGCGGGAAGCCATAGTAGGCCACGCCCGGCGCGGGCACTTCGCCAGCCGCTTCAAGCTGCGCGCGTGTGCGGTGCGGGTAGGTCGAATAGGCCGAGACAAGCGCGGGATGCAGATCCTGCATGATCGCTGTCAGTTCAGGGTCCGCATTGATCCTGTCGGTCAGATCGAGGTAGTAGCCGCCTTCGACGAACGCACCCAGCCACTGGCTGTCGGTCACGATCATCTGGTACTTTTGCTCACCTGACGTCAGCGAGGCCGCGACACGCTCATAGAAGCTGGGCCATGGAATAAAGTCCATCTCCAGCGTTGTCGTGTGTCCGCCCGGCGACGTGTACGTCTGGTCGAAATGCTCCTTCATGAAGCGGGTGGGCGGCCAGTCCGGCGCGGCCATCGTGATGGTGATGTCTTCGGCGAGAACCGGCGCACTGCCCAGTCCCGCTGTCAAAACTGTCGCGCCCATAAGGCCGCGCAGAATGTGTGATGTTCTCATAGTCTCCTCCACTATTTGACTTCGTATTCTTGTGCAGTTTCTTGTTTTTGTTGGTTAGTCTTGTTGTTTCTGGTTGTTTTTTGTCGTTGGCCTGCTCGCCTGATTGGCTCCCTCACTCAGGCGTCCATACGCACGCCGGACGAAGGATCGAAAACATGCAGATCCTTCGGGTTGAAGGTGATGGACAAGTCGTCTCCCACTTTGAGTTTTGCAGCGACCTCCTCGCGCAGAACCATTTTCAGATCGCTGTCGCGCGCCCTGATGTCGATGATCGTCACATCGCCGAGCGGCTCGGTCAAATGGATCTTCACCGGAATACCCGCGCTGTCGCCACCGGCCAGCGAGATGTCGTGCGGGCGAAGCCCGACGGTCAGGTCTTTTCCACCCGGTACGCCGGGCGCGTCCACCGGTTCGTCCAGGAAAGGAAGCGAAATCCGCCCGTCAGTGGGCGACCGGGCCTGCAGGAAGTTGATCGGCGGTGAGCCGATCATGCTGGCCACGTAAGTGTCGCCGGGATTGGCGTAGAGATCGCGCGGCGCACCGATCGCAACCACCTTGCCATCCTTCATCACGCCAATCCGGTCTCCCATGGTCAGCGCCTCGATCTGGTCGGGCGTCGCATACAGCATCGTCATGCCAAGTTCGCGGTGCAACCGTTTGAATTCGGTGCGCATCTCATCGCGCAGCTTGGCGTCGAGATTGGTCAGGGGCTCGTCGAGAAGCAACAGCTTGGGTCGCCCGACAATGGCGCGACCGATGGCCACCCGCTGTTGCTCTCCGCCGGACAGGGTCGTGGGCTTGCGCTTTAAGGTGTGGGTCACCCGCAAGAGTTCGGCCACTTCTCCGACCCGTTTGCGGACATCCGCGCTGCTTTCACCCGCCCGGCGCAGGGGATGGGCCAGATTGGCCTCCACCGAGAGATGCGGATAGAGCGCGAAGGTCTGGAAAATCATTGAAATCCCGCGACCTTGCACCGGTTTGCCGGTCACGTCCTCTCCGGAAAACCGGATCTGCCCGGTTTCCAGGTCCTCAAGACCCGAGATCGACCGCAGGGTGGTTGTCTTGCCTGACGAGGATGGCCCGAGCAGGCAGAAGAATTCGCCCTCCGCCACGTCAAAGGACATTCCGTCCAGGGCCACCACCTTGCCGAAGGTGCGCCGCAGATTGTCAACCTTCAGCTCTGACATGGGGTCTCGCTTTTATTGCCGATCTTCATCATCAGATGTTTTTCACTCATGGTCGCTTGCTTAAGGTCAATGCAAATTGTCACGCACGAAGATTTCGATCCGTATACGCTCTTGTTTCTCATTCACTGGCGTCCCATCGGTCAAGTGCTTGAGCACGCGAATGGCGCTGCGCACCTCATGGCTGGGGTCCTGGACAAGCACCGCATCGACAGTGCCAGAGATCAACGCCGCGCGGGTATGTTCGGACAACTCGGTTGTCACCACGCTGATCTCCTGCGCGGCGTTGTCGATTGCATCGATGACCCCGCGTGTGCCGCCGCCCAGGCTGTAGAGACCGACGATATTGGGGTTCTCCACCAGAAGGTGGCCCAGTTTTTGTTCGACGAGTCCGGCCAGTTCCTCGCCTTCAATCCAGGGCAGGACGTTCAGTTCCTTGCACTCAGTCCGCATGACCTGCTCAAATCCCATCCGCCGCTCGACATGATCGCGCAGGGTGCCCGACCCGGCCACAACCGCGACATCGCCTGTGCGCGGTGACACAAACCGTTTGAGAAGACTGGCCGCCACGCGGCCGGCGGCCACATTGTCGATGCCGACGTAGCGCTCACGTGCAGAGTTCGGAATGTCCGAGATAATTGTGACGACATGAATGCCCTGCCGGCGCAGCGCAGCGATCGCATCCCGCACGATCTGGCTTTCAACCGCAACCAATGCCACGCCGTCGCCGATATCCTCTCCGAGCCCGTCGATGGCGTCGACGATGGCGTCCGGATCCAGCGGCGGAACGGCCACCAGATTGATCTCGATCCGTTCGGTGGAGACCAGCGGTTTTGCGGTTTCTATCTCGGTGCGCAGGTCGTTGAAAAAGGCGGTTTCCCCGGCAGAGACGATGAAGGTGAAGGTGTAGGAGCGGCCACGCGCCAGGTTGGCTGCCGTTTGGTCGCGCACGAAATTGAGACGGTCCATCGCGGCCACAACACGCTGGATCGTCGCTTCGCGAACGCCCTTGCGTTTGTTGAGCACACGATCAACGGTCGCGAGGCTCACACCAGCCTCTTTCGCCACGTCCTGCGCAGTCACGCGTGTCATTGATCCTCCCACTTGCAAAAAGTTTGAGGTATGTCGTGATGTACGTCAATCAATTTCGCGAATGACGCGAAGCGATGCACGGGGGGAACAGATGCTGATAGGTATTCCGAACATACTCACGCCGGATTTGTTGAGACATCTCAAAGCGATGGGCCATGGTGACGAATTGGTGATCGTGGACGCAAATTTTCCAGGTGAGGCCTGTGCGAGCCGAATCGAGCGGCTCGCCGGGGTCTCTGCGACAGAGGCGTTGAGGGCAATCCTGACGCTCATGCCTCTTGATTCTTACGTCGATCATCCGGCGCGAACGATGCAGGTGGTAGGTGCGCCGGAAGCGGTGCCTGACATCGTCGCCGAATTCCAGCAGATCATCAATGAAACGGCGGACAAACCGGCGGTGATCAAGGGTGTGGAGCGCCATGCCTACTACGTCGAGGCTCGCAAATCCTACTGCATTGTTCAGACCGCCGAGACCCGGCTTTACGGCAATATCATCTTGCAGAAGGGTGTCGTCGCGCCGACCTGAGCGACATGGTGATGTCGGGGTGCCGGCACGGCGTCGCAGGACCGCGCGCCCGTCTTTTGGCTTGCGCTGCGCCGGGCAAAGCGGGCTAGATGCGCACGGGCGAAGGGGAGGATCGGCCGATGCAAACGAAGAAAATCATCAACAACGGGGATAACGCTGTCGATGAGATGCTCGACGGCATCCTGCTCGCGCATGCTGAAACGCTGCGCGCGTCCCAGGCGTCATCCCGTGCGATCATCGCAAGGACCGGTCCGCGCGACGGCAAGGTCGGACTGGTCATCGGCGGTGGCTCCGGGCACGAGCCGACCTTTGTGGGATTTGTTGGCGAGGGCCTGGCGGATGCGGCGGCCATCGGCAACGTGTTTGCCTCTCCGCCGCCCGATCCGGCACTGGCTTGCGTGAACGAGGTCTCCGGCGGGGCAGGCGTGCTGTTCATGTACGGCAACTACGCAGGCGACGTGATGAACTTTGACATGGCCGCAGAGATGGCGGCGATGGATGACATTGAGGTACGCACGGTCCTGACCACCGATGACGTGGCCTCCGCCCCGCCCGAAGAGATCGAGAAACGCCGTGGCGTGGCGGGAAACTTCTTTATCTTCAAGGCCGCAGGGGCGGCCGCGGATGAAATGATGACCCTCGACGAGGTCGAACGCGTGGCGCGCCATGCCAATGCGCGGACCTTTACGATGGGAGTTGCCCTGAGCCCCTGTTCGCTGCCCCAGACACGGCGGTGGAACTTCGATCTCCCCGAAGGCGAGATGGAAATCGGCATGGGAATCCACGGTGAGCCCGGCATTGCGCGCGGGCCGATCAAACCGGCTGATGAGATCGTCGACGAGATGATGGATCGCATCTTTGCCGAAATGCGCGCGGGCCGCGGTGAACGTGTCGCCGTTCTGGTCAATGGCCTGGGCGCAACGCCCCTGATGGAACTCTACATCATGAACCGCCGGGTGCAGGCGCGGTTGGCGGAAGCCGGGCTTGAGACCCATGCGACCTGGGTCGGAAACTATTGTACGTCCCTTGAAATGGCCGGCGCTTCGGTCACGGTGATGCATCTTGACGATGACCTGCAAAGGCTGATCGACCGACCATGCAACTGCGCCATGTTCCGGGTGGTCTGAACGATGACGGGCGACGATATCAAGGCGATGCTGCTGGCCGTGGCGGATGCGATGGATGCGGCGCGCGACGACCTCTGTGCGCTCGACGGCGTGATTGGTGATGCCGATCATGGCGTTGCCATGGCCGGTGGTTTCGGCGCGGTGCGGACCGCGATGAACGAACTGGACGGAGCGGAGCCAACGCAGGTGTTCAACACCGCCGCAAAGGTTTTTCTCAATGCCGTGGGCGCCTCTTCGGGGCCGCTGTACGCGACCGCGTTCATGCGGGCAGGCGCTGCGGTCAAGGGCAAGACAGAGCTGACCAACAAGGATGCCGCCGCCCTTGTGAGCGCGATGGCCGACGGTATTGCCCATCGCGGCAAAGCCACCTTGGGCGACAAAACCATGCTCGATGCCTGGGCGCCGGCGGCTGAAGCCGCGCAGGCGGCAGAGGGGCAACCGGTGGCGCTGGTCCTCAAGGCTGCGGCGGATGCGGCCGAAGCAGGGGCTGCGGCCACCTCTGACATGCAGGCCAAGCTGGGCCGGGCGGCGCGACTGGGCGCGCGGTCGCTGGGGCACAAGGATCCCGGCGCCGTTTCTGCCGCGCTGATGCTGCGCGCGATGGCCCGGCAGGCGGGCTAGTCCCAACCCCGCTCAGCGCCGCCGAGCCAAGACAAAGGCTCATGCGGGGCAGGGCACCTACAGCAGGAAGCAAAGACGTGACAAAAGCGGATTTCTGGATCGGTACGAGCTGGAAGATGAACAAGACCCGCGCCGAGGCCGCCGCCTTTGCGCAGGCGCTCGCCGCCGCGGACGCGACTCGTGACAGCCGCATTCAGCGTTTTGTGGTGCCGCCGTTCACGGCCGCCGCCACGACCGCCGAAATCCTGCGCGACAGCTCGGTCAGGGTCGGTGCGCAGAACATGCATTGGGACGATCACGGCGCCTGGACCGGCGAAATCTCTCCGCTCATGCTGCGCGATTGCGGGCTCGACCTGGTAGAGCTTGGCCATTCCGAACGCCGCGCGCACTTTGGTGAGACGGACGAAACGGTGGCGCTCAAGACCGCCGCCGCCGTGCGACACGGGCTTACCCCGCTCGTGTGTATCGGCGAGACGCGGGCCGAGCGGGATGCCGGCCTTGCCCAGGCGGTTCTTGCGGAACAGACGCGCATGGCGCTGTCCAGGCTGTCGCCAGAGCAGCACAGTGCGCCGATCCTGTTCGCCTATGAGCCGGTTTGGGCCATTGGCGACGGCGGCACACCGGCATCCGCCGCCTATGCCGAAGCGCGCCAGGCCGAGATCGGCGCCGTGGCCGCAGAGGTGCTGGGCCGCTCTGTGCCCTGCCTCTACGGCGGGTCGGTCAATGCCGAGAATTGCACCGAGCTGATCCAATGCCCACATATCGATGGGCTCTTTATCGGGCGGGCCGCCTGGTCGGTGGAGGGCTACCTGTCCATTCTTGAGACATGCGCTGCAGCAATTTGATCCGTGAGGGGAAATCCCATGAAAATAGCCGTTGCCGGTGATGCCGCCGGAGAGTCGCTCGCCAAGATTCTGGCCGAACATCTCAGTCAGACCTATGCGGTCGAAGAGGTGTCCCAGACCGAAAGCGGGCCCGATCCGTTTTATGCGGATCTGTCCGACCGGGTCGCATCGGCCGTTGTCAGCGGCACCTATGAGCGCGCGATCCTGATCTGCGGGACGGGGATTGGCGTCTGCCTGTCGGCCAACAAGGTGCCCGGCATTCGAGCCGCGCAATGCCATGACACCTATTCCGCCGGCAAGGCGGCCACGTCTAACAACGCGCAGATCATCACCATGGGCGCGCGGGTGATCGGACCGGAGCTGGCCAAGGATATCGCCGAAGCCTTTCTGACCGCGACGTTCGATCCCGACGGTCGCTCGGCGGGCAATGTAGAGGCCATCAACCAGGTGGACGCCAAGTACAACAAGCTCTGAAGGCCGGCCGCAATTTACTCCGCCGATCGGAGTACTTTTGGACAAAATTGCGACGTAACGACCCATTGAAAACAGTGGATTTTCTCCGTGTGCCCCGCTGACATAACTGTGACCGTGAAATCCGCTCCAAAACACCCCAAATCAGACGTGCGGGAGGTGTGAACGTCACAAATCCGTTGCCGTTCCAAAATACAAACACACTCCGTGAGGAACCTTTATTGGCACCGAGAAGGAGACCAAAATGTCCCAACTAGATTATGAAAACCTGTCTTTCGACGATGAGGACGAACTGAAGTTTCCGCGTCCGTCCGAACAGGGCTTCGATCGTGTGGTCGAGCGTGCGATCTCGCGTCGCGGTTTCCTGGGCGGCGTTCTGGCTTTCGGGTCCGGCGCGGCTGTCATGGGCGTTGCCGGCCTGAAAGGCTCGACCGCCATGGCGCAGCAAACCTCGCGGTTTGCATTCGAACAACTGGCCCCGCAGACCGATGGCACCGTGCATGTTCCGGCTGGCTACACGTGGGACGTTCTGGTGCGGTGGGGTGATCCGCTCTTCTCGGACGCACCGGCTTTTGACGCGTCCACTGGCGTTCCGACAGAAGGCTCCGACCGCGTCTTTGGTGAAAACACCGACGGCATGGAGCTTTTCTCTCTGGGCAACACGCAGCTCTTGGTGGTGAACAGTGAATATGTGAACAGCAAGATCAATCTGCCTGCCGAGCAAGAAGGCAAGGCGGCATCCGCCGACGACATCGTGCGCTTGCAGAACTTCCAGGGCGTGACCGTGATGGAAGTGGCCGAAGGCGAAAACGGCTGGGAAGTCGTCGTCGACAGCCCCTACAACCGCCGTATTCACCACCGCTCGCCCATGACGCTGGACGGACCGGCGGCTGGCCACGACTTGCTGAAGACCGCAGCCGATCCGACCGGCACGCAGTCGCTGGGCACGTTCAACAACTGTGGTTCGGGCCGCACGCCCTGGGGCACCTATCTGACCTGTGAAGAGAACTTCAACGGCTACTTCGGCACCACCGAAGAGCTGACCCTGGACGATGTGCATGCCAACGGCTTCAAGCGGTATGGTGTTTCCACCAAGGTTGATCCGGGCCGTTACAACTACCACGGCTTTGACGAGCGTTTCGATCTGTCCAAGACCCCCAACGAGCCGCATCGTGCGGGCTACATCGTGGAAATCGATCCCTGGAGCCCAGAGGCGACCCCGATCAAGCACACCGCACTGGGTCGCTTCAAGCATGAGAACGCTGCATATGCACTGACCCCGGAAGGCCAGGTTGTGGTCTATATGGGCGACGACGAGCGTGGCGAATACATGTACAAGTGGGTCAGCCGTGACATCTATGTCCCCGGCGGCGACACCTCGACGCTGCTGAGCGATGGCACCCTTTCGGTGGCCAAGTTCAACGATGACGGCACCGGCACCTGGATCGCTCTGACCCCGGAAGACACCGGCATGTCCGAGGCCGAGATTGCGCTCTTCACGCGCATCGCGGCCACCGAAGTCAGCGCCACCACCATGGACCGTCCCGAATGGATCGCCGTGAACCCGACCGCTGCCGAGGCCTATTGCTGCCTGACCAACAACTCGCGGCGCGGGGCTCTGGATGATGATGGCAACGTGCGCACCAATGCCGCCGGTGAGCCGATGGTGCCGAACGCGCCCAACCCACGCGAGGTCAACCGCTACGGTCAGATCGTGCGCTGGCGTCCGCACAACAGCGACCACGGCGCATTGGTGCGCACGTTGCCATCATCATCCAGAGCCCCGCGCCGCGAGTTGTTGGTCAGGCAGCAATAGGCCTCGGCAGCGGTCGG
>JBCDEC010000047.1:0-23028 GCA_039179965.1 Pseudomonadota bacterium
CGGCGGTGGCCTCAGCGCAGCATTGCTCGACACGCTGCGCACATTGCCAAAGGGCACCAGGATCGTGGCCAACGCGGTGACTCTGGAAAGCGAGTCGCGTTTGACGCACGCCAAGGCGGAACAATGTGGGGCGCTGTTGCGCCTCGCCCTGTCGGAGGCCACGCCAATCGGTTCGAAAACGGCCTGGTCGGCGGCCTATCCGATTGTTCAGTGGAGCCATACGCTATGATCGCCGCAGGCTTTGGATTTCGCGCGGAGGCCCGGTTGGAAAGCCTGCTGTCTGCGCTCAACGCGGCTGAAGGGCCAGCCCCACAGGTGATCGCGACATTGCCCGCCAAGGCGGACCATCCGGCGATGCAGGCACTGGCCCGACAGACCGGATTGCCGTTGCGAACCGTGACACCGGACGGGCAAACGACACCGACACAATCCACCGCGTCTGATGCCGCGCACGGAACCGGCAGCGTCGCGGAAGCCACGGCGCTTGCGGCAGCGGGCCCCGCTGCGCACCTGTGCGCCCCGCGCGCCGTCTCGGCAGATCGCATGGCGACCTGCGCGATCGCCACTGGAGGGCCGGAATGACGGTTCATTTCATCGGTGCCGGACCCGGCGCGCCTGATCTTCTGACACTGCGCGGGCGCGATCTGATCGCCGCCTGCCCCGTCTGCCTGTATGCAGGCTCGCTCGTGCCAAAGGCGGTGCTGGATCATTGTCCCCAAGATGCGCGGGTCGTAAACACGGCGCCGATGGATCTGGATGCCATCATGGGTGAGATCCGGCGCGCCCATGCAGATGGACAGGACGTCGCGCGGCTGCATTCGGGAGACCTCTCGATCTGGTCGGCCATGGGCGAGCAGTTGCGGCGGCTGCGCGCGGAAGAGATCCCGTTCACCGTCACCCCGGGTGTGCCCAGCTTTTCCGCGGCCGCCGCGACGTTGTCGACGGAACTGACGTTGCCCGGGTTGGCCCAGTCGGTGGTGCTGACCCGCACACCGGGCCGCGCGTCTTCAATGCCGGACGGAGAAACCCTGGACGCCTTTGCCAGAACCGGTGCAACGCTGGCGCTGCATCTCTCTATTGGCAATCTCGGTGAGGTCGTCGCAACGCTCAGTCCGCATTACGGCGCCGATTGTCCGGTGGCCGTGGTGTTTCGTGCCTCCTGGCCGGACGAAAGGATCATCCGCGCCAGGCTGGCAAATGTCGAAGCGGAAATCCCGCCGGAGATCACGCGGACCGCCCTCATCCTGGTTGGACCGGTCCTGGACGCAGAAGGGTTCACTGACAGTCGCCTCTACGCGGCGGATTACGACCGGCGCTATCGACCTCAAAGCGCCGACAGCCCCTGGAGCGAATGGAGAGACGGTGATGATTGATATGCCACCCGGTGTGATGGTCTCGGCCCCGGCGTCCGGAACGGGCAAAACGACGGTCATGCTGGGGCTCTTGAGGGCTCTGTCCGAAGACGGATGGACCGTTCAACCCTTCAAGTCCGGGCCGGACTACATCGACCCCGCCTTCCACCGCGCCGCCGCTGGACGCGCTTCGTTCAATCTGGATGGCTGGGCTATGGATGACGGGCTCTTGAACGCCATCGGAGCGCAGGCCAACGGGGCTGACATGGTGGTCGCCGAGGGCTCGATGGGGCTGTTTGACGGGGTCGCAACCAAAGGGCAGACCGGGTTCGGCGCGTCGGCGGAAACCGCTGCGCGCATGGGGTGGCCGGTGGTTCTGGTGCTCGATGCTGGCGGTCAGGCGCAATCGGCCGCCGCCACCGCGCTCGGGTTTCGCAGTTACCGGCCGGATCTGCCCTTCGCCGGGGTCATTCTCAACCGCGTGGCCTCGCCCCGGCACGAACGGCTGATCCGGCGCGGGATGGCGGTGGTGGACATGCCGGTTTTGGGCGTCCTGCCGCGTCGCGGAGATCTCACTTTGCCCGAGCGCCATCTGGGTTTGATCCAGGCCGTCGAACATCCGGATCTGGAGGCTGCAATATCCGGCTACGCAACCTTTTTGCGCGACCATGTGGATCTGTCGGCAATCCGCGCGGCGGCGGCCTCCGTCCAATTGGACGGACCGGGCAGGCTTCCCCCGCCGCCGGCACAACGCATCGCGCTTGCCCGCGATGCCGCCTTTTCCTTTACCTATCCGCATTTGCTGGAGGGGTGGCGGACGGCAGGCGCCGAGATCCTGGCCTTCTCTCCGCTGGCCGATGAGCCCCCCGACGAGACAGCGGATCTGGTTTGGCTGCCCGGCGGGTATCCGGAATTGCATGCCGGAGCTTTGGCACAGGCAACCCGGTTTATGGACGGGCTGCGCAGACACGCCAAAGATCGCCCCGTTCACGGCGAATGCGGCGGCTACATGGTGCTGGGCGAGGCCTTGATCGACAAAGACGGCACAGGCCACACAATGGCCGGGCTGCTGGGTCTGGTGACGTCTTATGAGAAGCGCAAGTTCCATCTGGGCTACCGGCGGGCCGTTCTGGACGCGCCGATGCCCGGATTTGCGCCCGGTGCCGCGCTGCGTGGGCATGAATTCCACTATTCGACGATTCTGGAACAACCCGACGCGCCGCTGGCCCAGGTGGCCGATGCCGACGGCAATCCGGTGCCCGAGACAGGGTCGCGGCGCGGTCCGGTCACGGGGACGTTCTTTCACCTGATCACGGGCGAAAAGGGATGAGCGGATTCGTAAGCTTCGTCGGGTCCGGTCCCGGGGATCCCGAGCTTTTGACCCTCAAGGCCGTGGACAGGCTCAAGCGGGCAGACGCGGTCTTGTTCGATGATCTGTCTTCGGGTCCGATCCTGACCCATGTCCGCGCCGGAGCGGATCTGGTGGGGGTTGGCAAACGGGCTGGACGGGCGTCTCCGAAACAACACCATGTAAGCCGGCTGCTGCTGGAGTACGCCGCAACCGGTCAGCGCGTTGTGCGCCTGAAATCCGGAGATGGCGGGCTGTTTGGACGGCTGGAAGAAGAGATCGCGGCGCTGCAGGACTCCGGCATTGCTTTTGAGATCATCCCCGGCGTGCCCTCAGCCTGCGCGGCGGCCGCGGCGGCGGGCATACCGCTGACCCGTAGACTGACCGCGCGTCGGGTTCAGTTCATCACCGGCCACGACGTGAACGGCGCCTTGCCCGATGATCTCAACTGGTCCGCGCTGGCTGATCCGCAGACGACGACCGTCGTGTTCATGGGCAAACGCACCTTCCCCAACCTCGCCGCGTTGCTGATCGCCCGGGGCCTTCCGGCCGACACGCCGGCCCTCCTGGCGGAAAATGTGAGCCAACCCGACCAACATCTGGAGCGCAGTTCACTGGCAGTCCTTGCGGAACGTCTGGCAGCCGACCCGGGGCCAAACCCCGCGCTGATCTTGTTTGGGCCTCTGGCGGAGTAGGTGCTGTGAGAACCCTGCATTTGATCGGGATCGGCACCGGCAACCCGGACCACGTCACCTTTCAGGCGCGCAAGGTGCTGGCGTCGGCCGATCTGATCCTGGTGCCCGACAAAGGGGCGGACAAGTCGGATCTAGCGGATCTGCGCGTTCAGATTGTCCGGGACGTCTGTCCCGAGCCACCCGAAATAGCTGTCTTTGAGATGCCGCAGCGCGATCCGGACCTGCCCTATCAGGCGCGTGTGGCGCAATGGCATCGCGCCATTGCCGCGCGTTGGTTGGCGTTGCTGGAACAGTTTCCGTCGGCGCGAAATGTGGCGCTGTTGGTCTGGGGAGATCCCTCGCTCTATGACAGTACGCTGCGGATTGCCGTTCTGCTCGACCCGGAGATACGCCTCCAGGTGGTTCCAGGCATCACGTCCGTGCAAGCGCTGACGGCCGCGCACGCAATCCCGCTCAATCTGGTGAACGGGACAATCACGATCACGACGGGGCGCCGTTTGCGCAACGAAGGTTGGCCGAACGGAGCGGAAAGCCTGGTGGTCATGCTTGACGGCGAAGCCAGCTACCGGACGCTGGATCCGGATGGGCTGTACATCTGGTGGGGCGCTTTCCTGGGGATGGAAAACCAGCTGCTTGAGCGGGGTCCTCTGGACCTGGCAGGCCCCAAGATCGTCGAAAAACGCGCGCGCGGCAGAGCAGAACACGGTTGGATCATGGACACCTACCTGTTGCGACGCATCGAGTGAATCCATCCGACGTTCCTAACGAGATTTTTCGGCGAAAAATCTAAACCAAGAAAATTCTCCAATTTTCTTGTGCGATCAACCCGCCAACACGGATCTGCATTCCGGCACAGGCGTCAGGACCCGTCCCTCATCAAAGTACGTGAAGAGGTTGTCGCAGGTCAAATTGGCCATGGCTTCCCGCGTCTCTACCGAAGCGCTCCCGACATGCGGGGTCAGCACCACATTGTCCATGGATTTCAAGGCATCCGGAATGCGCGGCTCGGCTTCAAACACATCCAGACCCGCGCCACCGAGGGAGCCGTCGCTCAGGGCGGCGACCAGAGCCGCTTCATCAACAACAGACCCGCGCGCCACATTGATCACGATCCCATCCGGCCCCAGCGCCCGAAGGACCTCACCTGACACCAAATGCTGCGTCGATGCCCCCCCCGGCGTGATAACCACCAGCACATCGGCGCGCTGCGCCAGGTCCACCAGATCCGCACAATACTCCCACCCGACCTCTTTGGGACTGCGCGTGTGATAGAGAACCGTTGCGTTGAAGGCCTCGGCCCGTTGCGCGATGGTCTGGCCGATGCGCCCCATGCCGAGAATACCGACCACGCGGTTTTGCACCGATCGGGTGAGCGGAAAGGCGCCCTCGGTTTCCCAGGCGCCGGAGCGCGCCCAGTGGTCTGACGGCACCAGCCGCCGACTTGCCGCAAGCCACAACATGATCGCCGTATCGGCAACCTCGTCATTCAGGACATCCGGAGTATGGGTCACCACGACGCCGCGCGCCGCCGCCGCATCCGCGTCGATGGCGTCATAGCCCACGCCAAAACTCGAGACGATCTTGAGATTGGGCAGCGCCGCCATCACGTCGAGCGGAACACCGACATGCCCGTCGGTGACCACCGCTTCAAACTGCGCGCCGTGCTCGGCCAGATAGGCCGCCGGGTCGGGCAGGTCCCCAAATTCGACCAACTCGAAACGCGCATGGAGGCGCACCGCCATCACGTCGGTGATGTCGCCCATCTGCAAGAGCTTCGGACGATCAGCCATCCATCTTCACATCCTGGCGCTGCTGGCCAAGTCCTTCAATCCCCAGTTCCATCACGTCGCCGGGTTTGAGATAGACCGGCTCGGGCTTCATCCCCATCCCAACGCCCGGAGGCGTTCCCGTCGAGATCACATCCCCCGGATAGAGCGTGAAAAGCGTCGAGAGATGCGACACGATTTCGGCCACGGTAAAGATCATCGTCGACGTGGTGCCTGTCTGCATGCGGTTGCCATTCACATCGAGCCACATGTCGAGGTCCTGAACATCCGCCACGTCATCCCGGGTCACGAGCCAGGGACCTGTCGGACCAAAGGTGTCGCAGGATTTCCCCTTGGTCCATTGACCGGTCAGATGGTTCTGGAAGTGGCGTTCCGAGACATCGTTGCATACGCAGTATCCTGCAACATGGTCGAGCGCATCGGCTTGCGAGATGTACTTGCCCTCTTTGCCGATCACGACGCCCAGTTCGACCTCCCAGTCAGAATGGGTCGAGCCGCGCGGGATCACCACATCGTCGTCAGGTCCGGCAATTGCCGAATTTGCCTTCATGAAAAGAATCGGATGCTCGGGTATCTCCGCTCCGGTCTCGGCTGCATGATCCGAGTAGTTCAGGCCGATACACATAAATTTGCCGATGTTGCCGACACAGGCCCCGAGGCGCGGCGTTCCGTCCACGGCGGGCAGGCTGGCCGGATCGAGGTCGCGCAGCGCCGCCAGGGAGGCATCTCCCAGCATCTCACCGGTGATGTCCGGCACATGGGCCGACAGATCTCGCAAAGTGCCCTGGGCATCAATCGTCCCAGGCTTTTCCTGTCCCGGCTCTCCATAACGGACAAGTTTCATATCTGGTTCTTCCTCTCAAAAATGATGCGGCACCCGCGATCAGTGGTTGTCGCGCGGCATGAATTTATGCGCGATGTCTTGATAGTCTTCAGCCCCGGCCAATGTCATCCCCTCCGACAGAGGACGCACACGTTCGCGGAAAATCTCCTGCCAGGGCGACTGGCTCTCAGGTGTAAAGGGGCGATCCGGCAAGGCCGCACGCCGTTGCGCCAACGTGGCCTTATCCACCTGCATGTCCGCCGTGCAGGCGCGCAAATCAATGCGCACCATGTCCCCGGTCTGAACCAGGGCCAGCCCGCCACCCGCGGCGGCCTCAGGCGAGGCATTCAAAATCGACGGAGACCCCGACGTCCCCGATTGCCGCCCATCGCCCATACAAGGCAGTTCGGTGATGCCACGCTTGATGAGGTAGGCCGGCGCGCGCATGTTCACGACCTCCGCCGCGCCCGGATAGCCAATGGGGCCTGCCCCGCGCATGATCAGAATGCAATCCTCGTCGATAGCGAGACTGTCATCGTCGATCCGGGCGTGAAAATCCTCGGGACCGTCAAAGACAACGGCGCGCGCCACGAAGGCCTCCGGATCATCGGGATTTGACAGGTACCGCGCGCGGAACCCGTCGCTGATCACCGAGGTCTTCATGATCGCACTGTCAAAGAGATTGCCCTTCAGGTTCACAAACCCGGCCTGCGGCTTGAGCGGATCCGCGACCTCCTTGATCACCTCCGTGTTCTCGCTGCGGCGGTTGGAGCAGTTCTGTTCCATACTCAGGCCATTCACCGTGCCGGCATCCGGGTTGGGCAGGAGATCGGCCGCCAGAAGCTCACCGATGACCGCTGGTACACCGCCGGCATGCTGGTAGTCCTCGCCGAGATACTCGCCGGCGGGCTGCAGATTGACAATCAACGGGATGTCGTGCCCGAAGGTTTGCCAGTCGTCATTGGTCAGAGGCACGCCCAGATGCCGTGCAATCCCATTGAGATGGACCGGCGCGTTGGACGACCCCCCGATGGCAGAATTGATAACGATCGCGTTCTCAAATGCCTTGCGGGTCATTATGTCCGAAGGCTTCAGATCCTCGTGGACCATCTCGACGATCCGCCGTCCGGTGGCATAGGCCATCTGGCCGCGTTCGCGGTAAGGCGCCGGGATCGCGGCCGCGCCGGGCAATTGCATGCCCAGCGCTTCGGCCAGGGAATTCATCGTCGTCGCTGTGCCCATCGTGTTGCAATAGCCCACGGACGGCGCGGCGGAGGCCACAAGTTCCATGAACCCTTCGTCATCGATCTCTCCGGCGGCATGCATCTCGCGCGCTTTCCACACGATCGTGCCCGAGCCAGTCCGCTGGCCGCGGAACCAGCCGTTGAGCATCGGACCCACAGAGAATGCAATGGCGGGAATATTGACCGTCGCCGCGGCCATCAAAAGCGCAGGCGGGGTCTTGTCGCAGCCGATGTTCAGAACAACCCCATCAATGGGATACCCGAACAGGCTTTCGACCAGCGACAGATAGGCCAGGTTGCGGTCCAGAGATGCGGTGGGGCGTTTTCCGGTCTCCTGGATCGGATGCACCGGGATTTCCATCACCGTGCCGCCCAGCGCCTCGATGCCGGCCCGAACGCGCTTGGACAGTTCGACGTGGTGGCGATTGCAGGGGGACAGGTCCGAGCCCGTCTGCGCAATCCCGATGATCGGCTTGCCCGATTGCAGCTCTTCCCGCGTCAGGCCGTAGTTCAGATACCGCTCCAGATAGAGCGCCGTCATTTCGCGGTTTTCCGGGTTGTTGAACCAGGATTGCGAACGAAGTTTGGTCTTTTTGGTCATGGCCTCTTTCTTTCGTTTGGCGCGCCGGCTGGAGGCGCGGCCCAAGCTGTTCGAACTGACGCATTGCGTCGCGGGCGTCTGGGTACGCGCCTGTAGCGCGTCACGCGGTCACAGGTTGCGTTTGAGATGGCTGTAGATTGCGGTCTTGCAGGCCTCCACATCGCGGTTCAATGCGGCCTCCAGTACCGCCTGATGTTCGTCGATGATCGATTGAAAATAACTAGTGCCAAAGTCGCGTTCCAGCCCCACCATCTGTTGGCGGAACTGCACGTAAATGTCACCATAGGTCTCGCGCAGAATGGGGCTGTCGCAACTGGAAATCAGCGTTTCGTGAAACTCCAGTTCAGCGTCGGACCAGAGCCCGAGATAAGAGACGAGGTCGTCGCTTTGGGCAATCTGCGATTCGATGTGACTGAGCTTGTGATGCGCCGCCGTCAGTTTGGCTTCCCAGCCAACACCGCCATGCAGCATGGACAGCCGCGCGCCCTCCTGCTCCAGCAGGATTCGGAACTTGGTCACATCGCGTCGCCGCTCTGGCGTCGACGCGCGCACCCGAAAGCCCCGCTGCATTTCAAAGTCCACCAGACCGACCTTGGACAGACGCAACAGAACATCGCGTACCGTATTGGCCGAACAGCCATAAAGTCCCTGTAGTTCGGCGGGTTTGAGCTTTTCGCCCGGGCGCAATTCCGACGTCATCAGCTTGCGCTGCAGATCGTCAAAAATTTCTGGTGTTTCCACCCGCATATGCGCACTCCCCCGGCGGCAGAATAGGAGGAAAACTTGACCACGCAAGAGAATTTCAAAATTTTTGAGATTTTCAAATTTTTGTTTGGCACCGGCGGATGAGCTTGGTAACACTCGTGCACCTTTACCACTCGATGGCGCAAAAGAAGCCCGGGTGGGCGAAATGGTCCATGGGAGGAAATTTAATGACCTTTTCAAAGTTCGTCGCCGGTGCCCTGGGCGCGGCGGCCATCCTGGCTGGCACTTCTGCGCTGGCACAGACCACCACTCTGCGGATCCAGACGCACTATGCGCCTGAGACGGTGTCGGGCAAACTCGCGACACAATACATGGAAGACGTCGTGGAAATGTCCAACGGCTCTATCCAGATCGAGATGTTCTATTCGTCCTCGGTCGTTAAGTCGGTTGAAACCTTCGACGCGGCGGCCACAGGCATTCTGGACTGCGACATGACCGGCGGTGGCTATCAGACCGGCAAGAACCCGGCATTCCAGTTCGTGGGCGACATCATGGGCGGCTACGCCACCCCGTATCAGCAGCTGTCATGGCTCTACTACGGTGGCGGTCTTGAAGATGCCCAGGCGCTCTACAACAAATACGACATGGAGCTGATTGGCTGGTGGGTTTACGGCCAGGAGTCCTTTGCGTCCTCAAAGCCAATCGACGGCCCTGACGCGTTCAAAGGCTGGAAGTTCCGGTCCCCTCCGGGCATGGAAACCAAGATCTTCGAAAAGCTGGGCGCCTCGCCCATCGTGATGGACTTCACCGAGATCTTTACCGCGCTTGAAACGGGTATCATCGACGGCGCCGATGCTTCGGGCCTGGCCAACAACGTCGGCCTGGGTCTCTATGACCTCGTCAAGCACGCCAACTTCCCCGGCTTCCACTCGATGCCGTCGGATCACCTGGCCTGCAACAAAGCCGTGTTCGATGCGATGCCGGCCTACCAGCAGCGGATCATGAAAGTGGCGATGGAAGCCCTCGCGCTGCGCACCGCGCTGACCTTCGAGAAGGCCAACGCCGAAGCCGCTGCCATGCTGGTTGCCGAAGGCGTGACCCTGCACCAGTGGGCGCCGGAAGATCTGCAGACATTCCGCGATGCCGCTCAGGCCACATGGCCCGAGTTCGCAACCACGCCGGAAGCCAAGGCGCTTGTGGAAAGCCACATGAACTACCTGACCCAGCTGGGCCTGGTCGCTCAGTAATGCTGTGACAAAACACAAGACGTGCCTGGCAACGGGCACGTCTTTTTTGTCCCGAACGGACGCAGACAAGATCCGCGGGGCCAATGAGGGGATGCAGTGGGGGGCACTATGGAACAGAAATCGGCAGGAGTGGTGGAGTGGCTGGTGCCATTGGCCTTCATCATCTGCGCGGGCTGGGTGGTCTGGCACCTGCCGGCGTTCACGCTCACCTTCAACCCGCCAGTCGATGCCTCGCAGCGCGACAATCTCGCGGCGATCCATGCCCGCAACGATGTCAGTCCCAACATGCCCGGTCTCTTCGGAGGCACGGCAGACCTGATTGACTGGCTGGCCATGGCCGGCATCGCGCTGTTCATCTTGATCGGCGTCCTGACGGTTCAGCGCGCGCCCATGGAGTTTCAGGGCGGCACCGGATTTGACCGCCTGGCGCTGTTTATCGGACGGGTGACCATGATGCTCGTGGTGCTGCTCACCTCGGTGATGCTCTACGAAGTGCTTTTGCGATACGTCTTTGAAGCACCAACCCTCTGGGCAAATGAAATGTCCCTCTGGATCGCAGGCTTCGTGTTCCTCTGCGCCGGGCTTTACGCGATGCAGCAGCGCAGCCATATCCGGATTTTCCTGATTTATGACATCATGCCGCGCTGGTTGCAGCGGGTCTGCGACATCACGTCGACAACCCTGATCTGCCTCTTCGCCTTCTTCCTCATATACGGCGGTTACGGCGAAGCGCTGTCGAAACTGCACCGTTGGGAAACATTCGGCACAGCCTTCGATCCGCCGATTCCGGCGACACTGAAACCAATGGTTCTGTTGATCGTGACCCTCGTGGCCCTGCAATCGGTGCTCAATCTGATCACCGACTGGAACACCGAGCCCGTCATTCACACTGCCGCCGATGACATTGATCAGGACGAATTGGACCGGCTGCGCGCCGCCGTCGGATCGGAAGGCACCGGAGAGCTGGACGTCACCCGTGGCGCCATCCAAGGCAACCAAACGAAGGACCGCAGCTAATGGATATCGGCACGATTTCGATTGTCCTGCTCCTGGGGCTGATCCTGCTTCTCGCGATCGGTATGCCGCTCGGAATGGCCTCTGCCATTCTGGCGGTTCTGGTTCTGGTCATGAAATTCGAACCCCAGCTTTTGACGGCGCCCTGGACCTTTGGGGACGGGATGTTGACCGGGAGGCCGGGGGCCGGGCCCCTGAATATCCTGGCGCAAAAGATATACGGGCTCTTAACGGACTATGTCCTCATATCCATCCCGCTCTTCATCTTCATGGCGGCCCTGCTCGAACGTTCGGGCATTGCCAAGGACATGTATTCTTCGCTCAACATCTGGCTCAACCGCACGCGTGGCGGCATTGCCATCGTGACGTCGATCATGGCCGTGATCATGGCCGCGATGTCGGGCATCATCGGTGGTGAAGTCGTGCTTTTGGGGCTGATTGCGCTGCCCCAGATGTTGCGGCTGGGCTATGACCAGAACCTGGCCATCGGCACGATCTGTGCTTCGTGCTCTCTTGGCACCATGATCCCGCCGTCCATTGTTCTGATCATTTTCGGCCTGATTACAGAGACTTCGATCAAGGCGCTGTTTACCGCGGCCTTCCTGCCGGGCT
This sequence comes from Pseudomonadota bacterium, assembly GCA_039179965.1. GTDB lineage: Bacteria > Pseudomonadota > Alphaproteobacteria > Rhodobacterales > Rhodobacteraceae > Marinibacterium. The sequence continues at coordinate 11,429 of JBCDEC010000047.1, forward strand.
TTATGCTGGCGAGCTTCATCATCATCTACATCATCATCCGGACCCAGATGAAGCCGTCTTTGGCCCCGCTTCCGGATCCGGTGCCCGGCGAACCTGTGGGCCGGGAAAAGCTGGCGCTCTTCGGCGCTTTTCTGAACGTGCTTCTGGCCGGATTCTCGACGATCCTCCTGTTGCGGGCGACCTTTTTCACGGTGACCGGACAGAACGCTGCGGTCGAAGGCCAGGACCCGATCACCTGGGGCACGCCGGACTTTGTGCCCTGGTTTGGCGGCCTGCTGGCGCTGTCCCTGCTGCTGGGCTTTTTCGCATTCGGGCGGGACCGCACCAAGCTTGGCTGGTCGATGGGCAAGGGATTGGTGGCGCCGGTCGTCGTTATCGGCGTGGTCCTTGGCTCGATCTATGGTGGGATCACCGGGATCACCGAGGCTGCCGGCATGGGGGCCATTTCCGTTCTGATCCTGGCGATCCTGCGCGGTGAAGCGTCCTTTGATCTGGTCTGGGACAGCCTGATGCGGACCCTGAAGTCGACCGGAACGATCATCTGGGTGACCATCGGCGCAGCCGCGCTTGCGGGGGCCTACACCATCGCGGGCGGGCCGACCTATGTGGCCAACGTGATCATTGGAGCGGACCTGCCGACCATGGGCATCCTGCTGGTGATGATGCTGATCCTGCTCTTTATGGGCGCCTTCATGGACTGGGTTGGCATCGTCTTGCTGATCATCCCCGTGTTCCTGCCGATCGTGCAGCGCCTGCCGATCGAAGAGATCGGGCTTCTTGGCACACTACAGCCCAAGTATCTCGCCGTCTGGTTCGGCGTACTCTTTTGTATGAACATGCAGGTCAGCTTCCTGTCGCCGCCCTTTGGTCCGGCCGCCTTCTACCTGAAGTCCGTGGCGCCGCCGCATATCCAGCTCACGGATATCTTCAAAGGCTTCCTGCCCTTCATCGGCATTCAGATCATTGCTCTCTCGGTTCTGCTGATCTGGCCGCCGATTGTTGAGATCCTGTTGCCGTAAGGAACACCCATGCCTGAGATCGCCTCTCTGCGTGCTGATCACTACCGCATTCCGCTGCCACGGGTTCTGGAAGACAGCATGCATGGGGCAATGCAGGGCTTTGAGGTGATCACCGCCCGGGTGCGCGATTCCGACAACGTCGAAGGCGTGGGGTACACCTACACCTGCGGCGAAAACGGCGGCGCCATCACCGATATCCTGGGACGGGAAATGCCGCCCCGGGTGATCGGCCGCGATGGCGATCTGATCGAGGCCATCTGGTCGGATCTATGGTGGAGTTTCCACTACGGAGGTCGCGGCGGGCCGACGGTTCTGGCGCTCTCGGCGCTGGACATGGCGCTGTGGGATCTCAAGGCCAAACGCGCAAATCTACCGCTTTGGCGTCTTCTGGGCGGGTATGACGCCAAAGTGCCCTGCTATGCCGGCGGCATCGATATCGACCTCAGCCCCGAAGAATTGGTCGCGCAGACGCATGAAAACATCGCGCATGGGCACCGCGCGATCAAAATGAAGGTGGGCCGGGACCGGCTTTCAGAAGACGTTGCCAAGATCGCCGCCATGCGCGAGACCTTCGGCGCGGACCTGCCGCTGATGGTCGATGCAAACATGAAGTACACCGTCGATGGCGCGATCCGGGCGGCCCGTGCGTTTCGCGACTTTGACCTGATCTGGTTCGAAGAGCCGATCCCCCCCGACAACCCCGCCGGACACGCCCGCGTTCTGAGCGAAGGTGGCATCCCGGTCGCAACGGGTGAAAACCTGCGCTCCTTGTGGGATTTCAAGACGCTGCTCGACAGCGGCGGCGTCAGCTATCTTGAACCTGACGTGACCAATTGCGGTGGCGTCACTGCGTTCATGAAGATTGCCCGCCTGGCCGAAGCGCATCACCTGCCGGTCACGAGCCATGGTGCGCATGATATCACTGTCCAGTTGCTCGCCGCTTGCCCGAACCGGTCCTATCTGGAGGCCCATGGCTTCGGGCTCGAGCGCTTTGTCGCCGAGCCGCTGGTGATCGAAGACGGCCATGCCATGGCCCCCGACCGCCCCGGCCACGGCGTCGAATTCCTCTGGGACATTCTGGAGACAGTACGCGCATGACATTATCTCCCGCACAGCTCGAAACCTACCAGTCCCGTGGCGTTCTGGTTGTCGAAGACGTTGTCCCGCCCCAGACCCTTGCGGCGGTCCGGAACGAGTACGAGGCGCTTCTTGACGGATTGCTCGCCGACTGGGGGGTCGGTGCGCAATACGCTGGCAAAAGCTTTGCCGAAAAAATCAAGGGCACCTATGCCGACGGCTTCGACTGGTTCCAACCCATGGATATCTCCCTGCCGGGGGACCGCATCACGGCGGACACGCCCATGCATTTCGGCCCCGCCGTGTTTGACCTGCTCCGAAGCCCCGGCATTCTCGATGTGGTCGAGGCGCTGATCGGGCCGGAAATCACCTCCTGTCCGATCCAGCATGTGCGCATCAAACCGCCGGAGCGCCAGCTGCATGCCGACGAGACACGCGCCCATGTCGGCGGAACGGCCTGGCACCAGGATCGCGGCGTGACCCATGCGGAAGCCGATGACACCGACATGGTCACGGTTTGGGTGGCGATCACGGATGCGACATTGGACAACGGCTGTCTTCAGGCCATCCCGTGGAAAGCGCCGGAGCTTTTGACCCATTGCCCGCAGGTTCAGACGGCCATTCCGGCAGGCGCGCTGGACCTGGACCGGGCCGAGGCCCTGCCCGTTCGCGCTGGCGGCGTTGTTCTCTTTCATCCGATGGTGCCGCACGCCTCGCGGCCAAACCTGTCCGGCGATATCCGCTGGTCCTTTGATCTGCGCTATTCGCGCACGGGCCAGCCCACGGGGCGCAGTCATTTCCCGCAAATCGTGCTGCGATCGGGGTCCGCGCCCGAACGTGTCGAAACCGACTGGCGCCACTGGAAGACGTTGTGGGAAGATGCGCGTGCGCGGCTTGCGCAGGGGCCCCACATCGAACAACACCGCTGGGACGCAGACGCCCCGGTCTGTGCCTGATCCAAAGAGGATGCCATGACCACCACTGTTCGCCTGGACCCGACCGACAATGTCGTCACGGCCATTCGCCCGCTGGAGGCGGGAACCGCGATTGAAACCGTGTCCACCCGGGCGATGATTCCGTCCGGACACAAGATTGCGACACAGGATATCGCCAAAGGGGACGCGATCCGCAAATACGCGCAACTGATCGGCTATGCCGCCGAGGACATCGCCGCTGGCGACCATGTGCACGCCCACAACGTGGAGTTTCGCAACACGGACGTGGACTATGAATTCTCCACCGATCTGCGCCCGGTGCCGCCGGCGACGACGCAAGACACCTTCATGGGTTATCGGCGCGAGAACGGCACCGTCGGGACGCGGAACTATATTGCCGTTGTCACCTCTGTGAATTGTTCGGCCACCGCCGCGCGGCGGATCGCTGATGCCTTCGGGCCAGAAGAACTGGCCGCCTATCCCAATGTTGATGGTGTCGTCGCCTTCGTCCACGGCACCGGCTGCGGCATGGCTGGCGACGGCGAAGGTTTCGAGGCGTTGCAGCGCGTGATGTGGGGCTACGCGCGTCATCCCAATCATGGCGGCGTCGTGATGGTGGGGCTGGGCTGCGAAATGAACCAGATCGACTGGTTGCTCGAGGCCTTTGGGCTGAAGCAGGGTCCGCGGTTTCAGACGATGAACATCCAGGGCGTGGCCGGGCTGCAGCGCACCATTGAAATGGGTATCGAAAAGGTCCGCGCAATGCTTCCGCTGGTTAATGAAGCGAAGCGCGAACCCTGCCCGGCCTCTGCGCTCAAGGTCGCCCTGCAATGCGGCGGTTCGGACGCGTGGTCAGGGATCACCGCCAATCCGGCGCTCGGTTATGCCTGCGACCTGCTGGTGGCGCAGGGCGGCACAGGCGTTCTGGCCGAAACACCCGAGATCTATGGCGCCGAGCATCTTCTGACCCGCCGTGCAGTCGATCAGGCCACGGGCGAGCGTCTGATCTCGCTTGTGCACTGGTGGGAAGACTACACCGCCCGCAACAAGGGCTCGATGGACAACAACCCGTCGCCCGGCAACAAGAAGGGCGGGTTGACGACGATATTGGAGAAATCCCTGGGCGCGGCTGCGAAAGGCGGCACGAGCCCGCTCACTGGCGTCTACAAGTATGCCTCCCCGGTCACAGCGGCAGGTTTCACCTTCATGGACAGCCCCGGATACGACCCGGCCTCGGTCACCGGACAGATCGCAGGCGGTTGCAACCTGGTCTGTTTCACCACCGGGCGCGGTTCCGCCTTTGGCTCGAAACCCGCACCCACGATCAAGGTGGCCACGAATTCCGAGATGTACGGGCGCATGACCGGCGACATGGACGTGAATGCAGGCGAAATCCTCACCGCAGGCGTCTCGGTCGAAGACAAGGGCCACGAAATTTATCAGATGTTCCTGCGCGTGGCCTCTGGAGAAATGTCCAAATCCGAAGCGCAGGGTCTGGGAGACTATGAATTCGTCCCCTGGCAAATCGGCGCGGTGATGTGAAGGGGCACACGGGATGACCCGCCTTCTGATGGCCGGGACCGGGCTGATCGGTCACCGGCACATGGCTCATATTGAAGCGCACCCGGATCTCGTGCTGGCCGGGGTGATTGACCCGATGCCCGAGCGCCGGCCCGAAGGTGTCCCCGGCTTCGGCGACATCGCGGATGTCGATGTCGCGGCCGACGGGATCATTATCGCGACTCCGACGCCGACCCATGCCCCGCTAACGCTTGCAGCGCTGGAGCGCGGTTGGCATGTGCTGGTGGAAAAGCCCGTGGCCGAAGATCTGGACGCCGCGCAAACCATGATCGACGCCGCCAAATCGGCGAACCGACAGATCCTGGTGGGGCATCACCGGCGCCATCATCCCCGTGTTGCCAAGCTCAAGGAGCTGATCGCCAGCGAACGCCTGGGCACACCGGTCACTGCCGCGTTGCTGTGGACCATGCGCAAGCCAGATGACTACTTCGACGTGCCGTGGCGCGCGGGAATGGACGGAGCGCCGGTCAAGCAGAACCTGATCCACGATGTCGACACCCTGCGCCACCTCTTCGGAGACGTGGTCTATGTGACGGGCTTTGGCTCCAACGCCGTGCGCGGCGCCAACCGCACCGAAAGCGGCGCCGCAGTTCTGGGCTTTGCCTCGGGGGTCAGTGTGACCATCGCTTTCGCCGATACCACGCCGACGCCCTGGGGCTTTGAGGCCGGGACCGGCGAAAGCCCGTTCATCCCCAAAACCGGTCAGGATTTCCTGCGCATTGCCTGTACCCGGGGCGCGATAGAGTTTCCCTCGCTGCGAACCTGGTCCGGCGCCGAAACCTGGAACGAGCTGCCAAAGGCGTCAGAGACCGAGATTGAAGACGCCGTGCCGCTGATCCGTCAGTTGGAGCATTTCGCGGAAGTGATCGCCGGTTCAGCCACCCCACTTGTCAGCGCGGAAGACGCCCGCGCGACGCTTGAGACTACCCTTCGCATTGAAGCCGCAACGCGGCCGAAAGGAGAGATCGCATGACACAACCAAAGATCGGATTTATCGGACTGGGGCTCATGGGCTCTGCCATGGTCGGGCGGCTTCAGGACCAGGGCTATGCGCTGACCGTTCTGGGCAATCGCAGCCGCAGCGGCATCGAGGCCGCCGTCGCGAGAGGGGCAACCGAGGCCGGATCAGCCAAAGAAGTGGCAGAGGCCTCTGACATCGTGATGCTGTGCATGGGCACCTCGGATCATGTGGAAAGCCGGATGCGCGGGGCAGACGGAGTGATCGCGGGGCTGTACGGCGACAAGGTGGTCATCGATTTTGGCACCTCCCTGCCCGGCTCGACGCAGGCCCTTGGCGCAGAAGTGGCCGCCACAGGCGCCGCGATGCTCGACGCGCCCTTGGGCCGCACACCCAGCCACGCCAAGGACGGTCTTCTGAACATCATGGCCGCCGGCGACAAGACCGCCTACGAGCGCATGAAACCCGTGCTCGACGATCTGGGCGAAAATGTCTTTCACCTGGGTCCGCTGGGCTCTGGCCACACGATCAAGCTGATCAACAACTTCTTCGCCATGACCACGGCCAATGCGATGTCCGAGGCCTTTGCGATCTCCGATGCCGCCGGCGTGCCGCGACAGGCGGTCTATGACGTGATGTCCGCCGGTCCGCTGCGCTCGGGCATGATGGATTTCGTGAAAGCCTATGCCATTGACGGCAATCCCGAAATGCTGGCCTTTTCGGTACAAAATGCCGCCAAGGATCTGGGATACTACCGCAAAATGACGTCAGATCTTGGCATTGACAGCATCATGTCGGCCTGCGCGGACAAGGGCCTGCAGGCGGCTTTGGAAGACGGGCGCGGCGACCATCTGGTGCCGCAAATGGTCGACTTTTACGCCGCGCGTTACAAGGGCTGACCCAGCATGCGGGATGTCATCTCGATGGGCGAGGCCATGGTGGAGCTGTCGCTCGCAACGGAACCTGACGGGCAGGCCGCCGTCGGGTTTGCGGGCGATACGCTGAACACGGCGATCTACCTCAAACGCCAGGCGCCTGCTTTGAACGTGGCCTATGCCACGGCCCTGGGCCGCGATCCACTGTCGGATCAGATGATCCAGATGATGGAAGACGAGGCGCTGGAGTGCACATTGATCGCCCGGCACGACACTCTGTTGCCGGGGCTCTACGCGATTTCCACCGACGAGAGCGGCGAGCGGTCCTTCTACTACTGGCGCGACAATGCCGCAGCCCGGCAGATGCTGACCCCCGACGCCCTGTCGCTCGACTCGCTCGGCCAGACGCGGATCCTCTATTTTTCCGCCATCACGCTGGCGATCCTGCCGGAGGCCGACCGGACCTGTTTCCTCGACTGGCTGCCGCGGTTTCGTGCGAATGGCGGCAAGGTGGCCTTTGATTCCAACTACCGTCCGCGCTTGTGGCCGGATCAGGCCACCGCACAGAATGTTGTCGAAACCGCCTGGCGCCAGACTGACATCGGCCTGCCCAGCGTCGATGATGAAATGGAGCTGTTTGACGATCCGTCTGAAGACAAGGTGCTTGAACGGCTCACCGGCTTTGGGGTGACCTCGGGCGCGTTGAAACGCGGTGCCGAGGGTCCTCTGGCGCTTGATGGCGCGGCTGTGGGACCCTTTCACGCTGCCGATCGCGTGGTGGACAGCACCGCGGCGGGTGACAGTTTCAATGCCGGATATCTCGCGGCCCGGATCTCAGGTGACAGCGAAGCCCGTGCGACGCAGGCCGGCCATGCTCTGGCCAGCCGGGTGATAGGTGCAAAAGGCGCCATTCTTCCACGCGAAACGGCGGGCGCATGAGCGCGCACCGAGTCGTTCTGATCGGCCTCGGAATGGTGGCCGACACCCATGCACACGCCTTGGCGGCGGCGGCGAATGCCACGCTGCACGGTGTGTTCGCCCGACGCATACCGCAGGCGCGCGATTTCGCCCAAGCCCATGGCCAACCCCATGTCTATGAAACACTGGACGCCGTTTGTACCGACACGGATGTAGATTTCGCCCTGCTTGTCACACCGCCCGATGCGCGGTTGGAGATCGTAAAGGCTCTGGTGGCCGCGCGGATCCCGGTGTTGATGGAAAAGCCGGTGGAGCGCGATACCGTGCGCGCCACACAGATCGTCGATCTTTGCGACAACGCCGGTGTCCCCTGCGGGGTCACGCTGCAGCACCGAATGCGCAGCGCAGCGCAGGCCCTGCGCGCGCGCCTCGCCGATGGGACCTTGGGAGAGATCGGCTCCATAGACGTGCGCATCCCGTGGTGGCGCGATCAGGGCTATTATGACGCCCCGGGGCGCGGGACCTATGCGCGCGACGGTGGCGGTGTGTTGCTGACCCAAGCCATCCACACGCTTGACCTGATGCTCGATCTCTGCGGCCCGGTACGACAGGTACAGGCGCTAACGGCGACCAGCCGTCTGCATGCGTTGGAAGCCGAGGACTTTGCCACCGGCGGTCTGGTTTTCGAAAGCGGTGCCGTGGGCGCGGTGACGGCCAGCACCACGCATTACCCGGGCGGCACCGAGGAGATCGTCATCAACGCAACCCGGGCCAGCGCGCGACTGGCTGGCGACCATCTGGTGCTCCACTGTCGGGATGGCCGCGTTGAAGAGATCGGCGGAGCCTCCCAGACCGGGGGTGGCGCGGACCCAATGGCCTTTACGCATGCCTGGCATCAGGCGGTCATCGAGGACTTCGCCGCTGCTCTGTCCGAGCACCGCGCACCAGCCATCACCGGTCGTTCGGCTCTGGCGGTGCACCGGCTGATTGACGCCATGGTCCTGTCGTCTCGCGCAGGACGGGCGGTCGTCCTCGAGGGAGATGACCATGGCTGACCCCGTGCGCATGGGCGTGGTGGGCATCGACCACCGCCACATCTACACGATGATCTCACACATGCAGGATGCCGGCGCACTTCTTGTCGGCTGGTGGACCGATGGCGCGCCCGGAACGCTGGAGGGGTTTGCCAAACGGTTTCCCGCCGCGCCGCGCGTTGCGACGCCCGAGACCCTCTACGACGATCCAAGCATCGATGTGATCCTGACCGCGGCGGTGCCCTGCGACCGCGCTGGAATTGCACTGCGCGCCATGGATGCGGGCAAAGACGTCATGTCTGACAAGCCGGGGTGTCTGAGCGCTGATCAGCTATCGGCCTTGAAGGCCAAGGTGGCCGATACCCGGCGGATATGGTCCGTCGACTTTTCTGAGCGATTTGAGGTTCCTGCGGTCACGGCGGCTGCGGACCTCGTCGCCGATGGCGCCATTGGCCGGGTGATCCAGACGTTGGGGCTGGGGCCGCACCGGCTGAACCGGCCGTCGCGACCCGATTGGTTCTTTGACCCTGCGCGAAACGGTGGCATTCTCGCTGATATCGGGGCGCATCAGATCGACCAGTTCCTGTTTTTCGCGGGCGCCGAGACAGCCGAGGTTACGATGGCCTCCACCGCCAACCATGCCAACCCGGAGGATCCCGGGTTTCGCGACTTCGGGCAGATGGCGCTCAAAGCCGATGGTGTGGACGGGTATGTTCGACTGGATTGGTTCACGCCGGATGGTTTGCCCACATGGGGGGATGGCCGGCTTTTTCTTCTTGGCACAGAAGGCACCATCGAGTTGCGGAAGTACGTCGATGCGGGGCGCTCGGAACAGACCGATACGCTGATCCTCACCAACGCCAGCCGTTGTGAGACCATTGACGCCCGTGACGCCGGACTGCCCTACTTCGCCCGCCTCGTCGCCGATATCCAGAACCGCACGGAAACGGCAATGCCGCAAGCGCATGCGTTCACAGTCATGCAGCTCGCGATAGAGGCGCAGGCCATGGCGGATCGCTCAGCCTGACGGCGCACCGCCCACATCCTGCGGCGCGATTGCCACTGACTTCACAATGGCATAGCAGGGGCTGCCCTGACCCAGTCCGAGCGTTTCGACCGAACGCTGGGTGATCCTGGCAAGCACCGTCCCGGCAGGGGTGGTCAGCGATACCAGCGCGCCGGGCCCGTCGCCTGGGCGGATGCGGTCGACCACACCGGGGATGACATTCAGTGCCGAAAGCCCATCCGGCGACCGCGTTGACAACATCACCTCCTGTGCCGCGATGCGTACCCGGATCTGCTCACCCTCGGCCTGCGGAATGCGCGGCAGAAACAGCGCCACCCCGCCTGCATCCAACTCGGTGATCCCGTCGGCATGGTGTTTTCGCACCAGCGCTTGCACCACAGCGCCCGCCGCGCGCACGCCCGTCGGCAGGACCATCGGGTCGGCGAGCACGTCCACCGCCGGGCCCTGTCGCACCACACGCCCGTCTTCGATCGCGATGACGGTTGTCGCCAGACGGGCTACCTCTGCCGCGGCATGGCTGACGTAAAGCACTGGCACCGCGACCTCGTCGCGCAAGCGCTCGAAATAGGGCAGGATCTCTGCCTTGCGCGCCTCATCCAGCGCGGCCAACGGTTCATCGGCAAGGATCAGTCGGGGCGATGCCAGCAACGCACGTCCGATCGCCACCCGCTGCTTTTCGCCGCCCGACAGCGCGCCCGGCCGCCGGGACAGCAATGGGCCAAGGCCCAGCATCTCAATGATATGGTCGGGATCGACCGGTCGCCCGACCCGCGCCGCAAAGGATCGACCGTAGTGCAGGTTTTGCCGGACATTGAGATGCGGAAACAGCCGTCCGTCCTGAAAGACATAGCCGACCCGGCGGCGGTGGGGCGGCAGGTTCACGCCTGCGCCACTGTCAAGAAGCTGCGTGTCATCCAACGAAATCTGGCCCGACTGCGGTGTCACCAAACCGGCGACCGCGTTCACGATGGTCGTTTTGCCGGAGCCCGAGCGCCCGAACAGCACCGTGATACCGGGCGGTGCTTCAAAGTCCACGTCGAGCGCGAAGGCCCCCAACTGGTGCTGCATGGCAACTTTAAGCATCCTGCCCCGCCACGCGTCGGGCCACCCGGGTTGAGATCGCCTCTGAGGCCAGCAGAGCCGCCATTGCCACAGCGACAGACACCAGGACAAGGCGCATGGCAGAGGTCTCGCCGCCGGGGACCTGAAGGAACGCGTAAATCGCCGACGGGATCGTGCGGGTCTGCCCGGGAATGTTGGAGACAAAGGTGATGGTGGCGCCAAATTCCCCCATTGCCTTGGCAAAGGCGAGAATGGCACCGGCGAGGATGCCGGGCAGGATCATCGGCAGGGTGACGGTCAGAAAGACCCAGATGCCGGGCGCGCCAAGTGTCGCGGCCGCCTGTTCCAGTCCGGGATCCACCGCATCGATCGACAGCCGCATGGCGCGCACCATCAGTGGAAACGCCATGATGCCCGCGGCCAGAGCCGCGCCGGTCCAGTGGAACGCAAAGGTGATACCGATACTCTGCAATGCGCTGCCCAAGGCGCCGGTTGTCCCGAAGGTAAGAAGCAAAAGATAGCCCGTAACCACCGGCGGCAGAATGAGCGGCAGATGCACAAGACCGTTCAGGATCTGTTTTCCGGGAAAGCGCCAGCGCGCCAGCGCATAGGCGGTCAAAATCCCCAGTGGCAGGCTGACCAGCGTGGCCCACAACGAAACCTTAAGGGAGAGGCGCACGGCGCTCCATTCTTCGGGACCAAGCCACTCCATCGCGTTCAGACAGCGGGCCGGGTGAAGCCCAGCCGGTCAAACACCGCCTGCGCCTCGGGCCCGCGCAAATAGGTCAGAAAGGCCGGCGCATCGGGCCCTGCGTTTTCGACCAGCGCGACAGGGTACAGGATGGGGGGATGGCTGTCTTCGGGCATCAGGGCCAGCGTGCTTACGCGTGGTTCAACGCGCGCGTCGGTGGCATAGACAATGCCCAGCGGTGTCTCGCCCAGTGCAACGAAAGCCAGAGCCGCGCGCACATTATCCGCTTGAACCACACGTGGCGCGACTTCGTCCCACAGACCCAGGGCGCGCAGAGCGGCCTGACCGTAGATCCCGGCCGGCACCGCATCCACCAGCGCCATGGCCACCCGGCCGCCTGCAAGCGCTGTGGCCAGATCTTCC
>JBCDEC010000048.1:0-22927 GCA_039179965.1 Pseudomonadota bacterium
ATTGCCGAGGCGCTGCTGGCCACGGGTCTGGGTCTCTTTGCCGCGATCCCGGCGGTCATCTTCTACAACAAGCTCTCGGCGGATGCCGATCGCATCGTCGCGGGGTACGAGACCTTCGCGGATGAATTCGCGACCATCCTGTCGCGTCAGTTGGACGCCTAGAGCATGGCGGCCGCGGTTCAGAACACGGAACGGCGCACCCGCAAGCGGGGGCACCGCCGCGCCCGGCCAATGGCGGAAATCAATGTCACGCCGTTTGTGGACGTGATGATGGTGCTCTTGATCATTTTCATGGTGGCGGCGCCGTTACTGACCGTGGGGGTGCCGGTGGAACTGCCGCGCACCGCCGCCAATGCCCTGCCCGAATCCGAGGAAGAGCCGCTGACCGTGACCGTCACCGCGGAGGGGGTGATCCAGATTCAGACAACAGAGACCCCGCGGGAAGAACTGGTCACCCGTCTGCGCGGCATCATCGCCGAGCGCACCAGCGACCGGGTGTTTCTGCGGGCGGATGGCCGGGTGCCCTATGCCATAGTCATGGAGGTCATGGGCGCGCTGAACGCCGGCGGGTTCTCCAATATCGGGCTGGTCACGGATACAGGCGGGCCGCGGCTCGACGGCACGGCGGTCGACGACGCGGTCCGGGACGAGTAAGGCGCGGGCGGTGCAGGCCGGAACGGCCATATCGGGGATCGGGCATCTGGGGCTGGTGGTCTGGATGATGATCGGAGGCGTGTTCCAGGCTGAGCCCGAGCCGCCGCAAATCAGCGATGTCGCCCTGGTGTCCGCCGAAGAATACGCCGCGCTGAAAGCGCCGCAAGCCGCGCCGGATGCGTCCGATGCTGTCCCGGGTCTCATCGAACCTGAAACACCAGAGCAACAGGCGCTGCCCCAGACAAGCGAGGATGCAACGCCTGATCGTCAGGACCCGTCGCCACCGGAGCCGCCGGACCCGACCCCGGAGCCGCCGGTCGCACCCGAACCGCCCAGCCCGCCAGAGCCCGAGATTGCTCAGACGCCGCCTGATATTGCCCCGCCCGACCCGCCGGCCGATGACGTTGCGGCCCTGGTCCCGGAGGCCGCATCCCGGCCCGAGACGCGTCCGGTAGACCGCGAGGCGTCTGTCCCCGCACCACCACAGCCGCCCGATGCACGCCCCGATAGCGTGACCGAAGCACCGGTGGCACCCGAAGGTCTCGACGCCGAGGCGCCCGAGGCCGACACCGCCGCCGCACCGCAGGAGGCCACGGATCAGCCGCCGGACCCGGAGACCGATCCGGAGGTCGAGTCCAGCACCATAGCGCCCACGGCGTCGGTCCGACCGCTCACGCGCCCCGACCGCCCCACACCGCCGCAACCGACCGAAGAACCCACGCAGACGGCACAGCCCGCTGAGCCAGCCGCCGAAGACACCGATACCGGGCGCAATCAGGCCGTCGACGATGCCGTGGCTGCGGCCTTGGGACAGGCCGGTGCGCCCAGTTCCGCGCCGACCGGACCGCCGCTCACCGGCGGCGAACGCGAGGCCTTGCGGGTGGCCGTGTCGCAATGCTGGAGCGTTGGGTCCTTGTCATCGGCAGCGCTGGAGACCACAGTGGTTGCGGGGGTATCGATGACGCCGGACGGGCGGCCTGTGACAAATTCCATTCGGCTTTTGTCCTGGAGTGACGGCACTGAGGCGGCGGCGCAGCAGGCCTTTGGCGCCGCACGGCGCGCGATCATTCGGTGCGGCCAGCAAGGCTATCCTTTGCCAGCAGACAAATACGAGCAATGGCGCGAAATCGAGATGACATTCAACCCCGAGAAGATGCAGTACAGATGATGCGACAGGTCCAGTTTTTGCTTTTCGCCGCGTTGGCGGCCCTGATGCTGCCAGGAATGCTCCTGGCCCAAGGGCCGCTGCGCATTGAGATCACCGACGGGGTCGTTGAGCCTCTGCCTTTTGCCGTACCGGATTTTGTCCCCGACAGTCAGGCGGCGGCGGAATATGGCAGCTCGCTGGCCCGCGTGATCGCGACGGATCTGTCTGGAACCGGCCTGTTTCGCGAGATCCCGGCTTCGGCCCATATCTCCAAAGTGACAGATTTCGCCGCTCCGGTGCAATTTGCCGACTGGAAGACGATCAACGCGCAGGCGTTGATCACCGGAGGCGTGTCCTTGAGCGGAGACCGCCTGACCGTCCGGTTCCGTCTCTACGATGTGTTTTCTGGTGCAGAGATCGGCACCGGGTTGCAGTTTGCGGGCACAACCGATGGCTGGCGCCGTATGGCCCACAAGGTTGCCGATACGGTTTACGAACGTTTGACCGGGGAAACGCCCTATTTTGACAGCCGCGTGGTGTTTGTCTCGGAAAGCGGGCCCAAGAATGACCGCAAAAAGCGGCTGGCGATCATGGATTACGATGGCGCCAATGTGCAGTATCTCACCGACAGCAACGCTTTGGTCCTCGCCCCGCGCTTTTCGCCAACCGGGGATCGGGTGCTTTACACCAGCTACGAGACCGGATTTCCGCGGATCTATGTGATGGATGTCGGCCAGGTCCGACGGCAGGTGCTGGATACTCAGGACGGCTCGATGAGTTTCGCGCCGCGCTTTTCACCTGACGGACGCACTGTGGTCTTTTCGCAGGCGCAGGGCGGCAACACCGACATCTATGCAATGGACCTTGGTTCAGGCACGCGCAAGCGGCTGACCAACACGCCATCCATTGAAACCGCTCCCAGTTTCTCGCCCGATGGCAGTCAGATTGTATTCGAAAGCGACCGCTCCGGCGGACAGCAGCTTTACATCATGCCCGCCTCGGGCGGCGAAGCGCGGCGGATCTCTTCGGGGAAGGGGCGGTACGGCACACCTGTCTGGTCCCCGCGCGGGGATCTCATTGCCTTTACCAAACAAAGCAACGGCCGTTTCCACATTGGCGTGATGCGCACGGACGGCACCGGAGAGCGCCTGCTCACGGCCTCGTTCCTTGACGAGGGCCCGACCTGGTCGCCCAATGGGCGGGTGATCATGTTCACGCGCGAAAGCCAGGGCGCGAGCGGAGAGGCGCGACTTTATTCGGTCGATGTCTCGGGGCGCAACCTGCGTCCGGTCGCCACGCCCACCGGCGCCTCCGATCCGGCCTGGTCCCCGCTGCAGCGCTAAGGCGCCCATCGCGCGGATTTGTTCACACTTACAGGATGCTGTGCTAAGACCTAGGTCGAGGAACAAGCTCAAAAAAAGCAAAAGGGCAAGAGCATGAACGTGGCCAGCAAATGGGCGGCTCTTCTGGTGGTGGGGGCGTTGGCGGCCTGTACCCAGAACGAACCGTTCGAAGACATCACCTCGCCCGGGTCGGGCGGTTTCGGCACGACGGGCGACGCGGCAGCGGGATCGGCGGCGGATCCGGCGTCCCCTGTGTTTTTCCAGCAATCCGTGGGCGACCGCGTGTTCTTTGAGATAGACCAGTCGACGCTGACCGCAAGTGGTCGGCAGACTCTGGATGCGCAGGCCAACTGGTTGATACAAAACACGGATTTCACTGCCGTGATCGAAGGGCATGCAGATGAGCAGGGCACGCGTGAATACAACGTGGCGCTTGGCGAGCGGCGTGCGAATGCGGCGCGGGAATATCTGATTTCGCGCGGAATTGCCGGCAGCCGGTTGAAAATTGTCAGCTTTGGAAAGGAACGCCCGGTGGAGATCTGCTCCGACGAGGCCTGCTATTCCAAAAACCGCCGTGCCGTCACGGTACTGGCAACGGGACTAACGGGGTAACGTCATGGGGCTGCGCGCAACCGCTACGGCGCTGATCTGCGCCCTGGCCGCCTGGACTGCGCCGGTTCTGGCGCAAGATGACCAGACATTGGCGGATATTCGCCAAGAGCTGTCTGTTCTGTATGTCGAGGTGCAGCGGCTGAACCGCGAGCTTTCGACGACCGGCACCCCGTCTGTGCAACTGGGCGGGGACACCGTCCTTGACCGTGTGGCCTCGATGGAAACCGCGTTGCAGCGTCTGACCGCCCGCACCGAACAGCTTGAGTTTCGCATCGAAGAGATCGTGCGGGATGGCACCAACCGGATCGGTGACCTGGAATTCCGGCTGGTGGAACTCGAAGGCGGGGACGTCAGCCAGTTGAGCGACACGACCACCCTGGGAGGGACGGCGGCCGCACCTGCGGGACCGGCCGCGCCGACTGTGCCCGCGCCCCAGGAAACCGAGCTGGCGATCAGCGAACGCGCGGATTACGACACGGCCCGCACCGCCCTGAGCGAAGCCCGGTTCCGCGCGGCCGCAGATGGATTTGCGCGGTTTGTCGAGTCCTATCCCGGCAGCCCCCTTGCGGCGGACGCGCATCTGGGTCGCGGCAAGGCTCTGGCGGGCCTGGAGGACACGCGTGAGGCGGCACGCGCCTATCTTGCAAGCTTTAGCGCCGATCCCACCGGACCGGCAGCCCCGGAAGCGCTGACCCTTCTGGGCGCCACTCTGGGCCGCCTTGGCCAGGTCGATCAGGCCTGTCTCACACTGGGCGAGGTTTCGGCCCGGTTTCCTTTGTCCGAAGCGGTGCCCGTGGCACAGGGCGAGATGGAGGCGCTGGGCTGTACGTGAGTTTTTCGGATGTCGACATCTGTTCGGTCATTCGGTCGCAGTTCCTTGCCTCTCCCCCATCGCGGCTGGGTGTCGCCGTATCTGGAGGCAGCGACTCGCTGGCCCTGTTGCATTCCCTAAGCCGTTGTTTCGCACAAGGTAGCGTCGCGCTGCACGCGGTGACGGTTGACCACGGCCTGAGGCCGGAGGCCGCGCAAGAGGCTGCTCAGGTCGCGGCTTTTGCCGACAGCCTGGGGTTGCCGCATACCACGCTGCAATGGGACGGCTGGAACGGACAGGGCAACCTGCAGGCCTGTGCCCGAGACGCGCGCTACCGTCTGATCGGGGAGTGGGCGCGCGCCAACAAGATCGCATCGGTGGCCACAGGCCATACCGCGGACGATCAGGCGGAAACCGTTGTGATGCGGCTGGCCCGGTCCTCTGGCGTCAACGGGCTGTCAGCGATGTCGGTGCGTCGCACGCTCCATGGCGTGTCGATCGTGCGCCCGATGCTGGGGCTGACGCGCAAGGACCTGCGGGCCTATCTGCGGCGTCAGGGCATCTCCTGGACAGATGATCCGTCCAACGACGACCTGCGCTTTGAGCGCATTCAGGTCCGCCAGGCGCTGGAACATCTGGACAAGCTGGGAGTATCCGTGTCGCGCCTGGCAGAAGTTGCGGGCAATATGGGCGAAGCCCGCGAAGCGCTGGACTGGTACACCTTTGTCACCGCCCGCGACATCGCCTGCGTGAAGGGCGGCGATGTGGTTGTCGATCTGCGACGGTTCCGCACGTTGCCGCGTGAAATCGCCCGCCGCCTGATCCTGAATGCCGTGCGTTGGATTGGACGGGCGGATTATCCTCCGCGCCGCTCGGCCATGGGAGAGGCCATAGACGCCATTCGGCGGGGGCGTGGCACAACGCTGGGTGGGTGCCGCATTGTGGTCAGCGGAACCTCGATCTGGATCTGCCGCGAATTTGCCGCAGCCCGGGCCGAACGCGCCCAGCCCGGTCAGCTATGGGATGGCCGCTGGACCTTGTTCGGACCGGTTGATCAGGGCGGATTACACATCGCCGCGCTTGGCCAAAGAGGCCTGGAAACAGTGCCTGACTGGCGGGATACGGGCGTTCCTTCCGTGGCTTTGCTGGCCTCTCCGGGCGTGTGGCAGGGGGACGAATTGGTCGCCGCGCCGCTGGCCGGTTGGTCCAACGGATGGCGTGCGGATCTGCATGAGAGCGCCGAAGCCTTTTTTGCCGCGCTATTATCCAATTGAACCTTGGCCCGTGATGTCTATCTTATGGACAATCGGGCTCGTGGCATGGCGGCCCTGAATTCGGGAGAGTTTCCTTGGGAAATGCACGTAACATTGCGTTTTGGGTGGTTCTGTTCCTGTTGATCCTTGCGCTGTTCAATTTGTTCAGTGGATCCGGCGGGACCTTGCAAAACCGCGAGATCAGCTATTCGGACTTCGTCCAGTCGGTCGAAGCCGGAGAGGTGTCACAGGTCACGGTCGACGGGGAGCAGGTGCGCTTCCGGGGGGCTGACAGCCAGGACTATGTGACCATCAAGCCAGAAGATGCTGAGATCACCAACCTCTTGATTGAAAACAATGTTCCGCTCCGCGCAGAGCAACAGCAGCAGTCGGGCTTCCAGGCTTTTATCCTGTCGCTGTTGCCGTTCCTGCTGCTGATCGGCGTCTGGATTTACTTCATGAACCGGATGCAGGGCGGCGGCAAAGGCGGCGCGATGGGCTTTGGGAAATCCAAGGCGAAAATGCTGACAGAAAAGCATGGTCGCGTCACATTTGACGATGTGGCCGGGATTGACGAGGCGAAAGAAGAGCTCGAGGAAATCGTTGAATTTCTCCGGAATCCGCAGAAGTTTTCGCGACTCGGTGGCAAGATTCCCAAGGGCGCTTTGCTTGTCGGACCACCGGGAACCGGTAAAACTTTGCTGGCGCGCGCCATTGCAGGCGAGGCCGGCGTGCCATTTTTCACAATTTCTGGTTCGGATTTTGTTGAAATGTTTGTCGGTGTCGGCGCGAGCCGTGTGCGCGACATGTTCGAGCAGGCCAAGAAAAACGCTCCCTGCATCGTCTTCATCGACGAGATCGACGCGGTGGGCCGGCACCGTGGTGCAGGCTATGGCGGCGGCAATGACGAACGCGAACAGACGCTCAACCAGTTGCTCGTCGAGATGGACGGGTTTGAGGCCAATGAAGGCGTGATCATCATCGCCGCGACGAACCGCAAGGACGTGCTGGACCCGGCTCTGCTGCGTCCGGGCCGCTTTGACCGGCAGGTGACGGTGGGCAACCCCGACATCAAAGGTCGCGAGAAGATCCTCGGCGTGCATGCGCGCAAGACCCCTCTGGGCCCGGATGTGGACCTGCGCATTATCGCGCGCGGCACGCCAGGCTTTTCGGGCGCCGATCTTGCAAACCTCGTGAACGAGGCCGCTCTGATGGCCGCGCGGGTCGGGCGGCGTTTTGTCACGATGGAAGACTTCGAGAACGCCAAGGACAAGGTGATGATGGGCGCTGAGCGCCGGTCGATGGTCCTGACCCAGGACCAGAAGGAAAAGACGGCCTATCACGAGGCCGGTCACGCCATCGTTGGTCTGTCCCTGCCGCAGTGCGATCCGGTCTACAAAGCCACAATCATTCCGCGCGGCGGCGCTTTGGGGATGGTTGTCTCATTGCCGGAGATGGACAGGCTCAATTATCACCGTGACGAATGCGAGCAAAAGCTTGCGATGACCATGGCCGGCAAGGCGGCCGAGGTGATCAAGTATGGTGAGGACCATGTCTCCAACGGACCAGCGGGCGATATCATGCAGGCCAGCCAATTGGCGCGCGCCATGGTGATGCGCTGGGGCATGTCTGACAAGGTCGGCAATATTGACTATGCCGAAGCCCACGAAGGATATCAGGGCAACACCGCCGGCTTTTCGGTCTCTGCCAATACCAAGGAGATGATCGAAGAAGAAGTGAAGCGCTACATCCAGGAAGGCTACGAGACGGCCCATGGGATCCTGGTTGAAAAACATGAGGAGTGGGAGCGTCTGGCGGAAGGGCTGCTGGAATACGAGACTCTGACCGGTGAAGAGATCCAGCGCGTCATCCGTGGCGAGCCGCCCCAATCGGATGATGATACCGACGACACGTCGGACCCGGGCAACGCACCCAGTGTGACGGCCATTCCGAAGACCCGGCCCAAGAAGACGCCACCCGATGGTGGAATGGAGCCGGAACCGACGGTTTAACAGACGGATCCAGATCAAAGACAACCCGCAGGCTCTTGAGCGTGCGGGTTTCTTTTTGGCTGGCGTCGTGTCGGGGTATTTGAAAAAAGAAAGAAGCAGCAGGGGGGCTGAACATGTCGTCTGTCTATCGAAAGAGTGCGTTTGAAGCCGAAGTGGTGTGGATGGGTGTGACGCCTGCCGACGAAGGCATCTGCTCGGCGCCGCAAACAGCGATGGACCTTGGCTTCGCCGGAGTCGCCGGAGCGCGGCATGCGGGAGAGAACCGTCCGGCTTGTGTGCGCGTGAGCGAGCTGTATCCGGAAGACACCGAGATCCGGAACGTGCGCCAGTTGACGATTCTGTCGCAGGAAGAATTGGCTGCCATCGCCCATGAGATTGGTCTCGACACCCTGGATCCGGGTCTGTTGGGGGCGTCGATTGTGATCAAGGGCGTGCCTGATTTCACCCATGTTCCGCCATCCTCGCGGCTCTTGGGACCGTCGGGCCTGGGGTTGACCATCGATATGGAAAACCTGCCCTGCAACTATCCGGCGCGGGAAATCAACAAGGTGGAACCGGGGCATGGGAAAGGGTTCAAGAAAGCGGCGGAGGGACGGCGCGGCGTAACGGCCTGGGTTGAACGCCCCGGGGCGCTGCAAATGGGGGATGTCCTGGCGCTTTGGCTACCGGCACAGCGGGCCTGGGCGCTCTGAGCGGCGTCATTGGGCCCAGGCGCGGAACCGGTTTCCGATGAGATCGCCGGATCTGGTCCGATGCCGCTCTGTCTTGGCAGAGTGTCGTTTCAGCCGCTGGGCGGGTAGTGTCGCTACGATTATATACCCAAGCGCGTTTGTGCCTTGCCTGACGGCAGGGTCATTTAAGAGCTACCAAGGCGAGGGGGGCTGGCTGCGACCAGGCTGGGATCTTGCGAAACGAACGATCAGGAGGGCGCAATGACCGCCACACTCATTGACGGAAAGGCCTTTGCGGCGAATGTGCGGACACGCGTGGCAGACCATGTGGCGCGCCTGCAAGCGAGTTACGGGATTACGCCGGGATTGGCGGTGGTTCTGGTCGGAGAGGATCCGGCCAGCCAAGTTTATGTGCGCTCCAAGGGGAAACAAACCGTTGAGGCTGGCATGGCGTCGTTCGAGCACAAATTGCCTGCAGAGACGCCAGAGGCGGCGGTGCTCGATCTGGTGCAGAGCTTGAACGCCGATGCCGCCGTGCATGGGATCCTGGTGCAATTGCCGCTGCCTGAGCACATTGATGCGGACAAGGTTATCAACGCGATTTCGCCGGCCAAGGATGTCGACGGGTTTCACATCTCAAACGTCGGGCTGTTGGGGACCGGACAAAAATCCATGGTGCCCTGCACGCCTTTGGGCAGTCTGATGTTGCTCAGGGATCATTTGGGTGACTTGTCCGGCATGAATGCGGTTGTCGTCGGGCGCTCGAACATCGTGGGCAAACCGATGGCGCAACTGCTGTTACGGGACAGTTGCACCGTCACAATTGCGCACTCCCGGACCAAGGATCTGGTGTCTGTCGTGCGTTGGGCCGATATTGTGGTCGCTGCGGTCGGACGACCAGAGATGGTCACTGCTGACTGGATCAAACCCGGCGCGACAGTGATCGATGTTGGTATCAACCGCATTCCGGCGCCAGAGAAAGGCGAAGGCAAGACGCGCCTTGTTGGGGATTGTGACTTTGCCTCTTGCGCGGAAGTCGCTGGCGCCATCACGCCGGTGCCAGGCGGGGTAGGCCCCATGACGATTGCATGCCTCTTGGCCAACACGATCACGGCTTGCGCCCGGGCGAATGGTCTGGCGGAACCCGACGGATTGACCGCCTGACCGGCGACGTGGGCGGCCAACCTGGTCTGGGGTATTTGGAAAAAGAAAGAAGCAGAAGTGCACCGTGAAAGGAGGGCGAAGAGTGCTCTGATGCAAGGGCGCATCTTGGTCCTGCTCTTCATGCGTCCTTGAACGTGCTGAGCCGTTCTGCGCGATCTCTGGCTTCTTTCTTTTCGAAAATGCCCGGCCGGCCGACGGCCAAAATCGCTGGTCCCGTTTAGCGCGGCATCGGGACAGCAAGGGCCTTTGCGCCGGTCAGTATGGCAAGGGCGTCGGGGCGCATAAGGTCGGAGAGCCCTGGCGTGGAACTGCGCAAACCTCCGGTGAAGGTTCCAAACGCCGGCAGGATCACCCGATTGCAATCCACAAGGAAGGCAGGTCGCGAGATCGTGCGAAGGCGGGTTTTGACCTGCGCTTTGGGATGATAGTGGCCCGAAATCTCACCATTTGCGCCCGGTTGGGCGATGTGGCGGAACGTGAGACCGTGGAGGCTCAGCGCACTCAAGTGTGTGCCGCCCATGTCGACCGGACCCGGGTCGTGGTTACCCTCGATCCAGATCCAGCGACGTCCGGCCTGCAGGCCCGCCAGTGACAGGCGATCCTGTTCTGGCAGCGCATGGGCTGCGGTCAGATCGTCGAAACTGTCGCCCAGGCAGATCACTTGCCGGGCGCCGGTCTGAGAAATCACTTCTGCCAGGCGCAGCAGGGTGTCTTTTGTTTCGTAGGGCGGCAGCGGCGCGCCGCCGCGCCGGGCGTGCCGTTCGGCCTTGCCGAAGTGCAAATCGGAAACGCACAGCAGGCTCTTGTCTTCCCACCACAATGCGCCCGATGGCAGGGCCGTCAGGCGCGCTCCGGCAAGTGTGAAGGTGTGTGCGTTCATGATACGTTCTTTGACCTATGTCGCCTGTTTGCGCAAGGCCAACGCCGCGTCGATGACCAGGGAACATCCGCATCGTGCATCCCAAGCGCCCCCGTTCAATAGGCCGTGGCGGGTCGGAAATCGCCGGCCTGCGCGCAGGCTTCTAACTCAGCCCGGCGGCTTTCATCAGGGCTTCCGTTTCTTCGGCCAGGAGCCGTTCATTGGCCGCCCCGGCCACAGGCACACGGCCATGCTCTAGAAACAAAGGCGCTGCCAGGGGGGTGACGCGTGTCAGCCGCAGGAGATCCACACCGGCGCTGCGCGCAATCATCTCTTCGATCCGGCCGAAATCCACCAGGCCGCGCAAAGCTTCTGTCCTGGTGATCCGCATCATCAGATGCTCGGGGTCGTATTTCAGCAATGTGTCGTAGAGGATGTCCGACGACAGGGTCATCTGGCGCCCGGATTTGCGCGGCCCGCGCACATTGCGTTCGATCAGCCCGGCAATTGTGGCGGAGGCGCGAAAGGTACGCTTCATCACCGCATTGCCTGCCAGCCATTTGTCCAGCCCATCGCGCAGGGCATCTATGTCAAACAGGGGGTCCGGGTCGATCACGGCATCAAGCCCCCAGATCAACGTGGCGTAGTCCGTGCACACAAAGCCCATCGGCGCATGGCCGGTTTCCTCCAGACGCTTGGTCAAAAGCAGCCCCAGGGTCTGCTGCGCATTGCGCCCGGCGAAGCCATAAATGCAGATATGTTCGCGTCCATCATGGGGAAAGCTCTCGATCAGCAACCGGTTCCGGTCCGGAAGGCGGGAGACGTCGCGTTGCAGCCTCAGCCAGTCCCGGGTGTGCTGTGGAACCTGTGGCCAATCCTCCTGAGCAAACATCTCCAGAATGCGTGCTGACAATTGCGTCGAGGTGGCAAAACGCGTGCCCATGAAGGTCGCGATCTTGGGTTTCTTGCTGGCGTTGCGCGACACTTCGACGACCAGTTCGCGCAGACCCTCATAGCGCACAATCTGGCCTCCGATGAGAAATGTGTCTCCGGGGGTGAGCGAGGCGGCGAACGCCTCTTCGACCTCACCCAGCGGTTTGCCGCCCCGACTGCGCCGCAGTCGGACTTTGAGCGTATCGGTGTCCTGGATGGTCCCGATGTTCATCCGGATCCGCTGCGCCGCGCGCGGATCGCGCAGCGACCAGACCCCATCGGGTCCTTCCTTCAATCGCTGCCACTGATCATAGGCACGCAGCGCGTAGCCGCCCGTGGCGCAGAACGAGAGGCAATCGTCGAAGGCGGCGCGCGACAGATCTGCATAGGCGCCGGCGCTGCGCACCTCGTCAAACAGAGCATCGGCTTTGAATGGACCCCCGCAGGCGGTGATCAGGATCTGCTGGCACAGCACGTCAAGCGGACCGGAGCCCCTGGGATCTCCATCCAGATCATGGTCGCGAACCGCCTCCAAAGCCGTGATGCACTCGACCACTTCGAACCGATTGGCCGGCACCAGAAGCGCCTTGGAGGGCGCGTTGTAGCGGTGATTGGCCCGTCCGATCCGCTGCACCAGGCGTTTGACGTTCTTGGGAGCGCCGATCTGAATGACCAGATCCACATTGCCCCAGTCAATGCCGAGATCGAGCGACCCCGTGCAGACGATCGCGCGGAGATCGCCACGGACCATGGCCTCTTCCACCCGTTGACGCTGGACCCGGTCGAGCGAGCCGTGGTGAATGCCGATCGGAAGCGACTCTTCATTGGCCAGCCAGAGGTTGTGAAAAAAGATCTCGGCCTGGGCCCGGGTATTGTGGAAGATCAGCGTAGTCTTGTGCGCCTTGACCTGTTCCAGCACCGCCGGGATTGCATAGGCTGCACCACCTCCGGCCCAGGGCGGTTTTTCCTCGGTTTCGAGCATGGCGATATCTGGCGCGGGGCCCGGATCGGCCTGCAAGATTGCGCAAGGATCGGGATGGCGCGCCAAAAGCCGTGCAATGGCCTGAGGGTCTTCGACCGTCGCCGAAAGCCCCACACGCCGCAGGCCCGGCGCCAGACGATCCAGCCGGGCCAGCGCGAGCATGAGTTGATCGCCGCGCTTGCTTTCGGCCAGCGCATGGATTTCGTCGACCACCACCCGCCTGAGACCGGCAAAGGTGCGCCCGGCGTCTTCGTAAGAGGTCAGGAGCGCGAGGCTCTCCGGCGTGGTCAGCAGGATATGCGGCGGATCGGCACGCTGGCGTTTCTTTTGTGTGGCCGAAGTGTCACCGGTGCGGTCCTCGATCCGGATCGGCAGGCCCATCTCGTCCACAGGGCTGCGCAGGTTGCGCTTGATATCCGCAGCCAGCGCTTTGAGGGGTGAGATATAGAGGGTGTGCAACCCCTCATGCGTGCCGTCGGCCAGTTCGGCCAGCGTTGGCAGAAAACCCGCCATGGTCTTGCCACCACCAGTTGGCGCGATCAGCAGCGTTGCCGGGTCGTCGGTGCGCTCAACCATCGCCAGCTGATGCGGGTGCACCTGCCAGCCGCGTGCCGCAAACCATTCGGTGATTGGGGCGGGCAGGGCCATGGGCACTCAGTCGGCGAGAACCGTTTTCCTGAGTTCCTGGCTCAACTCGGCGATTTCTTCGGCAAAGCGTTCCCGGCCCAATCGTCCTGAGTCATCCGTCCATTCGACAAACCGCGCCATCAAGGGGACGAAGGTCGCGATTTCCTCATCGGTCCATCCGGACAGGAATTCGCCCAGCACCAGGAATTTGAACCGCCGGACGGCGTGGATGATCGCTCCCCCGCGTGAGGTCAGTTCGACGATGGTGCGGCGCGCGTCGCGTTGGCTGACGCAGCGTTGCGCCAGGCCCTTGGTGATCAGTTCGCTCACCAGCCGGGAAGCGCGGGACGGATCGATGCGCAAACGCGCGGCGATGGTGGAGACCATGGTTTCGTCTTCTGCCCCATCGCTCCAGGTTTCGTTGAACGGTGGCGAGATGGCAAAGAGCACATCCAGCTGGGCCAGATCGACTTCATCGTTCAGCCCGAAAGCCTCCAACGCGGCAGTTCCCAACTCGCGTTTGGTCACCCGCCGGCGCCATTGTTGAAGAGAAGCGTCAATGTCCAACGCGGCCTCGGTCGATCGGTGATCGATCCCGGCCTCTTTCAGAAACGCGGTAAGCTCATTGCTGGAACCGGATATGGCTTTGTCCTCCATCGAGCCGGTCAGGAAGGCCGGCCTGTTTTCATATACATGTCGTTGACATGTAATTGCAACGTACATACACATGCCTTCAACACCTTAGCTGCACCGCCACCGATCAAGACCCTGTCTCAGGGCAGCGGCACGCTATATGGGCAGTGAGTTTAACGCCGAGGTTTAACACGTGGTAGAATCAATCCCAAGCACCGCCGAACCTGCGGAGCCACGGCGGCTACTTGCGGTTTTCCTGGCCGTTTCGGCTGTCCTTTTTCTGGCATCGCTGGGGCAGACCGTCGTCACAACGGGTCTTCCGGTGATTCTCAGCGATTTGGGCGGACTGGATCAGATCACCTGGGTGATCACCGCCTATCTGATGGCCGCGACTGTCGGCGCACCGGTTTTCGGAAAGCT
This sequence comes from Pseudomonadota bacterium, assembly GCA_039179965.1. Taxonomy (GTDB): domain Bacteria; phylum Pseudomonadota; class Alphaproteobacteria; order Rhodobacterales; family Rhodobacteraceae; genus Marinibacterium. The sequence goes on from JBCDEC010000048.1 coordinate 14,122, forward strand.
GGGCGATCTGTTCGGCCGTCGCATCGTCATGCAGGCCGGCATCGCCGTCTTTCTTGTGGGGGCAACGATCTGTGCGCTGGCGCCCGACCTCTGGGTTCTTGTTGCCGGTCGGTTCATTCAGGGATTCGGCGGTGGCGGGCTGATTACCTCTTCGATGGCGGCGGTGGCCGACAATGTCTCGCCGCGCGAACGCGCGCGCTATCAGGGCATTCTGGGCTCGGTCTTTGGGCTGTCGACTGTGGTCGGACCTCTGGCAGGCGGCTTCATTGTCCAGCATTTTGACTGGCAATGGATCTTCTGGCTGAACCTGCCCTTGGGAGCGGCAGCCTGGGCGGTGCTGGTCTGGGCGGCGGCTCCGTCGCCGCGCCGCGACAGCGTGACGATTGACTATGCGGGCGCCGCGGCCTTGACCGCCGTACTGTCGCTGACCGTTCTGGCAGCCAGCCTTGGCGGCACAATTGTGCCCTGGGGTAGTCTCTGGATGATGGTCCTGTTCGCCGCCATTCTCGCGGCGCTGTGGTGCTTTGTCCGGATCGAGCAGCGCGCGGTCGAACCGATCCTGCCGTTGCATCTGTTTTACATCAACAACTTCGTGGTCGCGAATTCGGTCGGCCTGATCGTTGGCGTCACGATGTTTGGCACCATTACGTTCGTCCCGTTCTTCATGCAGGTGGTGAAGGGGCTCAGCCCCGCGTCCTCAGGCCTGTTTGTCTTTCCGATGATGGCCGGGCTGATCGTGTCCTCTGCCCTGGCCGGTCAGGTCATGGCGCGGACCGGCCGGTACCGGATGTTGCCGGTCGTGTCGACAGCGCTGCTGGCGCTGGGGCTCGCGGCCCTGGCTCTGATGACCGCCCAGACGCCCAATGGCTGGATTGTCGCAATGATGATTCTGGTCGGACTGGGTATCGGGCCGACCATTGGTATTGGCGTGACGGCCATCCAGAACGCGGTACCGCCTGACATGGTCGGCATCGGGACGGCCTCGGCCAATATGTTCCGCCTGATCGGCGGCGCGGTGGGCACGGCCGCCTTTGGCGCGATTTTCGCCGCTGAGTTTCAGGCGCAACTGGTGGGGCTTCTGGACGCCGCGCCGCGCGGGCTGACCAAGGAGATGATCGCCGCGATGGAGCCCGTCCTGCAGGAGAGCGTGCGCGCCGGCATCGCCGCGGCCCTGCATCCGGTGTTCTGGATTGCCTGTGGCCTTGCCTGCCTGGCCTGTCTGGTGTCCCTGTCGATGATCGAGTTGCCGCTGCGCGATGACGGGCCGGCGGCCGGCGATGCGGCACCACAGCCGGCCGAGTGAACGTGAGATACAGCCAGGACCCCGGCTATTTCACGATCTTTTCGTCCCTGACGAACATGTTCGCCCAGGCACGATCGATCAGCTCCGGGCTCATCTGATACGGGATGCCTTCGAACTCGCAGATCGCGATCATCTGGTCGATCAGGAAGACCGGCTGATAATTGGCGTAGATGTTGTCGATGGTCGGGTACTTGGTCTTGATCAGATGGAGCAGGGCTTTCTCATTGAGCGGCATTTTCTTCTTACGCGCGACGAGCGCGAAGATCTTGAGAAAATTCTCCTGATCCGGCCCGTCGATCTTGATCTTGAAGAAGATCCGTCGAAGGGCCGCTTTGTCGAAGATCTCGTTGGGGTGGAAGTTGGTGGAGAAAATCACCAGCGTGTCGAAGGGCACCTCGAACTTCTCGCCCGATTGCAGGCCGAGGATGTCCTTGTTTTCTTCCAAGGGCACGATCCAGCGGTTGACCAGGGCCTGTGGCGGTTCTGCCTGACGACCAAGGTCATCGACGATGAAGATGCCGCCGGTCGATTTGAGCTGCAGCGGCGCCTGATAGGTACGCGCGGTGGGGTTGTAGACCAGATCCAGCATCGACAGGCTCAGTTCACCACCCGTCACCACGGTCGGGCGTTCGCAGCAGACATAGCGCTGGTCAAAGCGCTTGGCGCGACGCAGCGAATTGGGGTCGTCGACGACATCGGGCAGGGCGTTGTGCACGATCGGGTCGTATACGGTGATGACCTGACCGGAATACTCAATGGCGCGTGGCACATAGACCCGGTCGCCCAAGGCATCCCGAACGCCGTTGGAGATCGATGATTTCCCGTTGCCGGGCGGTCCATACATCAGGATCGAACGTCCTGCACTGACCGCTGGCCCAAGATGATCCAGCAACTCCGGCGGCAGGATCAGATGTCCCATTGCGGTGATCAGTTGGTCCCGGGTGACCTGGATGTTGCGGATGGACTGGCGCTTGACCTGCTCGCGGTAGACGTGGAGCGGCACCGGCATGGCGCCGAAGTATTCTGACTGGGACAGGGCGTCGAGCGCGCGCGCCTTGCCCTGATCGGTAAGCTGATAGCCCATCTCGTTGCCGCTGTTGGCATTCAGCGTGCCTGTCGCCTGCAAGAGCTTTTGCTCGCGCGCCATATCGACCAGTTCCTGCGTGATCGGAATTGGCAGGCAGATCGCCTGCGACAACTCGCTGACCAGATCGATCGTCTTGCGAAACATGGTCTTGAGGACGATGTCGCGCATCATGACGATGGGCAATTCGATCTCGGAGAGAAACTTGGGCGACGGAGGCGATATAACGCCCACAGGTTGCATGTTCATTGGTCAAGACCCCACTTCGGCTGGATCTCTCATGCCATGTGATTGTGGCGGAAATCAGGGAAATTGGTGTAGCAGATCAGGCGCGTCTGTGGCGCTCGCCGGCGGTGGCTTCCAGGGGATATGTACCTCGGGAATGCGGGGTTAACCTAGATCCCGGCTCGCGACAAATACAAAAAAATTCCAAACTTCACGGGCGGGTCATAACTACATGAAATTAATTACAAAAAAATGAGAATGGTGTGAACTGTGGACCGGACTGGCTTTCCAGGGCAAAAAAAATTCCCTAGGGGCAACGGACGAATTGTGCGAGATAGGCTGCCTGAAGCTCCCAATTGGAGCTTCTGAACTGGGAGGATCGAATAATGTCTTACTACTCCGTCTCAAACTGGGATGCGACTGAATGGAGCGACGAAATGGAAGCGCTTGCGCGCGACAAGTATTTGCCGATGATAAAGAGCCTCGGTGCCAAAAAAGTCGATATGATTAGGACAGGCGATTTGAGTTTTATTGTCGTAACAGAGTATGCGGATGCGGCCACGGGAGAGGCCGCGCAAGCGCGCATTGATGAGATCCGCGACCAAGCGACGGAAGAACTTCCAATGAAGATGACCGGCGTCCATCGTGGCACCGCCTTCGTGAGCGGCTAGCGCGCAGTCCAAGGTTTCGATGGCCCCGCTTTATGCGGGGCCGTTTTTTTTGACATGGCCAACCTGTAACGCGCTCGATGCGACGGGCGTATGAACCACGGTTCCGGTTCGGGCGCGGTGGGACGACAAGGTGCGTAGGGAACGCGCAGACGAACGCCGCCTTTCAAGGTGCGTCCGGTCCGTGAGGAGCCTTGTCCGCGACCCGGATCAGGCCCCGTAAAGGGTGCCCAGAATGAGGTAGAAGGCCAATGTCCCGCCAAGGGCAAAGCCCATCGGAAAGTCGCCGACTTTGGTCCAACTGTCCCAATCAGGCGCGATCCGGCGCATTGGCGTGCGTTTGACAAACCGATGCGTGATCACGGCGGCCAGAAGCACGGCGGCCAGTAGCTTGACCAAAGTGGAGATATCGCCGAGCGCGACGAACCCGGCGGCAGCGGCAATGAACTTGGCGTCTCCCGCGCCCATCACGCCGCCGGCATTCAGCACCATGCCGACCAGCAGCGCGATCACGACCTGTACCCAGCGCCAGCCATACTCTGGCAGGGGCATGACGAAGGGGCCGACGATCAGCAGCACAACTCCAAGCGCCAGAACGGCCTGGTTTGTGATCCGCATAGAGCGCAGATCTGTGTAGGCCACATAGAAACAGATCGGCAGCACGAAGGGCAGAAAGACGAGGGCCTGCCCGGCCGGGATTTGCATCGGCTCAGGTCTCCAACGCCGCCAGGGCCCGAACGGCCGCCTCAAAATGCTGCGGATGGGTGTCGATCGCATCCCGCAAAAGCGTCTTGCCGGTATCGACATCGCCCTGCTTGACCGCTGAAAGCGCCATGGTGTGCAGAAGTTGCGCACGCTCTGACTGGTCCATCGGGATCACCGGCAGGATGTAGTTGCGCTGCGCACCGCGGGCCAGAATGATGTTGTTCTTGGCGGTAAAGAGCGTCTGATCCTGGCGGATGGCTTCTCCAAAGAGCCGCTCGGCCTCGGCATAATCGCCCCGGGTCAGCTTGGAGTAGCCCCAGTTGTTCAGAACGCTGGCAGGTTGCGTGGTCAGACCAACGGCGACTTCGTAGAAACTGTCCGCTTTTTGCCATTCGCGGTTGCCGTCCGCGACCATGGCCTCAAGCCGATAGCGCTTGAAGGTCTCGAAGGTGGGGGGCACGTCATCGAGCACGGCTTCGGCTTCATCCCACTGACCGGCGCGGATCATCGCATCGGCCAGGTTGACCTTGTCCTCGGGGGTCGAGCCGTCCATGGAGACGACCTTTTTCCATGCCGCGGCGCCTTCTGTCGACCGCTTGGCCCGCACGAGGGACAATGCCAAACCGCGCTGCATATCGATCCGGCTCGGGTCATCCGCCAGCGCCCCTGAAAAGTAGGACACAGCCTCATTGGGATCGGCCACCGTCAGCATCACATCGTTCAGGTTGCTTTCGTCGACCACGTTCACGTCCTGAAAGGCGCGTTCGACGGTTTCTTCGCCCTTGTCGGCACAGGCCGACAAGCCGAGGGCGACTGCCAGACATGCTGACAGGCTCACTAATTGGCGCATGTTTCTGCGTCCCTTGCTGCTCTCACCTCATGGTGTCTGGGTCAGAAGGACGAGACCTCCCTGCCGCACCAATGTAAATTCTTCGTTTTGTCCAGAAGTATTGTCGGGAAATTCCGTTTTGGCGAGAGCCAAGCGCAAATTATCTCGGATTGAGTCACTTTGGCCATTGTCCAGCGCGTAGGCCTGTCGGAAAACGCCCTCCGCCTCTGACCAGTCGCCTTTTTCCATCAGAAGAACGCCGAGATTGTTCCAGGCTTCGGGCCAGTCGGGGGCTTCGGCGACGGCCAGTCGCAATTGGGTTTCGGCCTGACCCAACCGACCCAGACCCAGATTGGCCGTGCCGATGCCAAGATTGATCTCGGGCGAAATACCCTCGTCCAGCGCGGCGCGGGTATAGGCATCGATGGCCAGTTCATATTCGCCGGCTTCGACCAGACGATTGCCCACGAGGATACCGTCAACGGGCGGTTTGCGCAGATTTACCCCCGGCGCATCGATGTCATCCGAACTGGACGGCGTGATCCCGGGTTGGGAACACGCCGCAAGAACAGCCAGACCGGCCAAACATCCGATTGCGAAGGTGCCGACCCTTGCCTGTCGTCCGGCACCGATAAATGTCATGTTTTAGTTGCTCATATTGCCCAGGTTGGCAATGCCGTTCGCCGAAGGTCCCACGAGGATGATCAACAGCGGCGGCACTGTGAGCGTCATTGTGGCAAGGGTCATTTTCGTTGGCAACTTGTTTGCGGCCTCTTCGGCGCGCATCACGCGTTTGTCGCGCATCTCCCCCGCGTAGACCCGCAGCGCTTCAGCGATCGAGGTGCCGAAACTCTGGCTCTGGATCATCACTGTCACGAACGAAGACACGTCCTGCACGCCGCATCGGGTGCCGAAGTCGCGCAGCACGCGCTCCTTTTCCTTACCGGCCTTCATCTCGTGGGCCACGATCTCAAACTCGTCGGAGAGATCTGGGAAGGACGCGCGGATTTCCTTGGCCACCCGGATAATCGCCTGATCGAGCGACTGACCCGCCTCGACACAGACGAGCATCATATCAAGCGCATCGGGGAAACCCTGGGTGATCTTTTCCTTGCGTTCGTCCACCCGGCGCGTCACCCAGTATTTCGGGAGCATATAGCCAGCCCCACCGGGCCCCAGGATGTACATCATCTTGGTCTGGGTCTCCATCCCGTCACCATTGCCAAGCAGGATCGTATAGGTGAAGCCGCCCACCAGACCCATGATGCCCAAAGCGAACTGCAGGAACGTGTAAAGCCGTACCGCATCCTTGGACATGTAACCCGCCTGACGCAGTTTGAGCTGCATCGACGAGAGCTCTTCCTGGTCTTGCGGTTCCAGGAAGGTGGCAAAGCGGTCAAGCTGTTCGTTTCGACCGGCTTGGCGCAGCCGCTCCTTCTTTGGGCGCTTGCGGTTTTCTTCCGTGCTGGAGCGTTTGAGCTTCTTGAGCGGGTCTTCCGGCTGGTTCATCAGGATCGGCAGGGTCACCAGAACCATGACGATGCCCAGAAGACCCACCGCGATCAGCGGACCGAAAGGACCCAGCGAGCCTGTGAGAAGGTCATTGATTTCCTGTAAAAATTCCATGGACGTCTCTCAGACTTTGATGTTGGTGAGCATGCGCATCACGAAGATGTTCACGGTCAGCATGATCCCGACGACAAAGCAGGCCGGGATGAAATAGGCGTGGTCGAGCACTTCGTCGTAGTAGCCAGGGTCATTGGCCAGAATGGCCACCAGGCAGAAGACCGGGAAGGCGGACAGGAACTTGCCCGACCATTGCGCCTCGGCGGTGATGGCCTTGACCCTGCGGAAAAGCCGGAAACGGGCCCGGATCACCTTGGACAGACCGTCGAGGATCTCGGCGAGGTTACCACCCGATTGCTGCTGGATCGTCACCGCCACCGCAAGGAAGCGCATGTCCTGCATGTCCAGACGGTCCGACATCTCTTTGAGCGCGTCGCCCATGTCGCGACCATAGGCGCTTTCGTCGGCGATAATCCCAAACTCGGTGGCGAGCGGATCTTCGACCTCTTTTGCCACGATCTGCACGGCCGACGAGAACGGATGACCGACGCGCAGGCTGCGCACCATCAGTTCAATTGCGTCCGGCAATTGTTCCTGGATCATCGAGATGCGTTTCTTGGCTTTTTTGTTGACCCACATGTAAACGGCGGCAATGCCGATTCCGGTTGACGCCACCAGGCGGATCGGCAGATCCGCGGTGGTCCCGATGCTGAGCCCCACAAAGGCAATCGCGCCAAGGCCGGCCATCAGCATGATCAATTGTCGTGGAGAGAACGCGATCGCCGCTTTTTGTGCCTTGTCGGCCAGAAGCGAATAGAGCGGGATCGACTGCGATCTCATATGCTGTTGCATCTCCTTGCGGAGTTGCTCCAGCACCTGCTCGCGGCCTGCGCCCTTGTCGAGCATTTCAAGCCGGCGGTTGACCTTGCTGTTCAGGCTGATCGATTTGCCGAAGGCGACGAGATAGACGCCTTCAACCAGCACAAGGACGCCAATGAAAATGGCGCCGTAGATAATCGGTTCGGCAGTGATTTGCATTAGGGGCCCTCCACCCGGGTCGGCTCGTAAATCGCTGTGGGCAGGTCGTAGCCCCACATCCGGAAGCGCTCGGAATAGTGGCTGCGCACACCGGTGGCCGTGAAGTGGCCGATGATCTTGTTGTCCGGCGTCAAGCCGACACGCTGGTAGCGAAAGATTTCCTGCATCGAGATGACATCGCCTTCCATGCCGGTGATCTCGGTGATCGACGTCATCCGGCGCGAGCCATCCTGCAGGCGCGAGGCCTGCACGATCAGGTTCACAGCCGATGCGATCTGAGAGCGGACCGCCTTGATCGGCATTTCGATCCCCGCCATGGCAATCATGTTTTCCAGACGGCTGACGCCGTCACGGGCAGAGTTGGCGTGGATCGTCGTCATTGAACCGTCGTGACCGGTGTTCATGGCCTGCAGCATGTCGATGACTTCTTCGCCGCGTGTCTCGCCGACGATGATGCGGTCAGGTCGCATCCGAAGGGCGTTTTTCAGACAGTCACGGGGGGAAACCTCACCCTTGCCTTCCACGTTGGGCGGTCGGCTTTCCATCCGGCCCACATGGGTCTGTTGCAGCTGAAGTTCCGCCGTATCCTCAATGGTCAGGATGCGTTCGGCATTGTCGATGAAAGAGGACAGCGCGTTGAGCGTTGTGGTCTTACCAGAGCCGGTTCCGCCTGAGACGATCACGTTGAGACGCGTGGCCACCGCGGCCTGCAGAAAGGCCGCCATCTCTTCGGTGAAGGCGCCGAACTTGACCAGGTCATCGATCCCTAGCTTGTCCTTCTTGAATTTCCGGATGGAAACCAGCGACCCATCGACCGCGACTGGCGGGACCATGGCGTTGAAACGCGACCCATCTGCGAGACGGGCGTCCACGTAGGGGTTTGATTCATCCACGCGTCGACCGACGGCCGACACGATCTTGTCGATGATCCGCAGCAGGTGGCGTTCATCCTTGAACGTCACTTCGCTCATCTCGAGCTTGCCGTCGCGTTCAATGAAGATCTGATGCGGTCCGTTGACGAGAATATCGTTGACGGTGTCGTCCTGCAGCAGGGTTTCCAGCGGGCCAAGGCCGCGAACTTCGTCATAGAGCTCTTTGTTGAGCGTCTGACGGTCTTCGCGGTTGAGAATGATGCCTCTTTCTTCGAGGATCTCGCCGGTGATCTGGCTGATTTCAGTGCGCAGGTCCTGCTCGGTGGCGCTCTCCAGGGCGGCGAGGTTGAGGTTTTCCAAAAGGTCGCGGTGCAGATCGACCTTGATCTCCTGCATCCGTTCCTTGCGCTTGCGTTCCTTGTCGCCAGCGGGCACCTCTGCGGGCCTGCCCGAATGTGGCTTTCGCAGCGACGCCGGCTTCTGATCTGCTGGCGGTTCCGATGCAGCACGTGTTGG
>JBCDEC010000049.1:0-22331 GCA_039179965.1 Pseudomonadota bacterium
CCGCGCCTCCAGACGGACCTCGGGCGCGGTGGTCATTACATCGATGATCATGCCGCCAAACACGAAATAGATGGTCCCGAGGGCCAGCGCGCCCGCAAAGCCCAGCCGGGCCGCAACACGCCCGGCGCGGCGCAGATCGGCCCGGTTGCGCGCACCAACAGCCGCGCCCACCAGCGCTTCGGCGGCAAAGGCAAACCCGTCCATGGCAAAGGCGGTCACCTCCAGAAAGATCAGCAGCACATGATTGGCCGCCAGCGTCACGTCGCCAAAATCCGCCGCCAGAAAGAGAAAGGTCATGAAGGAGCCGGTCAGCAGGACCGAACGGACCATGATGTCCGCGTTGACATGGATCATCCGCCGCAGCCGCACCCGGTCAAAAACCTGCGCCCAGGCGCGCCAATGCGCATCGGCAAAGGCCGCGCGGCACAGCCAGAGGCCCCAGGCCAGACCGGTCCACTCGGCAATCAGCGTTGCCGTTGCAACGCCGCCAACCCCCCAGCCCAGACCCAGGACAAACCACAGATCCAGGGCAATGTTCAGCCCGTTGATCCAGAGCTGGAGCAGCAGCACGCCCTTGGTGCGCTCCATCGCGATAAGCCAGCCGTTCAGCGCGTAGATGGCAATCGCGGCCGGCGCCCCCCAGATCCGGATCGACAGATACTGGCGCGCCAGACTCTCCACCTCCTCAGACGCGGGCGACAGTTGAAACGCCCCCCAGAAAATCCCCGCCTGCAACCCGATCAGGGCCACGCCGCCGGCCAGTCCGATCAAAAGCCCGCGGGTCAGAAGAACGCGGCTTTCCACAAGATCGCCGGCCCCCTTGGCCTGCGCGACAAGACCGGTGGTGCCCATGCGTAAAAAGCCGAAGATCCAATAGATCGCCGAGAGGATCACCGCGCCGATCGCCACCGCCCCGATTGGCGCCGCCGCCCCCATCTGTCCGACAACGCCGGTGTCCACCGCGCCCAGGATCGGCACCGTGATGTTGGACAGGACAATGGGCAGGGCGATTCGGATCACCCGGCGATGGGTGATCGGCCCGCCGACCCCGACGGCGTCAGTCACGCTCCGGCGCGTCCCGGGACGGCATCAGGAAATGCCCGGTGGCCTTCGCGAACAGGCGCTCGCGGTTGTCCTGCCAGGCATAGACATTGACCGAGGCATAGCGTCGACCCTGCCGCAGGACCTCTGCCCGGGCATAAGCGTCGCGTGGCAGGCCGGATCGCAGGTAATCCGTGGTCAGACCGATGGGTTTGGGCAGTCGCGGCAGGTTGCCGGCTTCGAGGTCCTCGACACCCAGCACGCCGCTTTCCAGATCATCCCACATGGCGCCCCAGCTCAGCGTGATAATCGCCGTCACCTCCAGAAAGGCAGACGTCACGCCGCCATGGATCGCCGGCAGCACCGGGTTGCCAATCAGGTGTTCGGAGAAATTCAGAACCCCGGTGACCTCGTCGCCGCGGCGTTCGAATGTGATGCCCAGGAATTGTATATACGGCACGCCCGTGACCAGCGCCTTGAGCGCGGCGTCACGGCGCTGCTTGACCACCTGCATCGGTTCGGGGCGGGGCCGTGCCATCAGCGTTTCTCTGCGGTGAAGGATCCGGCCGCACTGGCCACCGGCACATCCGTCCGGTCATCCACGGCGGTGGCGCGCACAAATGCCACCGAGCGGGTCACATGGTAACATTCGGCCGTGGCCACCAGGGTCTGTCCCGGGGTGGCAGGGCGCATGTAGTCAATGCGCAAATCAATCGTGGCCGTCTGCCCCGGCTCATCAGGGTGGCTGATGACGGCCGCGCCGCAGCAGGTATCGAGCATTGTTGACACAGCGCCGCCATGGATCACCCCGGTCTTTGGATCTCCGATCAGCTTTTCGTCATAGGGCATCGACATCACCGCACGTCCCGGCTTGATTTCAACCACTTCCAGACCCAGTGCGCGCGCCTGCGGGATGACGGAAATGAACTGGCGGGCTAGCTTGTGTGGATCGACCATGTGTCGCGCTCCTTGGCTCTGTCTCTCTTTGTGGCCGCGCGCCCGCACAAGGGCAAGTCAAACGGTTGCCTCATGTGCCACAAAGCCCTAGATTCGACACAGGTGGGGGGAGCGATGTCGGAAAAACGGCTGTCTTTCAAGGAGATGTGCGAAGAGTTCGACGTAACGCCGCGAACCTTGCGCTACTACGAGTATATTGAATTGCTGCAACCTGACCGCGAAGGCCGGGCCCGCTATTACAATGCGCGGGAAGTGGCGCGCATGAAGCTGATCCTGCGCGGCCGCCGTTGGGGCTTTCAGCTGGAAGACATCCGACAATGGCTGACGATTTACGAAAGTGACGGCACGCAGGTGCAGATGCGCGCCTTTGTCGATTTGGCCAACCGCCAGCTTGTCGCCCTGGCCGAGCAGCGCGAACAACTTGACGAAGCCATGGGTGAATTGCGCCGTCTGCGCGATGAAACCGAGGCATCTCTGGACTGATCCGCCCAAGGTCTGACAGCGCGTTTGACCTCGGTTTTTCGGCCACTTAGAGCGATTTCAACACACAACCGTGTTCTGACGTAGGGTCACGACAGGTCACACGTAAGGGATTCCAGACCTTACGCAGCGATAACGGCTCCCTATCTCGAGGTCATCGCGCCAGCCCAGACGTTGACGCGATGTGATCCAACGTCAACTCGGTGCTGACGTGACGTCCCACTTACGTAACCTGTGGCGTCATGATGTAAGCACCCTTAAATCACGTGCACGGGGTGATGCCGCGTGCGCAAGGACTGTACGATGAACAACGATACGATGACGATCAGAGAAATGTGCGATGCCTTCGAGGTGACCCCTCGGACGTTGCGCTTTTACGAGGCCAAAGAACTGCTCTTCCCTTTGCGGGTCGGTCAGAAGCGCCTCTTCACAAAACGGGACCGGGCGCGGTTGAAACTGATCCTGCGGGGCAAGCGGTTCGGCTTCAGCCTCGAAGAAATCCGTCAGTTGCTGGACCTCTATCATGTGGGCGATCAGCAGCAGACACAGCTGGTGCGCACTTTTGAACTCGCCAGCAACCGTCTGGCCGCCCTGGAGTCCGAACGGGCCGATCTGGACCGCGCCATCACGGATCTGAAAGAGCAACTCAAATGGGGTGAGAAGATGATCGCCTCGATCCAGTCCACCGGCAAAGCCGCCGCCGAGTGAGCGAAACCACGACGTGACGTAACGGGAGGCCAGTCATGCCCAGCTACACCGCACCTACCAAAGACACGCAGTTCGTTCTGCATAATGTTCTGAAGATCACCGAAGCCGGGATCCCGGGATATGACGAGATCGAAGAGAGCTTTTCCTCGGCCATTCTCGAAGAAGCCGGGAAGCTCAGTGGCGCGGTTCTGGCCCCGTTGAACATCGTGGGCGATACCGAAGGCTGCACGCTTGAAAACGGCGTGGTGCGCACGCCGACCGGGTTCAAGGATGCGTTTGAGGAGATGAAAGCAGGCGGCTGGACGGGAATCGACTTTCCCGAAGAGTACGGCGGGCAGAACATGCCGATTGTGCTCTCCACGGCTGTGGGCGAATACTTCTCGGCCGCCAACCAGGCGTTCACCATGTATCAGGGCCTGACCCACGGCGCGGCATCGGCGATCCTGGCGCATGGCAGCGCGGCGCAGAAAGAGACCTATCTGCCGAAAATGGTGTCCTGCGAATGGACCGGCACAATGAACCTCACCGAACCGCACTGCGGAACCGACCTGGGCCTGATGCGCACCAAGGCCGAACCGCAGGCGGACGGCAGTTACAAGGTGACGGGCCAGAAGATCTTCATCTCAGCCGGCGAACATGACATGGCCGAGAACATCATCCACCTGGTGCTGGCGAAAATTCCCGGTGGCCCGGACGGCATCAAGGGGGTCTCGCTCTTCATTGTGCCGAAATTCCTGGTCAATGAAGATGGCTCGACCGGTGCGCGCAACGGTGTGAGCTGCGGCAAGATCGAAGAGAAGATGGGCATTCACGGCAATTCGACCTGCGTGATGAACTATGACGATGCCACGGGCTATCTCCTGGGAGAGGCGCACAAGGGCATGCGCGCAATGTTCACCATGATGAACGAAGCCCGTCTGGGCGTTGGCATGCAGGGTCTTGCCCAAGCGGATGTCGCCTACCAGAATGCCGTAAGCTACGCCAAGGACCGTCTGCAGGGCCGTGATGTCACAGGCGTGAAAAACCCCGATGGTCCGGCCGATCCGCTGATCGTGCACCCGGACATCCGCCGGGCACTGATGGATCAGAAGAGCTTTACCGAAGGGGCACGCGCTTTCATCCTCTGGGGCGCGACCATGATCGACAAGGCCCATCGCCAGGAAGATGCGGCGGCGGACGGTTTGGTCTCGCTTCTGACCCCGGTGATCAAGGGTTTCCTGACCGACAAGGGCTATGACATGACCGTCACCGCCCAGCAGGTCTATGGCGGGCATGGCTATATCGAGGAATGGGGGATGTCCCAATTCACCCGTGATGCCCGGATCGCCATGATCTACGAAGGCGCCAATGGTGTGCAGGCGCTCGACCTCGTCGGCCGGAAGCTCGCTCAGGACGGTGGCAAGCATGTGATGGCCTTCTTTGATCTGGTCAAAGGGTTCTGCAAGGAGAATGCCGACGCGGATGCAGAATTTGTCACGCAGTTCATCGAGCCATTGAAGACGGCCTCCAAGGATCTGCAGGCGGCGGGGATGTATTTCATGCAGAACGGCATGAAAAACCCCAACAATGCGCTCGCCGGATCCTATGACTTCATGCATATGTTCGGACATGTTTGCCTGGGGCTGCTTTGGGCGCAAATGGCCAAAGCGGCGAAAGATGCGCTGGATGGCGGCGCGTCGGACGTAGCGTTTTACGAGACGAAGCTGGCCACGGGACGCTACTACATGGCACGCCACCTGCCGGCGACAGCCACCCACCTGGCCCGCATCCAAAGCGGCGCGGAACCAGTGATGGCGCTGGAAGCGGCAAACTTCTAAGCATGGGTACGGCGGGGTAAACCCCGCCATACGCACCTGACGAGGACCTGAGATGCCAAAACGCTTTCGCATGACACGCCGGTTCCCCGTTGCCATGACAGAAGACGGCTACCGCCGCCTGCGCCGCTTCGCCTCGGACGCAGGCCTGGACGAAGGGGAAGCGCTCAGCTTTCTGTTCGAACATTTCGACAGCGTGACCGACACCGACGCGCTCACGCATCGGTTGCGGGTGTTCAATTCCGAACTGGACGATCGCAAACGCTAGGGAGACCGGCATCGGGGAGGAGACCGTTTGATCAAAGTCTGCAGACAGTATTGTCACCTGACGGCCGCCAACCGCTGCGCGACACCCGACGTGCAATCGCAGCTGTCGACCGCGGAAGGCCTGCGGCGCGAGGATTTGACCCAAGAAGAAGGTAGGGGCGCACGCTCTTGTCCACCCCGCCGCCAGGCCCGACCGTCAGACGGAACGCAGGCACGGCGGCAGGGCTTCTCATTGGGCGGTCATCGGCTCTCCAGCCTGTACCGCACATCCGATGAGACTTCTTCAAGGTTAACAAACGCTTACCGAATGCGCCGGCCTGCTGCTTCTTCTTGGTGCAAATACTTCAACGCCACGGCTGCCACAGGCGCCTCACATGGAGATTGTCACGGATGACCATCAAACTCTATTGCTTCGGCGAATCCGGCCATTCTTACAAAGCCGCTCTGGCGCTGCAGTTTTGCGGTCTCGACTGGGAGCCCGTGAAAGTGGACTTCTTCGGTGGTGAGACCCGGTCCCCGGACTACCGCGCCAATGTCAACGAAATGGGCGAGGCGCCGGTTCTGGTCGACGGCGAAGTCAAACTCACGCAATCGGGCGTTATCCAGCAATATCTGACGGACAAAACCGGCAAGCTCGGCGGTGACGGTGCGGAGAAATACGAGGTGCTGCGCTGGGTCCTGTGGGACAACCACAAGCTCAGCTCGATCGCCGGAATGACCCGCTTCCTGATCAACTTCCTGCCCGAGGACAAGCAGCCCAAGGAGACAATTGCGTTCCTCCAGGGACGACTGAAATCCGCCTATGACATCCTGAACACGCATCTGGACGGTCGCGCATGGTTGGTCGGCGATGGCGTGACCAACGCCGATCTCACCTGTTGCGGCTATCTCTTTTATCCCGAACCCTTCGGCTTTGACCGCGCCGATTGGCCCCATATCGACGCCTGGCTGGCGCGGCTCAGTGAGCAGCCCGGCTGGAAAGCCCCTTATGATCTGATGCCCGGCAACCCCTCGGACCGGGCCTGAAGGAGACCACTATGACCGACGCTTATATCTATGACGCGCTGCGCACGCCCCGGGGCAAGGGCCGCAAGGACGGCAGCCTGCATGAGGTCACCTCGCTTCGCCTGTCAGCCCTGACGCTGAACGCTGTCAAGGAGCGCAACAATCTCGACGGGCACGCCGTCGAGGACGTGATCTGGGGCAACGTGACCCAAGTGATGGAACAGGGCGGCTGTCTGGCGCGCTCGGCCGTTCTGGCCTCGGATCTGGACGAATCCATTCCGGGCCTTGCGATCAACCGCTTCTGCGCTTCGGGTATGGAGGCCGTGAACCTGGCCGCCAACCAGGTCAAGGGCGGCGCGGGCCAGGCCTATATCGCCGGCGGGGTCGAGATGATGGGCCGCGTGGCCATGGGCTCGGACGGCGCAGCCATTGCCGTGGATCCGTCGATTGCCATGGACAGCTACTTTGTGCCGCAAGGCATCTCGGCTGATATCATCGCCACCAAGTACGGCTTCACGCGTGATGAGGCGGACGCGCTGGCAGTGGAATCTCAGCGCCGCGCCAAGGCGGCCTGGGATGACGAGCGGTTTTCCAGATCGGTCATCACCGTGCGGGACCAGAACGGTCTGGCGATCCTGGATCACGACGAATACATGCGCCCGCAAACCGATATGCAGGGACTGGGCGCGCTGAACCCGGCGTTCCAGCAGATGGGTGAGGTGATGCCGGGCTTCGACAAGGTCGCCCTGATGAAGTACCCCGAGCTTGAACGCGTTGAGCATATTCACCATGCCGGGAATTCATCGGGCATTGTCGACGGCGCGGCGGCCATCCTGATCGGCAACAAGGAGTTTGGCGAGCACTACGGCCTGACCCCGCGCGCACGCATCAAGGCCACCGCCAAGATCGGCACGGATCCCACGATCATGCTGACCGGCCCGGTTCCGGTGACCGAAAAGATCCTCGCCGACAACGGCATGCAGATCGGCGATATCGATCTGTTCGAGGTCAACGAGGCCTTTGCCGCCGTTGTTCTGCGCTTCATGCAGGCATTTGACGTCGATCCCGGCGTGGTCAACGTCAACGGCGGGTCGATTGCCATGGGGCACCCGCTGGGCGCCACCGGTGCGATGATCATCGGCACATTGCTCGACGAGCTGGAGCGCAGCGACAAAGAGACCGGGCTTGCCACTTTGTGCATCGCGTCCGGTATGGGGGCCGCAACGATTATTGAGCGGGTCTGAGCGCGCATCCAGCGCCCTCAGGGCCAGACGCAATACCCGGCCAGACCGTCCAGAGTTGTGACGTCTGGCCGACACCTGCCAAACGGCCCATTCGGACAAACCCGATCCTGCGCGGTCAGGTCGGAAAGACAAGGACACCACGACCCCCATGGCGTATAAGGACCTTCAGTGATGGGACTATCCCGGATGACGCGTCCCGCGACCGGAGTCGCTGCGGCGCGACCCGCGGGTGTCGCAACACCCCAGCCCAGGCCACCGGTCGATCGTCCCAAGACCCGCTGTGTCAATGCGGAAACGCTCGGAGACCTCATGGAACTCAGCGAATTCACGATCCTCGAACGCAACCTGACACGCGCACTTTTGACCGAAGATTTCGAGCTTTACCGCTCGTTGTTCCATCTTCCGCTGCACAATGTGCCGCGCGGCGGCGAGGCCTATGATCTGACAACCGACGCCGCATTGCGCGAGGATTTCGTGCTTTACGTACAGGCATTGAAGATCCAGCGCGTGACGGACATCTATCGTCGGGTTCTGGCGATCTCCGAGCTCGATACCGATTGGGTCGAAGTGACGGTCGAAACCAATATCCTTGGCTCAACCGGGCGCGTTGTGGCGCCCTTTCACACACAATTCGTGCTGCGCCCCCGCGACGGCGACTGGCGCATCACACAGGTTTGCAGCTCTTTCGGACATATCCGGTGGACCCGCGGCCTGGCTGACATCTCAGACGGCCAATTCGAAGACCTGCATGCGGAGGGACGCTTGGACGCGGCCCCCGCCGATCAAAAGACAGACGGAGACGACAATGACTGATTTCACAATGACCAAAGGCGACGATGGCGTTGCCGTGATCTCCTGGGACGTGCCCGGCAAATCGATGAACGTCATGTCGTTTGAGGGGCTCACCGAACTTGATGCGCTAATCGACGACGCGCTGGCCGATGACGCGGTCAAGGGCGTCGTGATCACCTCGGGCAAGCCCGACAGCTTCGCGGGCGGCATGGATCTGAACCTTTTGGCCAAGCTGAAAGACTCCGCCGGGGACAATCCGGCCAAGGGGCTCTTTGAAGGGATCATGAACACCCACAAGCTCCTGCGGAAGATCGAGCTTGCGGGGATGGATTTCAAAACCAAGAAGGGTGGCAAGCCGATTGCCGCTGCTTTGCCCGGCACCGCCGCGGGGATCGGTCTGGAACTGCCGCTGGCCACGCATCGGATCTTTCTGGCCGACAATCCCAAGGCCAAGGTCGGCCTGCCAGAAGTCCTGATCGGCATCTTCCCGGGTGCAGGTGGCGCAACGCGCGTGACCCGCAAGCTGGGCGCCATGGGGGCCTCACCGTTCCTGCTGGAAGGCAAGATGGTGGACCCCAAGAAGGCCAGATCCGGCGGCCTGGTCGATGAAGTGGTCCAGGACCCGCTGGCCGCCGCGACGGCCTGGGTGCTGGAAGCGAAGGACGCCGATCTGGTCAAGCCATGGGATGCCAAGGGCTACAAGATGCCGGGCGGAGCGCCTTATCATCCGGCCGGTTTCATGACCTTCGTGGGCGCCAGCGCGATGATCAACGGCAAGACACAGGGCGCGTATCCGGCACCCAAAGCGCTGCTCTCAGCGGTCTACGAAGGCGCTCTGGTCGATTTTGACACGGCCCTGCGGATCGAGGCACGCTGGTTTACCAACGTGCTGATGAACCCCTCGTCAAGTGCGATGATCCGTTCGCTCTTTGTCAACAAGGAAGCGCTGGAGAAAGGCGCGGTGCGCCCGGCCGGTGTGCCCGACCAGAAGGTCCGGAAACTTGGCGTTCTCGGCGCTGGCATGATGGGTGCAGGCATCGCCCTGGTCTCGGCCCAGGCCGGCATGGAGGTCGTCCTGATCGACCGCGACCAGGACGCGGCCGACCGCGGCAAGGCCTATACCGAAAGCTATTGCGACAAGGGCATCAAGCGCGGCAAGTCCACGCCCGAGAAAAAGGCGGCAATGCTGGAGCGGATCACGGCGACGGCGGATCTTGATCATCTGAAGGGCTGCGATCTGATCATCGAGGCCGTCTTCGAGGACCCCAAGATCAAGGCCGAAATGACCCAGAAGGTCGAGGCAATCATTTCCGAGGATTGCATCTTCGCCTCCAACACCTCGACGCTGCCGATCACCGACCTGGCCAAGGCCTCAAGCCGGCAGGCGCAGTTTATCGGCATCCACTTCTTCTCACCCGTTGAGAAGATGCTGCTGGTGGAGATCATCAAGGGCAAGGAGACCGGCGACCGGGCCGTGGCCAAAGCGCTGGATTACGTCCGCCAGATCCGCAAGACGCCGATCGTCGTCAATGATGCGCGTTTCTTCTACGCCAACCGCTGCATCATCCCCTATATGAACGAGATGCTGCGGATGATCACCGAAGGCGTCTCGATGCCGCTCATCGATCACGCCGCCGCCCAGTTGGGTTTCCCCGTGGGGCCGGTGCAGCTCAACGACGAAACCTCCATCGATCTTGGCGCCAAGATTGCGCGGGCAACAAAGGCTGCCATGGGCAATGCCTACCCGGAAAACCCCGGCGACGATCTGATCTTCTGGATGGAAGAACAGGGGCGTCTGGGGCGCAAGGCCAAGGCCGGGTTCTTCGAGTATGACGAAAAGGGCAAGCGCACGGGCTATTGGCCCGGCATCCAGGACAAGTTCCCGCTGATGGAAGAGCAGCCCGAACTCGCCTCGGTGCAGGAACGGCTGATGTTCATTCAGGTGCTGGAAGCCGTGCGCGCCCTGGAAGAAGGCGTGCTGATGGACATACGCGAAGGCGACGTGGGCGCAATTTTGGGCTGGGGCTTTGCGCCGTGGTCGGGCGGGCCGCTGAGCTGGGTCGACATGATCGGCACGGCCTATGCCGCCGAGCGCTGTGACGCGCTGAGCGAGGCATTCGGGTCGCGCTTCGCCTGCCCGCCACTCCTGCGTGAGATGGCCGAAGCCGGAGACAGCTTCTATGGCCGGTTCGGCGTGACCGCCGCCGAAGCTGCCTGAAGGATGACCGCGCCGACCACCCTGCCCTGGCCAGCGGTTGCGCTGTTTCTGGGCACGATGCTCGGCGCGGCGATTTTGGCGGCGCTGATTAATCCCGCCGCCGCCGCGCCCGCCATGGTGGGCGCGATGGCCGGTATACTCGGCGGGTTTCTGACGCCGAAAGGCCGGGCCTGGGTCCCGCTGCTTACCGGCCTTGTGGCGTTGGGTGTGCTCCTGTTCGCCCCGTCCGCGCCGCTGCGCTGGCTCATTGCCTTGTTGCTCTGCGCCGCAGCCGGCTGGGAAACCGCGCGCAGTGGCGGCCGCATGATGGTGCTGGTGATCTATGCCTGGCTCGCTGTGCAGTTGATATCCGTCATGCCGGCCGAAGAACTCTCCGTCCCGGTCACGGCGCTCAGCCTGATCTTCGGCTGGGCGGTGGCCGAGGCCATGGGCCTGTCGGGCCGCGCCGCCGGCCCTGCGGGCCAGCCGCTTCATGGAGTGGTGCTGACCGCCTATCTCGCCATCGGGCTGATCCTGTCGATACTGCTGATGCATCACATCGAGAGCGCCTTTGCCTATTGGGTCGCGCTCATCTTCGTGATGCGCGCCCTGGCCCCGCTCAATATGACGGCCAGAGCCACGCTCTCCTTTGGAATCGGTGCGACGCTTGGCTGTCTTGCGGCGCTGGCTTTCATCGCGTTACACCCGCCCCAGCTTCTGTCCGTCGCGCTGGGCCTTGTGTGTCTGGTTGCGGGTTTTCGCCTGATCCCGCATCCCCGCCCCTATACGCCAGCCGCGATGTCCGCCGCCGTCTTGCTGCTGGTGGCGCAGGACCCGCAGACGGTGCTGCTTCGCCTGGAGGTCTCATTGATCGTGGTGGTGGTCTCCTTCGGTCTGTCGACGGCGCTCGGCCTCCTGCTCGAACCGGACAAATGGCATCGTGCCTCACCCGGCACGCCGCCGCCCGGCTAAGCCGGCCTCCTGCTTCTTTCTTTTTTGAAATACCCCGTCGCGCCCTCAGCCACCCGGCGCGAAGGCATAGGAAAATCGTGCAATGTCAGCCTCCGCGGCCTGGGCGACCGCCTCGGCCGAACGGTCGGAATAATAGCGGCGATAGTCCCGATCTCGGTCCGACACATTCACCACCGGCAGATCCAGCTGAAACCCCAGATGCGCCCAAAGCGGCGCGGCGTCTTCCTCGAAATGCTCCAGCCGGATGTAGAGCGCGCATTGCGCAATACCGTCCGCCCGCGTCATGTAGGACGCCGCCGGCGCGCTGCGCACACTGGCCAGAACCACGCGGTCCGTGGCAAATCCTTCGAAATCCATCGTGCGCGCCTTGGCGACAAAGATATGCCGGAAACGCTGGCGCCGCAGCCAATGGTAGTAGCTCACCATCTGATCCCAGGGATTGCGCACCATGGTGAAGGCGAACAGGCCAGCGAGCGTCTCGGGATCAATCAGCCCGTCGATGTCGTGCAGAGTCGAATGTTTCCACAGCCGGCCCCGGCTTTTGACATCGGCCACCCGACCGCGCCGTCTGCGCGCCTTTGGCGTATCGCCCAGCAGGATGTCGTCTTTCATCGCCCGGCTCTCCAGCGCCAGCGACAGCGCCGTCCCGCCGGTTTTGGGAATATGGACAAAAACGTAGGAGCGCCCGTGGCTCAGGATCATATCACGCCTCTGGCAGCCCTTTTCATTGCACCGATCCCCTCGCATTATGGTGCCTCTACAGCGAGCATAAGTATCGATCGGCGGGAGGGGAACCATGGGATGGATGCGCGATGAGGTGGGGTTGGAAAAATGTGCGGCCAATCACGTCCCGCTGACACCGCTCTCCGGCCTGCGCCGGGCGGCTCAGGTCTACAAGGATGAACCGGCGGTGGTCTATGGCGCCCACCGCAAAACCTACGCCGACTACATCGACCGTGTCACCCGGCTTGCATCCGGTCTGTCCGAGATGGGGATCCAGCCGGGCGAGGTCGTCTCGTCGATCCTGCCCAATGTTCCCGCCCAGGCCGAGGCCCATTTCGGCGTGCCCGCCTGCGGCGCCGTGCTGAATGCCATCAACACGCGGCTCGACACCGGCACGGTGGCCTACATCTTCACCCATAGCGACGCCAGGGCGGTGCTGGTCGACAGTCAGTTCCTGTCGCTGGCCGAGGCCGCCATCGCCGAGATGGACGGCGATGGCCCGCAGATTGTCGAGGTGCCAGACGCCGCCGCCGGCCACCCGGCCTCGGGCCGCTACACCGTGTATGAGGATCTTCTCGCCGCCTCCGACCCGGGCTACGCCTGGCTCATGCCCGAGGACGAATGGGAGAGCCTGACGCTCAACTACACCTCCGGCACCACCGGGCGGCCCAAGGGCGTGGTCTATTCCCACCGCGGCGCCTACCTGAATGCCATGGGTCAGGTGATCAGCTGGAACATGGTGCAGCGCCCGCGCTACCTGACCATCGTGCCGCTGTTTCACTGCAACGGCTGGTGTCACACCTGGATGATGCCGATGGTGGGCGGCACGGTGATCTGCTGCCGCGACATCACCGCGCCGTCCATTTTCGACGCCATCGCCGATGAGGGCGTCACCCACTTTGGCGGCGCACCCATCGTGCTCAACATGCTGATCAACGCACCGCAAGACCAGCGCCGCAGCTTCGATCAGATCGTCGAGGTCTTTACTGCCGGCGCGCCGCCCGCCCCGGCGACCCTGGCACAGATCGAACCCATGGGCTTCAACGTCACCCATGTCTACGGTCTCACCGAAGTCTATGGTCCGGCCACCGAATGCACCTGGGCGCCACGCTTTGACGACCTGCAGGGCGCTGCGCGGGCCAGGGTCAAGTCACGTCAGGGTGTTGCGATGCCCTTCATGGAGCATGTCACGGTGGTCGACGGGGCCATGAAACAGATCCCGATGAACGGTGAGGCCGACGGCGAGATCGTCTTCAAGGGCAATGGGGTCATGAAGGGCTATTACAAGAACCCCGAGGCCACGGCAGAGGCGTTCCAGGGCGGCTATTTCCACTCTGGCGACATCGCCATTCAGCATCCTGACACCTATGTCCAGATCACCGATCGCGCCAAGGACATCATCATTTCAGGCGGCGAAAACATCTCTTCTGTCGAGGTCGAGGCCGCGCTGATGGACCACCCGGCCGTTTCGCTCGCCGCCGTGGTGGCGAAACCGGACGAAAAATGGGGCGAAGTGCCCTGCGCCTTTGTTGAACTCAAACCCGGCGCCACCACCGACGAGGCCAGCCTCATCGCGCACGCCCGCGACCAGATCGCCCACTTCAAGGCCCCCAAGAAGGTGGTGTTTCAGGAACTGCCCAAGACCTCGACCGGCAAAATCCAGAAGTTCGAGCTGCGCAATTTGGCGAAGTCCTTGTGATCATTGGTTTGGCGCAGCGCGCCGCGCCGTGATAGGCTTGGGCAAAAGACTGAGGCAGCAGACCCGAATTTCATGACCGCGCTCACTCGGTATCAAAGAATCGAAGCCACCGGGCTTTGGCGCGCGCATGCCGAAGAGCAGCGGCGTGAGGTCGTGGTTTCGCTTGGAGATGCCACGCTGGTGATCTCTGACATCAATGATCAGGCGCTGACCCATTGGTCTCTGGCGGCCGTGCTGCGGCAAAACCCCGGCGAACGACCCGCGATCTTTTATCCTGATGGGGATCCTGGCGAGACGCTGGAACTGGCCGAGACCGAAACCGAGATGATCGAGGCCATCGAAACCCTGCGCAAGGCCATTGACCGCGCGCGCCCGCGCCCGGGACGTTTGCGGCTGGTGGGGATTCTGGCGTCCGTCCTGGCCGTGGGCCTGCTCGGGGCGTTGTGGCTGCCCGGCGCGCTGAAGTTTCAGGCCATGACGGTTGTGCCCGATATCAAGCACCAGGAGATCGGTGAAACCCTGCTGAGTCGTTTGGAGCGCGTCGCCGGCCGCGCCTGCCGATCCGATGACGCCGCCGCGCCGCTTGCGCGGCTGGCACAGCGCACCAATGTGCGCGCCGTGGCGGTCCTCCCCGGCGGCGTGCGTCATGCGCTGATCCTGCCCGGGAATCTGGTCGTTTTGAACCGCGCCCTGATCGAAGACCACGAAGACCCGGCCGTCGCCGCCGGCTATGTGCTGACCGAGCGCGCCCGGGCCGAAGCGCAGGATCCGCTGGATGCGCTGCTGAGCTTTGGCGGCCCGGCCGCCTCCTTCCGATTGCTCACGACGGGCGAATTGTCAGACGAGACGCTCACCGACTATACCGAATATGTGCTCACCCAGCCGCGACCCGAACTTGAGATGGACCCGATCCTTAAGGCGTTTGAAACCGCCCGTGTCCCCTCGACCCCCTACGCCTATGCGCGCGATGTCACGGGCGAGACAGTGCTCAGCCTGATCGAGGCTGATCCGATGGCTGGCCAGACCGCGCCGGCCGTGATGACCGACCGGGATTGGGTGCTGCTTCAGAACATTTGCCTGACCGACTAGCGCTGACGTCAGAGCCTGCGCGCCGTGTGACAGGCAGACCCGGGCAGACCCGGACAGACCCGGTCAGCTCAGCGCAACATGCGCGCGCCGGAATAGCCCGCACCGCGCACTTTGCTCAGGGCGGATGAAGCGGCCGCCGCAGTGCCATAGGGTCCGGCCAGCACCAGCTTGTAGGTCTGATTGCCCTTGCGTGCCGTGCCCAGCCGCAGGGTCAGACCACTGCTGCGCGCGAGCGTCTTGGCCGCGGCTCTGGCCTGCGCCTCGGAGGCAAACGCCCCCACCCGCACATACCGGGGCGCGGACTTTTTGGGTTGCGGCTTCGTCCGGGGTACTGTTTCCACCTTCGCGGCCTGCACCGGTTGCGTGGCCGCCGGCCTTGCGATCTTCGCGGCGCCCCCAAAGAGCGGATTGCTAATCGACTGCCGGGTATCCGCGGCCTGGATCCGGGATCTTTGCACCCGCACCACCTGCACGTTCTGAGGCTGCTTCAACTGCCGCGGCACGGTGTTCGTCCAGATGGCTTCCGTCTGGACATTGCCAGAGGCCGAACCCACAGCCCGGTTCGGGTTCAGCCGTCCGTCATCCCAGGCCGGGCGAAACCCGCTGGGGATCTGGGCGGCACGCGCGACCGGAGGGGCCAAAGTGCTTTCGGCGCGGCGCAGGTTCAGGCGGTCATCGTCCCAGACCGCCCGGTATCCTTTCGGGATCGGCAGGTTGCGCGCATTGGCGCGCTGTTCATAGACATGGAGCGGCAGCACCCGCGTATTCGGGCTGAGCCCGGCGGTCGTCTGGGCGGCTGGCGCCGGCTTAGAGGACGCCACCACGACCTGCGGCGGCGCGGTGACCGTCTGCGGAGCCGGCGCGGCGCGCACCGATGCTGGTGCAGGCGCGCTGGCCTGCGGCGCCCGGTAGACCACAAGGGGGACCGGGGTCTGGCTCGGCGCGGGCGCGGCCACCGGTTCAGGCGTCGCGCTTGCGGTCTCAAATACGGTGGGCGGCGGCGCTGGGGAGGGCGTCCGCGGCGTTGCCGTCGCAACGCTCAGCGGCGCAATCGTGGCAGGCGTCGGTTCCGGCGCGGGCGTGGCTTCGGTGGTTTCAAACACCGTGGGCGGTTGGGCCGGTGACGGCACACGCCCGGGCGCGGGGCCTGTGAAGAGCGACAGGAAGGGATCAGACGCCGGTTGTACCGCCGGTCCGCCCGCCGCCGCCGCTGCGCTAGATGACGCGGCACCGGCTGCCACAGGCGCGGCGGACGTATCTGTCGTGGTTTCGATGGTGATCTGTTCGACACCAGAGGCGGGCGCGGTCGGCGCAGTTTGTGCCGTCGTTGCTGTGCCGGTGGGTGTGAAACCGCAGACCAGCTGGCGGTCGCGCGTAACCCGCGGCACCCAGGTCACGGCGCCATCGATGCCCGCGCGAATGTAAACGCAGCCCCGGCTGTCGACATATTGATTGCCATCGTAAGACGCCGGAGGAAACTCGGCCGGTGTCGCGCCATTGCGCAGGCTTTGCGCGTGCGCGGCCCCGATGAGACAGACCGACAGCAGCAGGCCGGCAATAGGCTTTGTCGTATTCATCCGTGCCCCCACAAGATGTAGGTCAGATGATGGCGCAAAAGCCGGCCTGCGTAAAGACGTAGGCCGGGCTTATTTGGTTCCGAACATGCGGTCGCCGGCATCTCCGAGGCCCGGCACGATATAGCCGAGGTCGTTGAGCTTTTCATCCACAGATGCGGTCACGATATGCACATCCGGATGGGCCTCTTTCATCCGGGCAATGCCCTCCGGCGCGGCGAGCAGACACAGGAACCGGATATCGGACGCGCCTGCGCCTTTCAGCAGATCCACCGCCGCTGCCGAGGAATTGCCCGTGGCCAGCATGGGATCGACGGCGATGACCAGCCGGTTTTCAAGGCTTTCGGGCACTTTGAAGTAGTACTGGACCGGTTCCAGGGTCTTTTCATCGCGGTACAGCCCGACAAAGCCGACGCGCGCCGAGGGGATGAGTTCCAATACGCCGTCCAGCATCCCATTGCCCGCCCGCAGGATCGACACCACGGCCATTTTCTTTCCGGCCAGCGTGGGTGCCTCCATGTCTTCAAGCGGCGTCTCGATGGTCTTTGAGGTCATAGGCATCTCGCGCGTGATCTCATAGGCCAGCAGCAAGGTGATTTCGCGCAAGGTCCGCCGGAACACTTCGGTAGACGTGGTTTTATCGCGCATCAGGGTCAGCTTGTGCTGCACCAGCGGATGATCGACGACGGTTAGATGATCTGACATGTGAGCAGGCTCCGGTTTTGGTCCGTTCTGCGCCAAGCCGCCTGCGGGTTCAAGCCGCCCCAGTCCGATCTGGCCATTCCCCTGCGGGTCGGCTTTACTTGTGCCGGAGGGTCGCGCACGCGCGCCCAACCGGAATGGAGAGCAAAATGAACACCGTCAGACATGTCCTGGCCATCAGCGCCGTTGCAGGCGTCTGCGCTGCCTGCAGCACGGCGGAGACCACGCCGAGTACCACCGGACTGGCCAATCCCGCCTCGGTCTACTGCGTCGAAAGCGGCGGCAAATCCGAGATCCGCGACGGGCCGAACGGGCAGCAGGGGATCTGCGTTCTTCCGGACGGGCGCGAAGTCGATGAGTGGGAATATTTCCGCGAGAACAACCCGCAAGACGGCTAGGTGCCTGCGTCAAACGGGCAGAAAAGACCGTCCGGGACCCTCTGACGTGATCTGCAGATGCGCGGCGATGGAGGCGGCGACATCGGCAAATGCGACCCTGCCAAACGCACCCGGCGGCGGACCGGCGGTCAACACCGGGACCGCCTCTCTGGTGTGATCCGTGCCGGTCCAGCTTGGATCGTTCCCGTGATCGGCAGTGAGCACCAAAAGATCGTCCGGTCGCAGGCGGGGCAGGATCCCCCCCAGGCCCGCGTCAAAGCGCTCCAGAGCCGCCGCGTAGCCGGAAACATCCCGACGATGCCCGTAGAGGCTGTCAAACTCGACGAAATTGGCGAAGGTCAGGCTGCCGGTCTCGGCCGTGTCCACAAGATCCGAAAGATGCCCCATCAGGTCCGCGTCGCTGCCTTTGCGGACCTCGTCGATCCCGGTCATTGAAAAGATATCGCCGATCTTGCCCAGCCCGTAGACCCTGCGCCCGGCATTCTGTGCCCAATTGGTCAGCACCGGGGCCGGTGGCGCGATTGCAAAGTCCCTGCGGTTTGTGGTTCGGGCAAACCCGGTTTCCGCTGTGCCGACAAACGGGCGCGCGATCACGCGACCCACCTTCATCTCGTGCAGCCGGGGGGCCACCGTGACGCAAAGGTCCAGCAACCTGTCGAGACCAAAATGCTCCTCATGCGCCGCGATCTGAAAGACGCTGTCGGCGGAGGTGTAGCAGATCGGCCAGCCGGTCTGGATATGGGCGGCTCCAAGATCGGCCAGTATCGCCGTGCCAGAGGCATGCCGGTTGCCCAATACGCCGTCCGTACCGGCGGTTCGGGCCACAAAGGCCACCAGATCGTCCGGAAAAGCCGGCACGCTGTCGGGAAAGTAATGCCAGTCCCAGGGCACGGGCAGGCCGGCAAGCTCCCAGTGACCGGAGGGTGTGTCCTTGCCGCGCGATTTTTCTTCGCCGACGCCCCAGAACCCGCTCGGACGGGCCTCCAGCCCCGGCGCGGACCGGCCGGTCGCCAGATGGGCCGCCGCGCCAAGACCGAGCGCCGTCAGGTTGGGCAGGTGCAGTGGCCCGAACCGGCCCTCCTCTGCGCGCCCTTCGGCGCAGGCTTCGGCAATGTGGACCAGGGTATTGGCGCCGGTGTCCGGCCGGTCGCCATTGAAATAGGCGGCCGCATCCGGTGCACCGCCGATCCCGACCGAATCCATCACCACGAGAAAGGCGCGTGCCATCAGCCCAGTGTCTCGCGGATCAGCGCCGGGGCGTCGATCGGCGTGTCTGCGATTGTGATGGCTGCCCGCACCCGCGCAATGGCTTCGTCTGCCGCATCTTCGCGGGCCGCATGCACCAGGGCCAGCGTGCTGTCGGCTTCCACTTTGGTGCCAAGGCTCACCAGCCGCGACAGGCCGACGGCGGGATCGATGGCATCGGTCTCCACCTGTCGTCCACCGCCCAGTCCGACGGCGGCCATGCCCAGCGCCTGACCGTCGATGGCCGTCACATAGCCGGTCCGGCCCGCCGTTGCTTCGGCAATCACGTTGGCCTCCGGCAGGAAGCGCTGCCAGTTCTCGACGAAGGCCAGCGGGCCTCCCATCGCCACGATCATACGTCCGAAGCGCTCTGCCGCCTGCCCACTGGCGATGGCGGCACCAATCTTGAGCGCGCCATCGGCATCATCCTTGGCCAGCCCGGCATCGGCCAGCGCCATCCCGCCCAGACATTGACTCAACGTCAGCAGCGCGCCATTGGACTGACCGGCCAGCACCTGCATCGCTTCGTCGATTTCAAGCGCATTGCCGATGGATGGCGCGAGCGGCTGACTCATATCCGTGATCGCGGCCCGGGTCCGGCATCCCGCGGCATTGGCGGTCGCGGCCAGAGCGCGCGCCAGCGCCCGCGCTTCGTCAGGCGATTTCATAAAGGCCCCCGAACCTGTCTTGACGTCCAGCGTCAACGTCTGGGTGCCCGCGGCAAGCTTCTTGGACAGGATCGACGCGGTGATCAGATCCAGACTGTCCACCGTCGATGTCACATCCCGGACCGCATAAAGCCGTTTGTCCGCCGGCGCGATATCCGCGGTGGCGCCGACAATGGCGCAACCGGCGGCATCGATAATCGCGCGCAGGCGGTCTTCGCTCACCTGCGTCGAAACGCCGGGCACCGACTCCAGCTTGTCCAGCGTCCCGCCCGTGTGGCCCAGACCGCGGCCGGACAGCAGCGGCGCGTAGGCCCCGCAGGCGGCCAGCGCAGGCGCCACCACGAAAGAGACGCAGTCTCCGACCCCGCCGGTGGAGTGCTTGTCGACCACCGGACCGTCGAGATCCCAGTTCAGCACATGGCCACTGTCGCGCATGGCCAGTGTCAGGGCGGTGCGGCCGTCCGGTGTCAGCCCGGTGGTGCACACCCCCATGGCAAAGGCGCCGGTCTGGGCGTCGCTCACGGCACCTTCGGTCAAGCCTGCAATGAACCAGCGCAGCGCCTCGGGCGACGGCGAAACACCATGGCGGAGATCGGCGAGAATACGGCGGACATCCATGGCTCAGCGCGGCTCCATATGTCCGGCGTCAAAAGCACCCGGCAGAAGATCCCCGATCGTCAGGCGCGTCTCGGCGCCGGATACCGTGGCCAGTGTCACAGGTGTACCGACGGCGCCAAACTCGGCCAACTTCTGTCGGCAGCCGCCGCAGGGCGGCACCGGGCTGGGGCTGTCGGCCACCACATAGGCTTCGATCACTTCCGTATCACCGCCCGCAATCATCGCGGCGAGTGCGCCGGCTTCGGCGCAGGTGCCTTCCGGATAGGCCACGTTCTCGACGTTCACGCCCACGTAAATCCGACCTGATGCGCCTCGAAGCGCGGCGCCCACTTTGAAATTCGAATACGGCGCATAGGCGCGGGCGCGGATCTTGATCGCAGCGTCTTTCAGGTCTTGTGTCGACATCTCGTCTCTCGGGCGGTCTTTGGAGGTTCAGGTGTAACGCAACGCGGGGCCTGCGAAAACCGGCTATGACACCGGTTCCGTGCGAAAATGTCCGGGCAGCGCCACTTCGAGCAATTCCACGTTATCTGTCGGCTCCGAGAGGCATGTGGCCATATGTGGCGGGATGACAAAGGCATCGCCCTGCTCCAGGCGATGGGGGTCGCGCCCCTCCCCTTCGAGGGTGACGCCACCGGCCATCACGAAGGTGAACAGAATATCGCTGTCATGCCGGTTCCAGGTCGGCGTGCCCGCGCCCTTGCGCAAGACCATGACACCGGCCACCCCGCCGGTGTTGGCGCAGATCGTTGTGTCGCGTGCCACATAGCCCGGCAGGCGTGACGGCACCCAGGACGCCCCTTGCGCCAGATTATGCACGAAGCGCTGTCCGTCCCAGACCCGGTCGGGCCGCAGGTGAGCGGTGGGCAGCGTCATCTGATGATCGATCTCGGTGACATGGTCCGCCGGCACGCCGATCTCGATCACTTCGACATGGTCGGACGCCTCCAGGACCCGGTGGCGGATCTCTGGCGGCTGAATGAAACAATCCCCGGGCGTGAGCCGCAGCGGGCCGCCCTGATCCTCGTACACGACATCGACCCATCCCGCGACGCAGAAGATGAGCTGAAAGCCGACCTTGTGGAAATGCACCATGTCCGGCACTGGCCCGCCGTCGGGTATGCGGATGTGGCTGGCAATCACGGAGCCGCCCAGCCGGTCGGGAATGAGGTCGCGGTATTGCATGCCGGCGCGCCCGATGATCCAGGGCGCCTGATCGGCCAGCCGACGCACAACAAAGGAATGCAGTGTCCGGGGCAGAACAAGCGGCGGGTTCAGATCATCGATCTCCACCTTTGTCCCGTTGGGGGCGATCAGGTGACGGGCCCCATCGGCGAATCCGTCGGGATCATCGGTCAGAATCCGGATTGTCCCGGGCGCCTCCGCCGCACCCTGTTCCAGCCGCACCCGCAGCCCATGGCCGGACAGCACCGCCACACGCGGATCGTCTGCGGGATAGATCGTGTCGAGCCGCAGACCGAGCGTGGAGGTGAAAAACGGCAGGTCGTCGCGCAGGTTCTGCGTCGGCAGACGCATCTCTGCCTGTGTCTGGGGGGGCTGGGGGGTCTGGTGGGTCTGGGGGGCAGTATCGGCCATCGGTGTCTCCGTCTTGGACCGAAAGTGGCGAGAGGGTCGCGAAATAGCAAGACAGCGGATTTCCCGATCCCCAGATTGCACGCCCGGTGGCATCCGTCGGGAAGTTCGGTTAGGGCTCAGGTAACGAGAGGGGAGCACGTGTCATGGTTGATCAGCCTGCCGATAAGGAAACCCTGCGCCAGGCGGCGCTGTTCTATCATGAATACCCCAAACCCGGGAAACTGGAGATACGGGCGACAAAGCCCATGGCCAATGGCCGCGATCTGGCGCGCGCCTACTCCCCCGGTGTGGCCGAGGCCTGCCTGGAGATCAAAGACGATGCGATGAACGCCGCCCGCTATACCTCGCGCGCCAACCTTGTGGCCGTGGTGTCCAACGGCACCGCGGTTCTGGGGCTTGGCAACATCGGCGCGCTGGCCTCCAAACCGGTGATGGAAGGCAAGGCGGTGCTGTTCAAGAAGTTCGCTGGCATTGACGTCTTTGACATCGAACTCGACGCGCTGGACGTGGATCGCATGGTCGAAGTGGTCGCTGCCCTTGAG